>NZ_CP042582.1:2135000-2454062 GCF_008728835.1 Hypericibacter adhaerens
TGCGCTCACAAAGAAGCTCCCGCGACGAGAACAGGCTGGATCTCAAGGATGTCCCCCTCCTTCACAGCATTGGCCGCAAGCGTTTGGCCCGGATTCATCGTCTTGCCCGAAGTCGCGTTCGTCAAACTATAATCCGTGTCATGCGGCAGCTTCCAATTGTCGATAGCGGCTTGGATAACATCAGAGCCGTTTGTCGTATCGACAAGGTTCACTTCCGCCTTTCGCGTTTGATCAGCAGTTCTCACGATGATCTTTAGTTCAGGCATTTCCCCCTCGCATCTCGACGATCAATGGTGGTTCTGTACGACAGACGAGAAACTTACACGGCATGCTCCGCCCGCTAAAGCGCCCAACGATCTCACCTAAGGTGAAATGATCGCGAATATCGAGGATCACGTCGTCCGGCCGCTCGCTAATCGTCGCTGGAAACGTGTCGTCAAACTTGCTAGCAGACTCCCACACGATGGTCTCGCTTCCATCGACGGTGTAGCTGACTAAGATTGGCTCACTCGCCTCAATGGCGATCTCCGCATCCAGTGCGAGTTTCTCATCCACAATCAGACGATCACTGGCCAGCAATCGGGCTGTTTCGGGCAGGCGCTGGCAGCATGGGCACTCCGGGTTAATGCCTACGGTGTTCCGCGAACTGGTTCCAGCTATCGTGTCGATAAGTATCTTGGCGGACTGCGCCTCTGTTGCGCCGCCGAAGCGCAGACCGAGCGAGACGGCCACGCTTGAGGCCGCGGACGCCGTGATGATCGTCGTCGGGATCTTACCCTCAATGAAGGAGGCCTTCTTCAACCAGCCACAGGAGTAGCGCTTGCTAATCTTCTGGTAGACAGATGGTGGCAGGGCGCATTCATAGCATCCGCCCTGTTGTCCGGAGCCGAACGGGAAGAGCTCGACGCTTCCATAGCGACTATCAAGCCCGACCACGACCAGGTCCTTCTTCGCAAGATAGGCGAGCGTATTGCATCGGATTCGCGCTTCAAAATTATCGACACAGCAGAAAATAGTTGTGGTCGCGTTCAGTAGATCGAATGTGAGAGTTTTCCAGAAGTCGCCGACATAGGCATTCGCTCGGACGCCGGGGTCGAGTTCCTGGACACGTTGCGCCGCCACGCTCGCCTTCGTCTGGCCAATATCGGAATCCCGAAACAGGACGCTTCGGGTCAGGTTGTGTTCTTCGATCGTGTCGGGATCGAAGACGTCGATGATCCCGACGCCGAGGAGGGCGAGGTTCTTCATCACCTCGTTGCCGACCGCGCCTGCGCCAATGACAGCGATACGGGCGGCCTTAAGAGCGTCTTGTGTGAACCAATCGATGGCTGAATGGCGAAGATAGCGACCGTCCGTCATCCGCTATTCCCTCGTCAATCGCGCATAAGCGTCGTTGATAATCTTCAGCGCCTCTTCGCTGTAGCTGCGCATAAATGGATCGACCGAATCCGGATGGTAGGTCTTCACGAGTTCCCGATAGCGGGTTTTGATCTCGACGATTGATGCTGTGTCGGCAACACCCAAGATCTCACGCGGTGTTCTGGCCCGCATCTCATCGAGCTTGCTCGGAAGCGGCCCTTTCTTATTTGTCCACTGCATCAGCGCACGCTCAGAATCATGCTTCGATCATTGATGATGATCTCAGGACCCCACCGGTTGTGATTGATGAGGAGGCCACGCACACGGATAGTCCTTCCCTTCATTCCTAAGATAAATTGTGGCCCACCCGAATTTCGGATCGATCCCCGGAAGAAGACGAGTTTGAAACCTTCCGCCCATTTTTTGCGCTCAAACATGACGGCAAAGTCAGACCCACGCCGACTGGTCCGAACTTCGACAACACGGCCTTCGAAAGTGACGACCTGACCAAAATGAGATCGGAAATTCCCCAGCGTCACGAGGCTCGGCGTGTAGTCCCGTCCATCGGTCGGCCGCGCCTGGGCACCAACCGGGTGAATAGCCGCGGCTTGGCACGCAACGCATCGACTTCCGTTCTCCGCTCGGATGAGATCGAAGCTTTCCGTGTGGTAGAATACTTTGCATGCCCCGCATTGGTAGAGTCCCCTTTTTTCGTTGAGGGCCTCGCCGGTAAAGGCGTCGTGCAGCCCCTTCAGGTCGCGGGGAGCAGCGGTCGAGCCTGATCCAATCTCACCAAATTTGATGCTGCTGCTGCCGGCGGGACGCGCAGGGCGGTAGGTATTCTTCGCCTGCGGGGTAGCGGTTGTGGTGGACCGCTCCTGGGGCGAAAGGTTGGGCCGGCTTGGGCGACGGCTTCGCCAAGGCTTATTTAGCAGCCATATGGCGAGGACGATGGCCGCAATGACTAAAAAACCTTCCATGACCAGAAGGGTCTTGTCCCCATCCTCAATGGCGGTCGGGGGCAATTCGCTCCAGCCGCATCATCTCATGTTCAGGCAGACCGATTTGGTTGTAAATTGCCCAGAAAGCTTAATGCCTCGAATACGTTATTGAGGTTTCACCTCCATGGGGGCGGTGGGTCACGGTGTTAGCTGAGCGATGGCGTGGGTTGCCGACCTAATTGAACATGCAGCCCGGCAAACCGCTCGAGCCCGTCGTAGGTATTGGGCGATCCCGGTACGTGATCGACCCGTCACTATTCGATAGGCCGGTATTGGAAGATACGTGGAAGGGGGCGCAGGGCGACGCGCGGATTATAGATCCGGCGGCGGTCTATCGCGCTCTGGATGGTAGGATACAAATTGATCTGACTTACGACCAAACGACACAAGTCCTGGCTACCTTCCGTCTTCAGTTGAAGAACCGCTCACTCGGCAGTATTCGTCCTCCGCCCGATAACTATTGCCCAGTCACAGTCGTATAACCCGGCAGCGGGTTTTGACTGCAAGTGGACACGGCAAATTAAGGTGATTGCGGGTCCCCGCAACCACAACACAAGCCCCCAGGCCAAACGCGGGCAGGGCTCGCTTGTCTTGTCGAACCGGCTTCTCGGCGGACGCCTGAAGCACTATCTTCGCTTGATATTGTTCATGTTTTGTTCTATGATGCCAGAGAACGAAGATTTGGTCGCCGCTATCGTCGGCGCTTGATCGCGGCCTGATACGGCCCTGATCCGGGCCTGTTATTCGAGACCTCCGTAAACCGAGGGATGCCTGAAAAAGGGCCTGTCTCCAGCGACTTGGAAAAGCTCGGCGCGGACCGACTCTTGTAAAGGCCCTGTTCTCAGGCGAAGTCGGCCGATGGCGAGCGGCTCGGCGGGTCATCTCAAGTCCGCCGAAGGCCCGTTGGGGTAAGGGAGCGACCTGCAGCCGTCCATCACGCTGCAGCTCGTTTCGCCGCGCGTCGGCCGAGCCGAAGCCCGAAAGGCATCTCGCCGTTGCCGCGGTTCGGCGCCGTTCTTTCCGTTTTTGCTGAAGGAGAGGTTGCTTTCCTATTTTCATGATCTTCCTGAGTTTTGGCGCCTCCGGCATTGGTCGCTGGCCCGGGAGCGTCGGATCAGGTATGGGGGAATGATGGCGCCGGTTGAGAAGGCCGGTCTTGCCATGTCGGGAGCGATGGGAGGGGGGACTGGCGGCGCATGCATGACGAGGCACTTCTGATCGCGACCGTGGCCATGGCCTTCGTGCTGGCCTTCGGCTTCGGCTTCCTCGCCTATCATCTGCGCCTGCCGCCGCTGGTCGGTTACCTGCTGGCCGGGGTGGCGCTCGGACCCTTCACGCCGGGTTTCGTTGCCGACAGCGGCATGGCCGGGCAGCTCGCCGAGATGGGCGTGATCCTTCTCATGTTCGGCGTCGGTCTCCATTTCTCCGCCGCCGACCTCATGGCCGTGCGCTGGGTCGCCGTCCCGGGCGCCATCGGCCAGATCCTGCTGGCGACGCTGCTGGGCACGGGCATGGCCATGGCCTGGGGCTGGAGCCTCGGCGCCGGCATCGTGCTCGGCCTCTGCCTCTCGGTCGCGAGCACGGTGGTGCTGCTGCGGGCGCTCGAGGATCGCAACCAGGTGACGAGCGCCAATGGCCGCATCGCCGTCGGCTGGCTGATCGTGGAGGACCTGGCGATGGTGCTGGCGCTGGTGCTGCTGCCGGCCTTCGCCGAGCTCCTGGGCGGCCAGGCCGGCGAGCATGCCGCCGAGGGCAATCTCCTGGTCAATCTCCTGATCACGCTGGGCAAGGTCGCGGCTTTCGTCACGGTCGCGATCCTGCTGGGTCCCAAGCTGGTGCCCTGGTTGCTCAAGCAGGTGGCGCGCACCGGCTCGCGCGAGCTCTTCACGCTCTCGGTCCTGGCGGTGGCGCTCGGGATCGCCTATGGCTCGGCCAAGCTCTTCGGCGTCTCCTTCGCGCTCGGCGCCTTCTTCGCCGGCGTGGTCTTGAGCGAATCCCATTTCAGCCATCGCGCCGCGGCGGACTCGTTGCCGCTCCAGGATGCCTTCGCCATCCTGTTCTTCGTCTCGGTCGGCATGCTGTTCGACCCCTCGATCCTGATCCGCGAGCCGCTGGCCGTCCTGGCGGTGCTTCTCCTGATCATCATCGGCAAGTCGATCCTGGCCTTCCTGATCGTCATCATCATGGGCTACCCGAAATCGACGGCGCTCACCGTCTCGGCCAGCCTCGCGCAGATCGGCGAGTTCTCCTTCATCCTGGCCGGGCTCGGAGTCTCCATGGGCCTGATGCCGGGCGAGGGCCGCGACCTGATCCTTGCCGGCGCCCTGCTGTCGATCACGCTCAATCCGCTGGCCTTCGGCGCGGTGGACAGGCTGCTCGCCTGGATGCGGCGCGGAACCTATGGCGAGAAGCGCCTCGCCCGCCTGCAGGGGCAGCTCGCCGAGCTGCGCAAGCGCACCGAGGCGCGCGAGGCCGAGCATGGGCTGCAGCTCAAGAACCTGGTCGAGCTGTTCCCGATCTTCGCCGATCTCGACGCCCAGGCGCGCGAGGATCTCCTGCTGCTGTTCCGCCCGCGCACCGCGGCACCCGGCGAGCGGATCATCCGCAAGGGCGACCGTCCGGACGCCGCCTATTTCATCTCCAAGGGGGGCGTGCAGGTGAGTGTGGGCGGGCGCGAGATTCCGCTCGGCCCCGGCGAGTTCTTCGGCGAGATGGCGCTGCTCAGCGGCGCCCGCCGGTCGGCGGACGTCACCGCGACCGACTACTGCCAGCTCCTCATGCTCGACCAGCGCGAGTTCCGTACCTTCGTGGCGCGGCACCCGCGGCTGCGCGAGCATCTGGACGAGCTGGCTGCCCAGCGCAGCGCCATGAACCGCGACGGTGCCGAGCCGAACTCCGTCCCGGCGGCCTGAAGCATTCCGACCTGCCTGCGGGCGATATTCCTGAGAGGCGCTGGCGTGCTGTCCGATCGAGACGGATCGGATGGTGCTCCAGGCGTGGTCGAAGATGATGTCGCTGTTCCGCGTCGCCGCCGCGCTGGCTCGGTGTCGGGAGGTGCCGCGGCAATAGCCCGCTTGACATTGTTCTCTTTTTGTTCTAAATATAATAGCTTTGCGTGTGGGCCGCCGTCGCCATCCTCAAGCGCCTGATCCTTGCCTGAGAGGCCCCTGTTCCGAGCCTGTTTTTCGAGTGCTCTGTAAGCTGACTATCGCTTTGAAAACGACTTATTTTCAATGGCTTGAAAAATATTGGTGGCAGGAGATCCCTGCAAAGGCCCTGTTCTCAGGCGAATCCGTGAAAATCCCATGGGAGGAAGTGAAACCCATGGCATGCGGGAAGGGCAAATCGCGGATTTCTGGCGGCGATAGCCGGCGAAGGCGGCGGAGAAAAGCGCGAGGTTGCCAGAGGAATCTGGCGCGGTTCCCGATCCCCCTTGATCGTGAACCGCGTTAGGCCCGGCCTGCGGGCGGCGCCCATTCCTCCGCGCTGGCACCGGCCAGGGCGCGCACGCGCTGCTCGTCCTTGGCGAATTCGGCGGCGGGGCCGGAGAACACCACCTTGCCGTCATCCAGCACATAGGCGCGATCGGCGATCTCGACCGCCGCCCGCACGTTCTGCTCCACCAGCAGGACCGAGATTCCCTCCTGGCGCATCGATTTCACGACCCGGAACACTTCCTGCACGATCAGCGGCGCCAGGCCCTGCGACGGCTCGTCCAGCACCAGGATCTTCGGGTTCAGCAGCAGGGCGCGGGCGATCGCCAGCATCTCCTGCTCGCCGCCCGAGAGCTGGCGGCCCTTGTTGGTCTTGCGCTGGGCGAGGCGCGGGAAGAGTTGGTAGATGCGCGGGATGTCCCAGGGGCCTGGCCGCTCGATCGGCACGCGCAGGTTCTCGTCGACGGTGAGGTTGGGGAAGATCCGCCGGCCTTCCGGTACATAGCCCAGCCCCAGCCGGGCGATGCGGAAGGGCGGCCAGTCGGTGGTGGCCTGACCGAAGATGCGCACGGCGCCCTCGCGCGCGCGGGTCAGCCCGACCAGGCTGCGCAGCGTCGTCGTCTTGCCGGCGCCGTTGCGGCCGAGCAGGGTGACGATCTCGCCTTCGCGCAGCTCGAGGCTCACGCCATGCAGGATGTGGCTCTTGCCGTAATAGGTGTGGAGACCCTCGACCTCGAGCGCGCTCATGCCACCTTCCCCAGATAGGCGGCCTGGACGGCCTCGTTCGCCGCGATCTCGCCGGGCGTGCCTTCGGCCAGCATCGTGCCCTCGGCCAGGACCATGATGCGGTCGGCCAGATGGAACACGACCCGCATATCGTGCTCGATCAGCACGATCGAGAGCTTCTGGTCCTTGTGCAGCCTGCGGATGAGCTGGGTGACGTCATAGGTTTCCTGCTCGCCCATGCCGGCCGTCGGCTCGTCCAGGAGCAGCAGGCGTGGCTTGAGGGCGAGCGCCATCATGATCTCGGTCGCGCGCTGGTCGCCATGGGAGAGCTCGCCCACCAGACGGTTCGCCTTGTCGGCGAGCCCGCCCTGGCGCAGGAGCTCGGTGACGCGGGCCTGGACCTCGGTATCGGCGTGGCGCGAGAGCCAGGTCCGGGTGCGGTAGCCCGAGGCGACCTCGACCGCGATCCGGAGATTCTCCCGCGTCGTCATCTCGGGGAAGACCTCGGTGATCTGGAAGGTCCGGGCAATGCCGCGCCAGACCCGCCGGGCCGGGAGCAGCGCCGAGATATCCTCGCCGTCGAACAGGATGCGGCCGGAGGACTGCGTCAGGAATCCGCTGATGAGGTTGAAGAAGGTGGTCTTGCCGGCGCCGTTGGGCCCGATCACGGCCCGGAGCTCGCCGGGCTCGACGGTCATCGAGACGTTGTTGACGGCGACCAGCTCGCCGAAGCGCTTCGAGACGTTCTCGACCTTGAGCAGGGTCACGATCCGCTCCTGCGCTTGATGAGGCCGAGCACGCCGCGCGGGAAGAACAGCACGATCAGCACGAAGAACAGGCCCACGAAGGACATCCAGTTCTCGGTGTGGCTCGAGACATAGTCCTGCAGCACCAGGAAGATCGCGGCGCCGATGAGCGGGCCCCAGAAGCTGCGCATGCCGCCCAGCACCGCCATGATGACGAAGTTCCCCGACTGGTCCCAGCGGATGGCGCGCGGGTCGATGAAGTCGTTCAGCAGCGCATAGAGGCAGCCGGCGACGCTGACGAAGAAGCAGGAGACCACCCAGGAGATCCAGATATGGCGGTCGATGGGGATGCCCAGGAACCGGGCGCGGCGCTCGTTCTCGCGGATCGCCATCAGGGTGCGGCCGAAGGGCGAGCGCAGCAGGAAGGCCATGGCACCGGCACAAATCGCGAAGATCGCCAGCACGAAGTAATAGAGCGCCTTGTTCTCGTGCAGGATATCGAGGGTGCCGATGCCGAAATCGATCGGTTGGCGCTGCCAGGCGCTGAGCCCGTCGTCGCCGCCGGTGACCGAGCTCCATTTGAAGGAGATGAAATAGAACACCTGGCCGAAGGCGATCGTCACCATGGCGAAGTAGACGCCGCGCAGCCTGATGATCAGCGGCCCGATCAGCCCGGCCGCCACGGTCCCGGCGACGATGCCGACCAGCATCGCCACGGGCGTGCTGGGGTAGAGATACTTGATGGTCAGGGCGGTGCCGTAGCCGCCGAGGCCGAAATAGGCGGCGTGGCCGAAGGACAGCACGCCCGTGTAGCCCAGCAGGAAGTTGAGCGCCATCGCGGCCAGCGCGTAGATCACCACGCGCGTGCCGAGCTCGACATAGCCGCCGATGCTCACCAGCCAGAACGGCGCCGTCAGCAGCAGCAGCCAGACCAGGGCGTTGCCGATATGCTTGTCGATATGTTTGTCGATCGCAGGCATCAGAAGCGACCCTCCTCGCCCAGGAGGCCTCGCGGCCTGACGATCAGCACCGCCGCCATGATCACGTAGATCACGGCCTCGCTCGCGGAGGGAAAGAACACGGTGGTGATGCCGGAGGCGGCACCGATCAGAAGGCCGCCGGCCAGCGTGCCCGGCAGGCTGCCGAGGCCGCCGACGATGATCGAGATGAAGCTCGGCATGATCAGGGAGTCGCCGATGGTGGGCTGGAGGCCCAGCATGCCGGCGGCAAGGACGCCGGCGAGCCCCGCCAGATAGATGCCGAGGCCGAAATTGAGGTTGCGCAGCACCCGCACATTGACGCCCAGCACCGAGACGGTCTCCAGATCCAGCGTCCCGGCGCGGATGCGCAAGCCCAGCCGGGTCCGGTTCAGGATCACGAAGAGTCCGATCACCACCAGGGCCACCAGCACGATCATGAAGACGCGATAGCCGGTGAGGAAGAACAGGCTCGTGCTGAGGGGTGCCGCGAGCACGCCCGGGATCTGGTAGGGGAGGCTCTGTGCTCCCCAGATGAAGCGCGTGCCGTCCTGGATCATGAAGGCGAGGCCGAAGGTCAGCAGCAGGCCATAGAGCGGATCGCGCCCATAGAGACGGCGGATCAGGACGCGCTCGATCGCGACGCCGATGAAGGCGACGAGGAACGGCGAGACCAGCAGCGCGCCCCAGAAGCCGATATAGGGGATGAGCGTATAGGCGAGATAGCCGCCGATCGCCAGGAAGCCGCCATGGGCGAAATTGATCACGCCCGACAGGTTGAGGATGAGCGACAACCCCAGCGCCATCAGCGCGTAGAAGGCGCCGATGATGAGGCCGTTCATGAGATTGAAGAGCACCAGCGTCGTCATGCGGCGTTCCTGAAACTTCCCTTCAAAGGTCGGCCCGGGCGCAGCTCACGGCGCAGCCTCGAGCGACACAGCGACAGGTACTGGAATTGGAAGGTCGTTTCCTGGCCGGAACGGGCAGGCGCCGCGACCGGCGCGGCGCCCGCCGTTCCCGTCCAGTTTAGGACGGCCATGTCATCTTGCAACCGGTGTCGGCGATCGGCAGCGCCGCCTCGTCGCCCTTCACCAGCTGGCTGACCTTGAACAGGTCCGCCGGGTCCCCGCCGGACGGCGCCTGCTGCGCCGAGCCCACAAACAGCGTCGGCATCAGCTGGTTGTCGCCTTCGCGGTAATAGGCCTTGTTCGGCATCAGCGCGATCTCCGGCGGCAGCTCGAGCCCTTGCATGGCCTTGGCCATCTTGGCGGTCTCGAGCGACTTCGCCGCCTCGGCCGCCAGCTTGCAGGTCTGGACCGAGGCATAGCCGAACCAGGTGCGGGCGGTCGGCACCTTGCCACCGCTTACCTTGCGGATGTCGGCGACGAACTGTTCGACATGCGGCACGCCGGGCTGGTTCCAATACCATTCGAACACCCAGTCGCCGATGAGCGCTTCGGGCGGCAATCCCATCAGCACCTCGAGCTCCTGCTGCGCGCCCGCGATGTGGGTTTTCTGATTGAGGCCGAATTGCACCGCCTGCTTGAGGCAGTTGATCATGTCGTCGCCCGCGAGCAGCAGCACGATGGCGTCGGGGCTGGTCGACTGGGCCTTGATCAGGTTGGCCGAGAAATCCGTCGTGCTCAACGGCGTGAGGTCGCCGCCCAGCTTGGTGCCGCCGGCGGCGTTCAGGCTGGCTTCGAAACCGGCCTGAAGGCCGTGGCCGAACGCATAGTCGGTGGTGATGAAATACCACTTCTTGCCGTAGCTGCTGAGCAGCAGCTTGGACACCGAGTTGGTCTCCATGCGCGTGGTGTTGCAGACACGGAAGACGTTCCAGTGGCACTGCGTACCGGTGACGGTGTCGACATGGCCGCCGGGCACGATATGCAGAACGCCCTTCTCATTGGCGTAGTTGGCCATGGCCTGGGCGAGGGCGGAGTTGATGTTGCCGAGAAGGAAATTGACCTTGTCGCGCTCGACCAGCTTGGTCGCCTTCTGCACAGCCGTGGCCGCGTCGCCGCTGGTCGAATCCTCGACCAGCAGCTCGACCTGGCGGCCGAGGATTCCGCCCTGGGCATTGATCTGGTCGACAGCGAGCTGGGCGCCGATCTGCTCGTTCTTGCCGAGCGCGGCATAGGTGCCGGTCAGCGGGTTGTCGAGACCGATCTTGACCGTCTCATCCGCGCGTGCGCTGAGGATGAAGGGCGATGCGACTTGCGCGATGCCCGCGGCCGCGGCGGCTTTGAGAAGGCTACGCCGATCGAGCCTCCCGAACAAGCTTCCGTTCGTCATGGTAGGTTTCCTCCGCAGAATTGTTTGAGCTTGTTTTGATGGTCATGGCAGCCGGATTCACCCACACTCCCCGCCGGGAATGGTAGGCGAGAATGGACTTTGGGCAAGCGGTGATAGCGAGGCGGGCAGCCGACATTTGGATGAGGGAATTCAACCGGGAAGGGTGCTCAAGAAATGGGCACGCTTTGACTCATGCGTCGGCACACATTCTGCTGCGAACGCGTTCGAGTGCCATCCGACTTTAGTCGGAAGCGATCGCCGACGCGGCGTGGCGGGCACGATGGACGGCGACCGCCAGCCCCTTGATCGACAAGGGATGGCGCCGGTCAAGCCTCAAATCCGTGACCGTCCACCCCGTGTGATGTGTTCATGACAGACGGCGCCGCGCCGTCTTCCCGCGATCGGGGGCGTGCCCCCGACCGCGTCGTCCGCGGTCAAAGGGCGCCGGACACGGGCAGCCGCTCCCGCAACTCGTCGACCAGGACGCGGATATTTTCGGAATAGTCGATCGGCACCGTGACCAGCTGCACGCCGCCCTCCCTGAAGGCGCGTTCCAGCGTCGGCGCGAAGTCGCCGATGGCGCTCACCCGCGTGCCCTTGGCGCCATAGGCCTCGGCATATTTGACGAAGTCCGGGTTGTTGAAGGTCATGCCGAAATCGGGAAACCGGTCGACGGCCTGCTTCCAGCGGATCATGCCGTAGGCGCCGTCCTCGATCACCAGCACCACCAGGTTGAGCTTGAGCCGGACGGCGGTCGCCATCTCCTGGCTGTTCATCATGAAGCCGCCATCGCCGCACACCGCCATCACGCGCCGGTCGGGATGGAGCATCGCGGCGACGATCGCCGAAGGCAGACCCGCCCCCATGGTGGCGAGCGCGTTGTCGAGCAGCAGCGTGTTGGCGACGCGGGTCCGGTAGTTCCGCGCGAACCAGATCTTGTACATGCCGTTATCGAGCGCCACGATCCCGTCCGGGGGAATGACCTGGCGGATGTCATGCACCAGCCGCTGCGGCGTGAAACGATCCTCGGTGGCGCGGGCGGCGATGCGGGCGAGGATGCCTTCGCGCAACGGCAGCAGGGCCTGGGCCTGGGGCAGCCGGCCTTCGACGCGGTCGGCCAGGAGCCGCAGCGAGGGGCCGAGATCGCCGATCACCTCGGCCTGCGGGAAATAGACCTGTTCCACGTGGGCCGGCTGGTAGCCGACATGCACGACCTGGGGACCGCCGGCGCCCATGATGAAGGGTGGTTTCTCGACCGTATCGTGGCCGATGGTGACGATGAGATCGGCCCGCTCGATCGCCTCATGGACATAGTCGCGTTCCGACAGCGCGGCGGTGCCCATATAGAGCTCCGTGCCGCCGGGCACCGTGCCCTTGCCCATCTGGGTGGTGAAGTAGGGGATGCCGGTGCGCAGCACGAACTGGGCGAGATCGCCCGTCATCTGCGGCCGCGAGGCGGCGGCGCCGACCATGACCAGCGGACGCCGGGCACCCAGGATCAGCGCGGCGGCTCGGTCCAGCGCCTCGGCGCTCGCGAGCGGCCGCTCGACCGGATGGGTCGGAACCAGCGGCACATCCTCGCAGGTCTCGGCCGCGATATCCTCGGGCAGCTCGAGAAGGACGGGACCCGGCCGTTCCTCCTCGGCGGTGCGGAACGCCTCACGCACCAGCGTGGGGATCATCCGCGGCGAGACGATCTGGCGCGCGAGCTTGGTCAGCGGCCGCATGGTCGTGACGATATCCACGACCTGGAAGCGCGCCTGGCGCGAGGAGAGCACGCCCTTCTGCCCCGTGATCATGATCATCGGCCAGGCGCCGAGATGCGCATAGGCGGCGCCGGTCGTCAGGTTGAGGGCGCCAGGCCCTAGCGTGGTGATGCAGACGCCGGGCTTGCCGGTGAGGCGGCCATAGGTCGCCGCCATGAAGGCCGCCGCCTGCTCATGCCGGGTCAGCACCAGCTCGATCGAGGAGCGGCGGATCGATTCCACGACATCGAGGTTCTCCTCGCCCGGAATGCCGAAGATCCGTTCGACCCCCTCATTCTCGAGGGCAGCCACCAGCAGATCGGATCCCTTGCGCATGCGCATCTCCTTGATCATCGAGGCCGGGACAGCGCCGGTGGCGGTCCCGTCCGAAGAGATGGCGATTATAGCCGGGTTTTCCAGGCATCGCAGGGCTGGGGCCATGACCGCCCTGCATCCCGGATCGTCGAATCAAAAGCCCCGGCGCGCGGGCGCCGGGGCTCTTGTCCTCAGACGTAGAGGGAGCGCTCAGCCGCCGGTGAAGCGCGCATAGGCCGATTGCCACAGCTTCAGCCCGTCATTGGTCAGGGCGGCCTCCTGCAGGGAGTCCGGTCCCAGCTGTGCGGGCGTCATGATGGTGGACTGGAGATTGGGCGGGATCAGCTTGCTGTCGACAAGCCGCTCCGGGGTGATCGAGGTGAGCGGCGGCTGATAGCCGTTGTAGTCGACGAAGTTATGATAGGCGTTGTCCTCGTCGAGCAGGAAGTTGAGCCAGAGATGCGCGAGAACCGGCTTCTTGGCGTCGGTGCAGACCGCCCACATGTCGTTCTGGATCGGGCCTTTGCCGGGCGGCGGGCACCAGTACTGGATCTGGGTCGGGTCGCCGCCTTCCGGCATGAAGGCGAGGACGCCGCTCAGCATGTTGCCGGACCAGTTATGGCCGAGCCAGCAGCTGCCTTCCGGGATGGTCTGATACCCGGTGATGTTGACCTTCGGGTTGCAGATGCCGGACAGCGCCAGCAGATCCTGCAAGGCCTTGTCGATGATCTTGGGATCCTCGGTATTGATGTCGTATTCGCCGCGATAGAGCAGCGCCAGGGCGATCGCCTCGCGCGAATCGTCGAGTACCGAGACATAGCCCTTGTATTTCTCGGCGTTCCAGAAGATCGACCAGGGATTTTCGAGCTTGGGGATGTCCTCGGAGACCTTGTCGCTGCGCCAGCCGATTCCGGTCGTGTAGATCGTATAGGGCACCGTGTATTGGGCATCCACGTCGTAGAAGGGGCTCATGAACTGCGGCCAGCAGTTCTTCTTGAGGTTCGGGATATAGTCCTTGTTGATCGGCTGCAGCAGCTTGCCGGCGACGGCCTGCGCCAGGCGGTTGCTGGTGATCTCGGTGACGTCCATGTTCCGCACCGCCTTGGTGGCCAGCCTGGTGATGGCCTGGTCGATGCTGTCGAAGGTGGTCACCTGGACGTTGACGTCATACTTCTTGGCGAAGGCGTCGAGCAGCTTCTTGTCGACATAGTCGGCGTAGTTGAAGATGTTGAAGGTGCCGCCCGTCTCAGGCTTGAGCCCGCTCTTGATCGGGTCCTTGAAGACCGGCAGCTTCACCGGCCGGTTGGGCCGTGCCAGCGGAATGCCGCCCGGGCCGACCGCGCCGCTCGCGGCCGCATCCGCCCAGGCGGAGCCGCCAAGCAGGCGAAGAGCGGCAAGGGAGAGGCCCGCGGTTCGCAGCGCGGTGAAAGCCTCCCGCCGCGACAGTCGGCCCTGCCGTAACGAATACAGGATTTGTCGAGCCTTCCAGTCGTCGTGATCCATCTGCAGCCTCCCAGCTGTGTTGTTGGATGTGATCGAGGATGTCCGTCGTTGCTCAGGCCGGCATATGCTCCTGGAACCAGGAGACCACCCGCGCACCGTAATCGGCGATCGCGGGATGGTGCTGCACCCAATGGCCTTCCTTCGGGTAATGCACCAGGACCGATTTCACCCCATGTTGCAGCAGCGCCCGGTGGAACTCGATCGCCTGCACCGCGGGGCAGTTGCGATCCAGCGCGCCGCAGATATTGAGGGTGGGAGTCTTCACCCGGTCGGCGAACATGATGGCGCTGCGCTTGAAATATTCGCCGCCGGGATTCTTGTAGTTGTCGAGCAGGAAGTTCTCGCAGAACCCCGGGATATGGCTGGTGAGCTGCTCGCTGACATAGTCGGTCACCGGCGAGACCACGACCGAGGCGGCGAAGCGCGTGTCCTGGGTGATGATCCAGGCCGCCATGATCCCGCCGTAGGAAACGCCGGTGACGCCGATGCGCTTGGGATCCGCGATGCCCTCGGCCACCATCCGGTCGAGACCGGAGAGGATGTCCTGCGCGTCGCCGCCGCCCATGTCGCCGGCCACGGCGCGGCAGAAATCGAGCCCGCGGCCGGTGCTGCCGCGCGGATTGGGCTGGAAGATCGCGTAGCCGTCCTGCAGCAGGGTGACATAGAGCGAGCTGCGGCCCGCCGAGGTCGGCCGCCAGGACCAGACCGGGCCGCCATGCACATCGACGATGACGGCACGGGGCCCCTTGTCGCCGGTGGGCCGCAGGAGCCAGCCCTCGATTTCCCAGCCGTCCTTGGCCTTCCATTTATAGGGCTCGGCGCGGCCGAGCGCCGCGAGGGTCGCCGCGGCTCCCTTGGGGCCGAGGCTGGCCACGGTCTTCATCTCGCCGCCGCGGAAGACCGCGATCGTCTGCGGCGTGAAGAAGCCCTCCAGGGTGACGGCGCACTCGCCGGGGGTCGTGGCGGGGCTCGCGAACGGAAAATAGCGTTCGCCGCCGAGCGTGGTGGCGGTATTGGACCAGAGCTCCTTCGACCGCGCGGTCCGGGCATCGCACAAGGCGAGGACCGTCTCCAGCGACCGGATGCCGGCCACGAGGATCTCGGTCTCGCTCTGCCAGGCGGTGAAGGTGATGTCGGCGCCGTTCGTGTCGGCGCGCCGCGTGGCGCCGTCGGCGACCGCGATCAGCGTCAGCTCGCCGGTGGTCGACTGGCGGTCGCTGCTGAAGGAGGAGACGACGGCGAGCTGGGTGCCGCTGGGCGAGGCCGAGAGCCAGCCGATCTGGTCCTTCGGCCGGTGGACCGTGCGGACGCGGCCGCTGGCGATATCGATCAGCCGGACATCGGCGCGGTACCAGTCGTTCTCGTGCGGATTGTTCGAGGCGATGCAGGCCACGGCCTTGGCGCCGGCCCAGCAGGCTTCCCAGGGATTGAGCCCGGGGCCGGTCAGGCGGCGGAGCGAGCCGCTGGCAAGCTCGTAGAGCCAGAGGCTGCGCCATTGGCTGTCATCGACGCCGATATCGACCTGCGGCGTCCAGTCGGGAAGGGCGGGGTCCGCGGTCTGGAACGTGTAGCCGCCCAGGAAGCCGGAAAGATCGACCCCTCGGGCGGCGGCGCCGATCAGGATCGCGCTGCCGTCGGGCGACCAATGGGCATATTCCACCCACAGATCCCCGATCGGAACCCAGGTCTCGGCCTTGGTCGCGAGATCGAGGAGGCAGAGCCCCGTGATGCCGGGCTCCTCGCGGTCGGAGAGGTAAGCGAGGCGCCGGCCGTCGGGCGACCATTTCGGCGCCAGATCGGTCGAGGGTCCCGGCGACACCGCCCGCAGCTCGCCGCTCGCGACATCGACCAGGAAGATGCGCTGCGGCAGCGTGCCCTCGAGGGCCGTCGCCACGATCCCGCTGCCGGCGATGGTGCGGCCGTCGGGCGAGAGC
The DNA here is from genome assembly GCF_008728835.1 of Hypericibacter adhaerens. Lineage (GTDB taxonomy): Bacteria > Pseudomonadota > Alphaproteobacteria > Dongiales > Dongiaceae > Hypericibacter > Hypericibacter adhaerens. The sequence continues at coordinate 2,151,036 of NZ_CP042582.1, forward strand.
GCGATGTCGTAGAGATCCGGCGGCCGGTCGGCCCCCAGCAGCCAGTCCGCGTCGGCCTTCTGGATGCGCTTGAACAGCTCGGTGTGACGCAAATCGGTCTGCAAGGTCCTGCCTCTCCGTTTGAATATCCATTCAACATTTCCCTCCGGGCTGCCGGCGATCGTTGTCGCGATCGATGACGTCAGCGGGGTCGGGAAATGACGGCGTCGTTACCGGCGCGCTCTGCGCGCTACGAACAAGAGATGAGGCCCGAACGGGCCTCGCCTGCCTTCATCGATGGATTCGGCCGCGCTCGACCCTGGCGATGACGCGCGTCATGGGACAGGCAACGGCTTTTGCGCGTTCGATCCTCCCCTTGCGCCGGCGGGAGACTTTGCTCGCGTTCCCTTGTCGGCTCGCCAATCAAGATAATACGCAGGGCTCCCGGCAGGCAAATGTCAAAACACGCGCCGGTCCGTGCTTCGGGAAGGCGGTCCTACGGGCGCGCCGCAGCCGGGTCTGCCGCACCGAGGCGGGGGCCAGGCGCGTCAGGAGGCTGAATTTTCTGAAACTTCCTTTGCCGGAGGACCCGGCCTAGTCTCGCCCAAAGCGCAGATTACGCCGGCGTCATGACAGGCACCGGTTCTTCGGTCGAACAGGAGGAGCAAGGATGGGAAGCGTCACCGAACTCAAGGCCGCCGACGGATTCAAGCTTGCCGCCTACCGGGCGGCGCCGGCCGGGGCCTCCAAGGGCGGGCTGGTCGTCATCCAGGAGATCTTCGGCGTCAACCACCATATCCGCAGCGTGGCGGACCGCTTCGCCGCGCTGGGCTATACCGCGCTCGCGCCGGCGTTGTTCGATCGTGCCGAGCGCGGGATCGATATCGGCTATGACGAGGCCTCGGTGCAGCGCGGAATCAAGCTGCGCGCCGCCATCAAGCTCGAGGACACGCTGCTCGATGTCGCGGCCGCGGTCGGCGCGCTCAAGGGGGCCGGCAAGATCGCGGTCGTCGGCTATTGCTGGGGCGGGTCGCTCGCCTTCCTGTCGGCGACACGGCTCCCGGGTCTCGCCTGCACGGTGGGCTATTACGGCGGCATGATCGCGGCCCATGCGCAGGAGAAGCCCAAGGTCCCGGTGCTGCTGCATTTCGGCGAGCATGACCACGGCATCCCGATGACCGACGTGGAGAAGGTGAGGGCGGCGCGGCCCGAGGTGCAGATCTTCACCTACAATGCCGGCCACGGTTTCAGCTGCGACGAACGCGCCAGCTTCGACAAGGCCAGCCATGAGCAGGCGCTGGCCCGGACGCTGGACTTCTTCGGCAAGCATCTGAAGCCTTAGAAGCGCCCGGCGTCCGGGCCGAGCATTCGCCTCGTCTGCCGGTTATTGCGGGACGCAGCGGAAGGTGATCGTCTTGGCGCCCGTGCTGTCGCTGCTGACCGTCGTGACGGCGCGCATCGATCCGCTGTTGCGGCAATAGGCGTCGGCACTCTGGGTCGCCGCGAGCAGATCCTGGTCGCTGTGATAGACGTAGGGGTCGTTCGGATTGTAGGCCATCGTCGTGGTGGCGGGCGCCGCCGTGGCGATGCAGTCGAAGACCACCGTCTTGCTGCCGTCCGACTCGTTGTCGATCCTGACCGTCTGCGGAACGGACCGGTACTGGCTGCAATAGGCCGCCGCCTTCTCGTTGGCCGAGACCAGCTCCTCGTCGCCGCGATAGCGGTAGGTGACGGTGGGATTGGTGGCGGACGTCTGCGTCGGAGGCGAATGAGGCGATGAGCAGGCGGCCATCAGCAGGGCCGCCACCGAAAGCGAGGCCGCGGCTGCGGCGAGACGGAGTTGTGAGAAGCTCGTGACCATGTGTCCCTTCCTCGGATGTTGAGGGTGAGCGCTTTTCCTCTGCCTGCCGAGGGCGGATGCGATCGATGCGAGAACCGGCCTTGAGGATCTCGCTTGTGACAACCGCCGGGGCCTGCCACAGGAATTCCCCGGGTTTCATTGAACGTCGCGGCCGGGAACCGGTTCCCAACGAACCGAGCGCCGAATCTCCCGGCTTGATGCTCCGGGAGCAGAGCGTCAGAGTGGGCCCGGGCTTATCCAGCCGAAGGGTGGAGGCGGATTTGGAGCCGGAGCTCGGGGTCCCCGCGTTGCTGATCCGGCATGCCGATCAGCATGACGCGCGCAGTCTGGCGGCGCTCATCGAGATCGCCGGCGACGGCATTCCCGGCTATCTCTGGGCGCAGATGGCGAGGCCGGGCGAGACGGCGCTCGATGTCGGCGAGCAGCGCGCGGCGCGCGAGGAGGGCGGCTTCTCCTATCGCCATGCGACCGTGGCGGAGATCGCCCGTACGGTCGCGGGCATGATTCTTGCCTACCGCCTGCCCGATATCAGCGACGAGGACCGGAGCGCGCTGTCGGAACTGCCGGCCTTCCTCCGGCCTTTCGTCGAGCTCGAGTTCGAGGTGCCGGGCAGCTTCTATATCAACGCGTTTGCCGTTCACGAGCCCTACCGCTCGCGCGGGATCGGCTCGCGCCTGCTGCGCAAGGTCGAAGGACAGGCGATCGAGGCCGGTTGCCGGCAGCTGAGCGTCCAGCATTTCGAGCGCAATGTCCGCGCCGGCGCCTTCTATCGGCGGCATGGATTTCGGGCCGTGGGGGGGAGGGTGCTGGAGCCCCATCCGGCCCACCCTTACGAAGACCGCTCCATCCTCATGGTGCGCGACATCTGAGGGCGCGGCGTCCGACACCTTTCGGGCGCCGATGAACCGCATTTAAGCGGCAGGACAGGCCGCGATAACGTCCGGCTCCAACATGGGTTCTCACGGGCCGCCTTCGGCGCGCCCAACGCCCATCCACCCATGGAGTCCCGCGATGAAAAGAATCTTCACCTTGCCGATGGCTCTGCTGACCTCGGCACTTGTCGGCGCGTCGCTCGCCCAGGCCGCGACGCCGTCCGGCGCCACGGCCGGATCCTCACCCGTTGCCGCCTCCAGCCCGACGCGCTTTGTCCCGCTGCAGAGCCGGGTCCGGCCGGACGATCTCTCCGCATTCTCCTCCAGCCAGATCTCTCTCCAGGATGCGGTGACCGCCGCGGCGACCGACAGTGGCGGCATTCCGGTGGATGCCATATTCCGGGCCGGCGAGAGCCATCCTCACTATCTCGTCTGGCTGACAAAAGACGGTCGCGTCTACCATTCGATCGTCGATGCGCAGAGCGGAAGAGTGACCGAGGCGATGCATGGTCTTCCCCTACATCGCCTCAATCCGTCCGAGCGCGCGAATGTGATGGCCGTCGCGCATGCCAAGGCGGGCCTCGCGGATGCGATCGCCATCGCGGCACGGGATACGGGCGACAAGCCCATCGCCGGCTACCTCGCCGAGAGCGAGGGCATGCGCGCCTATCACATCGCCATCGTCGAGAACGGCGCGCTCAAGTCCGTTTGGATATCGCCCGACAATCCTTCGATCGTCGCCTCGAAGTAACCGGTCCGATGAGGACAGGAAGAAACGCCGGCGCGCTCCTGCGCCGGCGTTTCCCTTACCGGACGATCGGTGCCGTGGGCGAGGCCGCCTGCCGCAGGCCCGGCCGATCCAGGCGCAGCAGGTCGGGCGTCTCGCCGCCCTCCACGATGTCGGCCACCAGCCGGCCCAACGCGGGGCCGAACTTGAAGGCATGGCCCGAGCATCCGCAGGCGAGGGTGAGGGATTCGCGCCGGTCGACGATGAAGTCGGCGTCGGGCGTCATGGTCCAGGGATGGCGTTGGGTTCGCGCCACACGGCGCGGCGCGTTCGGCATGCGCTGGGCGAGCCATTCCAGGATCCGCCGCTCTTCATCGAGATCGGGCATCCATTCCTCGATGTCCGGTCGCCATCCGGGCGCGCCTGCGTCGAAGGCGATCTTGTAGCCGATGCCCGGCACCGGATGGCCATAGACGCCGCCATCGCCGACCGATTGCCACTCGGCGATGCCGGGGCGATCCACCAGGGAGGGCGCATCGAGGAAGGTCACCTGCGCGATCGCCGGCGCCAGCGGCTGGGCCATGCCGATATCGGCGAGGAGCGGGCCGCTCCAGGGGCCGGCGGCGATCACGGCATGATCGGCCTGCAGCGATCGCCGATCGGTCCGGATCGTGACTCGCGGACCCGGCACGATCTCCAGGACTGGCTCGGGCTGGAACAGCGCCACGCCGGCGGCGAGGGCGGTCTCGTTCAGGCCGCGCATCCCTTCCTCGGCCATGACGGTGCCGGCCTCGGCATGGAAGAGACCGGCCTGGCCGGGGCCGAACGTCAGCTCCGGAAACCGCCGCCGGGCATCGGAGGCCTGCAACTCCTCGATCCGCACGCCCGCGGCCCGCACCGACCGCGCCAGCTCACCGAGGAACGCGGGCGGGCCGAGATCGACCTGGCCGGTCAGATGCAGGATCCGCCGTCCGGTCGCCCGTTCCAGGCGCCGCCAGGCCTCGATCGCCTCCAGAGCCAGGGCGACGTAGAAAGGCTGCGCGTAGGCGACCCGGATGCTTCTCGAGGCACCGGTGGAGGAGGTGGCCGGATGGCCGCTGCCGAACCGGTCTATGGCCGCGACCTTTCGTCCTCGGCGGGCGAGCTCCAGCGCCGTCGAGATCCCGAAGATGCCGGCGCCCACGACGATGACATCGAATTGCTGCTGACTTGACACGATTTCGACCGACTCCCTTGAGGCGATGTTTCCTTTTGTCGCGATGGCCGTTCCTTGCTGTTCCCGATCGGGATGGGCGCAGAACAGTCGAAGCAGGCGCAGACAAGCCAGCCTTCTGTATCCGGCATTATCTACAGGACGTAAATCCTGAAGCATCACGCCCGATGTTCCTTGCGGGCTCGCAATGACGCCAAGGGTCAGTCTGTCCTCGTCTTAATTTGCGCTCTTGCTGCAGCGCACCATGTGATGGGAGCAGACGGTGGAGGGGTTATCTTCCGCCCCCATTTTCTGCGCCGGTTGCGACCTGTCACGATGCGGGCAGGGATTCGGTCTACCGGGGGCGATCCCCGCCGTTGCGACGGCCCGTCGCACGGTTTGCTGGATTGAGACGCTGATGACGAACCGAGCAGCCAGATCACGCCGCCTGCCGCGACTTTCCGTCGCCGTCGCCGTGATCGCGATCATCGCCGGCGGATACATCCTCTGGAATCCGCCTTGGACGCTGGACTCCCATGCCGCGCTTCCGCCCCCGCCGCCACCGCCGGTCCCGGTCCAGGTCGCCGCGGTGACGCCGCGCGACGTGCCGCTCTATCTCGGCGGCCTCGGTACGGTGCAGGCCTTCAACACGGTGACGGTCAAGAGCCAGGTCGACGGCCAGCTGCAGAAGGTCGCCTTCACCGAGGGGCAGCCGGTGAAGACGGGCGATCTGCTGGCGCAGATCGATCCCCGGCCGTTCCAGGCGGCGCTCGACCAGGCGACCGCCAAGAAGGCGCAGGACGAGGCGCAGCTCGCCAATGCCAAGCGCGACCTGCAGCGTTTCGAGGATCTGGCGAAGCAGGGCTATGCCGCGCAGCAGCAGGACGACACCCAGCGCGCCCTGGTGGCCCAGCTCCAGGCGCAGATCCTGGGCGACGAGGCCGCGATCGCCAACGCGCAGACCCAGCTCGACTACACCACCATCACCTCGCCGATCGACGGGCGGACCGGCATAAGGCTGGTCGACCAGGGGAACATCGTCCATGCCGCCGATGCCAACGGCCTCGTGGTCGTAACCCAGCTGGCGCCGATCTCCGTCATCTTCACCTTGCCCGAGGACCAACTGGCGCAGGTCCGCAAGGCCATGGCGGCGGGAACCGTCGCCATCGCGGCCGTGAGCAGCGACGGCAAGACCCAGATCGCGGCCGGCACGCTGGCGCTGGTCGACAACCAGATCGACCAGACGACCGGCACGATCCGTCTCAAGGGCACCTTCCCGAACGGGGACGGCGCGCTCTGGCCGGGCGAGTTCGTCACGATCCGCCTCCTGGCCGACACGGCCCGCAACGTCACGACCGTTCCGGCACGGGCGCTGCAGCGCGGTCCTGACGGCTACTACGTCTATGTGGTCGCCGCGAACGGGACGGTGGATATCCGCAAGCTCAAGGTGGGTCAGATCGCCGATGGCGTCGCCGTCATCGATGACGGCGTCACCGCCGGCGAGCAGATCGTGACCTCGGGCCAGTACCGCCTCCAGCCCGGCGTCCATATCGAAGCGAAGAGCGCCGACGCGCCATCCTGAGGCAGGGCAGGGCGGTGCAACGGATCCCCGGCAGGGCGCCTTAGGAGAGCGACATGGGCATCTCGAACATCTTCATCGAACGACCCATCGCGACCTCCCTGCTGATGGCAGGGATCATGCTGGTGGGTGTGGCGGCCTATCCGCTGCTGCCGGTGGCGCCCCTGCCGCAGGTGGAGTTCCCGACCATCCAGGTTTCGGCCCAGCTGCCGGGGGCCAGCCCGGAGACCATGGCTTCCTCGGTCACCCAGCCGCTCGAGCACCAGATCGGCCAGATCCCGGGTGTGACCCAGATGACCTCGAGCAGCACGCTCGGCAACAGCGCCATCACGATCCAGTTCGATCTCGGCCGCGACATCGACGGGGCGGCGCAGGATGTCCAGACCGCGATCAACGCCGCCGGCGGCCAGCTGCCCCAGTCGTTGCCGTCGCCGCCGACCTATCGCAAGGTCAACCCGTCGGATTCGCCCATCCTCGTGCTGGCCCTGACGTCCGACGCCCTGCCGCTGACCACCGTCGACGATTATGCCGAGAACGTGCTCGCCCAGCAGATCAGCCAGATCTCGGGCGTGGCCCAGGTCTCGATCGGCGGCCAGCAGAAGCCGGCGGTCAGGGTCCAGGTCGACCCGCAGAAGATCGCGGCCCTGGGTCTCTCGCTCGAGGATGTGAGGGCGAGCCTGGTGGGCGCCACCGTCGACAGCCCCAAGGGCACGATCGACGCCGCCACCCGCAGCTTCACCATCTATGACAACGACCAGGTGCTGCAGGCCGAACCCTGGAACGACGTCATCGTCGCCTATCGGAACGGCGCGCCGGTTCGTGTCCGCGATATCGGCCAGGCCATCGACGGGCCCGAGAATGTGCGGCTCGCCGCCTGGGCGAACGGGACCCGCGCGATCCTGCTCCCGATCTTCAAGCAGCCCGGCGCCAACGTCATCGAGACGGTCGGCCGGATCGAGGCGGCCCTGCCGAGGCTCCAGGCCGCCATTCCGCCGACGGTCAAGGTCCAGGTCCTGATCGACCGGACGCAGACGATCCGCGCCTCGATCTCGGACATCCAGTTCACGCTGATGCTCTCCGTGGCGCTGGTGGTGATGGTGATCTTCGTCTTCCTGCGCAGCCTGTGGGCGACCGTGATCCCGAGCGTGACGGTGCCGCTGGCGCTGTCGGCCACGGCCGGGCTCATGTATCTGATGGGCTACAGCCTCGACAACCTGTCGCTGATGGCGCTGACGATCTCGGTCGGGTTCATCGTCGACGATGCGATCGTGATGCTGGAGAACATCCACCGGCATCTCGAGGAGGGGCTGTCGCCGATGCAGGCCGCGATCAAGGGATCGGGCGAGATCGGTTTCACCATCGTCTCGATCAGCCTGTCGCTGGTGGCGGTCTTCATCCCCCTGCTGCTGATGGGCGGGATCGTCGGCCGGCTGTTCCACGAGTTCGCCGTCACCGTGACCATGACCATCCTGGTCTCGGCCTTCGTCTCGCTGACGCTGACCCCCATGATGGCCTCGCGCTTCCTCCGCGACGAGCGGCAGGCGCGGCACGGGCGCCTCTACCGGGCCTCGGAGCATGCGTTCGAGCTGCTGCTCTCGGGCTATCGCCGCAGCCTCGATGCGGCGCTCGCCCATCGCCGGCTCATGCTCGGCCTGTTCTTCGCGACCCTGGCCGCCTCCGCTTACTGTTTCGTGGCGATCCCCAAGGGCTTCTTCCCGCAGCAGGATACGGGCTTCATCTTCGGCACGTCGGAAGCGGCGCAGGACATCTCCTTCGCCGACATGGTGCACCACCAGAAAGCGCTGGCCGACATCGTGCTGCAGGACCCGGCCGTGGCCGGCGTCGGCATGAGCATCGGCTCGGGCGGCGGCCAGACGCAGAACAACGGCCGCATGTTCATCACCCTCAAGCCGCGCAGCGAGCGCGGTGTCTCGGCCGACGAGGTGATCCGCCGGCTGCGCCCGCAGCTGGCCAAGGTCGAAGGGGCGGCGCTCTTCCTGCAGGTGGCGCAGGACATCAATGTCGGCGGCCGCCTGGCGCGTACCCAGTACCAATACACGCTGCAGGATGCGGGCCTCGACGAGCTCAACCAGTGGGCGCCGAAGCTGCTCGACAAGCTGAAGACGCTGCCGGAGCTGCGCGACGTGGCGAGCGACCAGCAGACCGGCGGCGCCACCCTGACCCTGACGATCGACCGCGACCAGGCCTCGCGCTTCGGGATCGAGCCGCAGCTCATCGACGACACGCTCGACGATGCCTTCGGCCAGCGACAGGTCGCCCAGTATTTCACCCAGCTCAACAGCTACCACGTGGTGATGGAGGTGCTGCCGGAGAACGCGGCCAGCCCGACGGCGCTCAACGGCATCTATCTCCATTCTCCGATCACCGGGCAGCAGGTGCCGCTGGCTTCGCTGGTCAAATGGACCACCGAGCCGACGGCCTTCCTCTCGATCAACCACCAGGGCCAGTTCCCGGCCGTGACCCTGTCCTTCAACCTGGCGCCGGGAGCCTCGCTGGGCCAGGCGACCGAGGCGGTCCGCGCCGCCGAGGCGCAGATGAACCTGCCGCCCTCCCTGACCGGGACGTTCCAGGGCAACGCCCAGGCCTTCCAGACCTCGCTCGCCAGCGAGCCCTACCTGATCGCGGCCGCCATCGTCGTGATCTACATCATCCTGGGCATGCTCTATGAGAGCTACATCCATCCGCTGACGATCCTGTCGACCCTGCCGTCGGCGGCCCTGGGCGCGCTGATGATCCTGATGGCCTTCGGCTTCGATTTCAGCCTGATCGCGCTCATCGGCATCCTGCTGCTGATCGGCATCGTGAAGAAGAACGGCATCATGCTGGTGGATTTCGCGATCGCGGCGGAGCGGCAGCGCGGCCTCGATCCGGTCGCCGCGGTCCGCGAGGCCTGCCTGCTGCGCTTCCGGCCGATCATCATGACGACGATGGCGGCCATGCTGGGCGGCGTGCCGCTGATGATCGGCACGGGCACCGGCTCCGAGATCCGCCAGCCGCTCGGCTTCGCCATCGTCGGCGGCTTGATCGTCAGCCAGGCGCTGACGCTCTACACCACGCCCGTCGTCTATCTCTATCTGGATCAGCTCGGCAGCTGGCTGCAACGTCGTCGGGCCGAAACCCCTCTGGTCGAGGGGCCGTCTCCCGCCGCCGCGGAATAGGCGGAACGAATTCCTGTCAGGCCCGGGATTCCGTCATGAAACCGCCATCCGCTGGCGGGGCTCAGGCGTGGACTGCCGTTTGTCCTTGCCAAATCCGCTGATGCGAATGACAATCAATCGCCTCGATAACCTATGAATTTTCGGGGATTATCGGGGGCTGGGTGGCGTCTCCTGGCGGCACCGCTGAGGCGGCGGCGGGAACGAAGCCCGGAGGATGGTCACTCGCGTCATGTCCCGGCGCGGCCCCCCACCAGAATCTCTCTCTTGGAGGACCGTATGACAGCCCTTCGCTCCCTTAGTTTCACCGCCGCCCTGCTGGTGTCGAGCCTCGTGGCCGGTCCCTTGTCCGCGAGCGAGCTCAATCTCTACACCACGCGCGAGGCAGGGCTGATCCAGCCCCTGCTCGACAAGTTCACGGAGAAGACCGGCGTCAAGGTCAACACGGTCTTCCTGAAGGACGGGCTGGCCGAGCGCGTCCTCGCCGAGGGCGCGAACTCGCCGGCCGATCTGCTGATGACGGTCGATGTGGGCAACCTGGTCGATCTGGTGGAGCAGGGTGTCACCCAGCCGACGGCGTCCGAGGCGCTGACCGCCTCGATCCCCGCCCAGCTGCGCGATCCGGACGGCCACTGGTATGCCCTGTCGCTGCGGGCCCGCGCGCTCTATGCCTCGAAGGAGCGCACCGATCTCACGTCATTCACTTACGAGCAGCTGGCCGATCCCGCCTGGAAGGGCAAGGTCTGCATCCGTTCGGGCCAGCATCCCTACAACACGGCGCTGATCGCCGCGATGATCGCCAAGCATGGCGAGGCGAAAACGGAAGCCTGGCTCGTCGGCGTCAAGGAGAACCTGGCCCGCAAGGCCGGTGGCGGCGATCGCGACGTGGCCCGCGACATCCTGGGCGACATCTGCGATGTCGGGCTGGCGAACTCCTACTATGTGGGGCTGATGCGCAGCGGCAAGGGCGGAGCGGAGCAGGAGCAGTGGGTGGCCGCGATCCGGCCGATCCTCCCGACCTTCGCCGGCGGCGGCACCCATGTGAACATCTCCGGCGCCGCCGTCGCCAAGCATGCGCCCAACAAGGACAATGCGGTGAAGCTGCTGGAGTATCTGGTGTCCGACGAGGCGCAGGCGCTCTATGCCGAAGCCAACTACGAATATCCGGTGAAGCCGGGCGTGGCGGGCGCCGAGCTGATCGCCGATCTCGGGCCGCTGACCGTCGATTCGACGCCGCTCATCGAGATCTCGCAGCACCGCAAGGCGGCGAGCGAGCTGGTCGACAAGGTCGGTTTCGACGATTGATGGGTGCCGGGTGGCGGTCTTGTTGCCGCCACCCCATGCTCCGACCGCAGCACGAGCCGACTTGATCTCTCTGAAACTCCCAACGCGGCACGACCGCGGTCATGGCGGCTGGTGGCTGCTGTCCGCCCTGGCCGCGGTCCTGGTCCTGGCACCCGCCGCCGCGATCGCCGTCATCGCGGCCGAGGGCTCGGGCGATCTGTGGCCGCATCTGGCCCGCCATGTGCTGCCGCGGGCGCTGCGGGACACGCTGCTCCTGCTGGGCGGCGTCGGCGCGCTCACGATCGTCATCGGCGTCGGCTGCGCCTGGCTGGTGACGGCCTACGATTTCCCCGGCCGGCGCGTCCTGGCCTGGGCCCTGCTGCTGCCGCTGGCGATGCCCACCTACATCGTGGCCTTCGCCTATCTCGACCTTCTCCATCCGATCGGGCCGATCCAGAGCGCGATCCGCGCCCTGCTGGGATTCGAGCGGCCGCGCGACCTGGCCTTTCCCGACATCCGCTCGCTGGGCGGCTGCATCCTGCTGCTGGGGCTGGTGCTCTTTCCCTATGTCTATCTGCCCACGCGGGCGATGTTCTCGATGCAGGCGGCAGGGCTCGTGGAGGCCTCGCGGCTGCTCGGTGCGGGGCCAGCGCGGCTGTTCTTCCGGATCGCCTTGCCGCTGGCCTGGCCCGCCATCGCGGCCGGGGCCACGCTGGCGCTGCTCGAGGCGCTGAACGACATCGGCGCCTCCGAGTTCCTCGGCGTGCGCACGCTCACGCGGACGATCTACGATACCTGGATCAACCGCTCCAGCCTGTCCGGTGCCGCCCAGATCGCGCTCCTGATGGTCGCGATCGTGCTGGCGCTCATTCTTCTGGAGCGATGGGCTCGCCGGCATCGGCATTACGCGGCCTCCTCGCGGCAGGCGAGGCGTCTTATGCCGGAACGGCTCGGGCGCGCAACGGGCTGGCTCGCCTTCGCGCTGGCGGCGGTGCCGGTGCTGCTCGGATTCGTGCTGCCGGCGGGCTATCTGCTCGCGGCCGCGCTCCGACGGGTCGGCCAGGTCGGCATGCCGCCCTCGATCCTGATGCAAGCTGGAAACACGGTCCTGGTCGCGGCCATCGCGACCACGGTGGCGACGCTCATCGCCGTCGGCGTGATCTATGCCGTGCGGCTGGCAAGGGGGCCCGCGATGGCGGCGCTCGCCCGCTGCGCCAGCATCGGTTATGCGATCCCGGGCACGGTCCTCGCCATCGGGCTGCTGACCCCGCTCGCGGAGTTCGACAATGCCGTCGATCAGGCGGTGCGCCGCTATCTGGGACTCTCGACGGGGCTTCTGCTCTCGGGCTCGGGTGCGGCCCTGGTCTATGCCTATGTGGCGCGCTTCCTGGCCGTGGCGACCGGCGGCATCGAGGCTGGCTTCCGCCGGATCCCGCGATCGCTCGACGATGCGGCGCGGACCTTGGGCGTGGCACCCCTGCCGGCGATATGGCGGGTGCATCTGCCGCTGATCAAGCCCGCCATCGGCGCCGCGGTCCTGCTGGTCTTCGTCGACTGCATGAAGGAGCTGCCGGCGACGCTCCTGTTGCGGCCGCTGAACTTCGAGACGCTGGCGACCCAGCTCTATGCCGAGGCGGCGCGCGGCACTTACGAGAACGGCGCGATCGCGGCCTTGCTGATCGTGATCGTGGGGCTGCCGCCGGTCATGCTGCTGGCACGTCTCGGCCTGCGACCGGCGGGCGACCGGCCGGCGGCGTCTGACAGGGGGTGATATGAGCACGATATCCGCAAGCAGCCTGCCGCTGCTCCTGGTTCGGGACCTCTCGCACCGGTACGGCGCAATCGCGGTGTTGCAGGGGCTGTCGCTGGCAGTGGCGCCGGGCGAGGTCATCTGCCTGGCGGGACCCTCCGGCTGCGGCAAGAGCACGCTGCTCCGTCTCATTGCCGGGCTCGAGCCGGTGCAGGCCGGCAGCATCGAGATCGACGGCCGCACCCTTGCCAGCCCCGGGATCCACCTGGCGCCGGAACGGCGCGAGGTCGGCATGGTGTTCCAGGATCTGGCGCTCTTTCCCCATTTGTCGGCGCTCGAGAACGCGGCGTTCGGGCTGGGCGGGCTGGCACGATCGGAGCGGACGGCGGCGGCCCTGCGGATGCTGGAGCGGGTCGGCTTGGCGGATCGTGCGGCGGAGCTGCCGCACCGGCTTTCGGGCGGGCAGCAGCAGCGCGTGGCGCTGGCCCGCGCCCTGGTGACGAAGCCGCGGCTCCTGCTGCTGGACGAGCCCTTCTCGAGCCTCGATGTCGGCACGCGCCGGCAGATGCAGCGCGAGGCCACGGACCTGCTCAAATCCAACGGCATCACCACGCTGCTGGTCACGCATGATCCCGAGGAAGCGATGATGATGGCCGATCGTGTCGCGCTGATGGAAGCGGGGCGCATCGCCCAGCTCGGCACTCCGGCGGAGCTCTACGGGAACCCGGCCGACGGTTATGTCGCTTCCTTCTTCGGCGAGGTCAACCGGATGGCCGGCATCGTGGCCGGGGGTGCCATTGCCACGCCGCTGGGACCGATCGCGGCGCCCGCGCTGTCGGAGGGGGCCCGTGCCGATATCCGCATCCGGCCCGAGGCGATCTTGCCGGCGGCACCCGATGCCAGGATCGCAACCGCGGCGCGGGTCACGGCGGCGCGGCTCCTGGGCGGTTCCGCCCTGCTGGAGATCCTTGTCGAGAACGGCTCCTCGCAAGGCACGGCGCTGCAGATGCGTCTCACCAGCCGGGAGATGGTCGAGGCCGGTGCCGTGATCCGGGTCTCGCTCGATCCCCGCGGCGTGTTCGTGTTCCCGGCCTGACGCGAGGTCCGTCAGCGCCGCTTGCGCCAGCCCGGCTTGCCGCGGCCGCCAACGAAGCCGGCCTTGACCCGCTGCTTCAGCAGCGGGCGCGGGCGGAAGCGCTCGCCATAGGCGCCGTAGAGGATCTCATGGACCTGCAGGCAGAGATGGGAGCTGGTGGCATCCATCAGCTCGAACGGTCCCATCGGGTGGCCCAGCGCCAGCTTGCAGGCGAGATCGATATCCTCCGGGCTCGCGACTCCTTCCTCCACCAGCCGGATCGCCTCGATCACGAAGGCATGAAGCATCCGGTTGACGGCGAAGCCGGTGACATCCTTGATCAGCACCGTGGTCTTGCCGGCCTCCTCGCAGAGCGCACGCACGCGGGCGACGATCTCGGGTGCCGTGGCGAAAGCAGGAATCACCTCGACCAGCTTCATCCGGGAGACCGGCGAGAAGTAATGCGTGCCGAGGAAACGGGAGCGGCGCGCGGCGCCGACATAGGAGGCGAGGGTGGAGATCGGGAGGGTCGAGGTGTTGCTGGCGATGATGCAGCCGGGCTGGCAGAAACGGTCGAGGCTGCGGAAGACCTCGGCCTTGACCCCTTCCTCCTCGAACACCGCCTCGGTGATGAAGTCGCAATCCGCAAGGCTCTCGAGCGCCGTGCCGGTGGTCAGCCGCTCGAAGATCGGGTCCTTCTGCTCGGGCGCGTAAAGGCCGCGCGCGATCCCTTTCCGGACCAGCACCAGCAGCCGTTCCCGGGCGGCGGCCACCCGTTCCTCGGTCTGGTCGATCAACCGGACGGGATAGCCGGCGATGGCGAAGGTCAGCGCGATCTCCGCGCCCATGAGCCCGGCGCCCACCACACCGATCTTCCGGATGTCGTCTTTCATGCCTGTCCCCTCGCGGGCGCGGTCTTCGCGCCGGGCGTCGATCTTGCCCGTTTGTTCGAGAGCGGGCCATCGCCGCCCAAAGTGGTGTCCTAGGACATTCGAGCGGCGGGATTCCCGTTTACGCCTCCCGGCGAATCCGTGAAGCTGGCCCAAAGCCCCGGCCGCCGGTCTTGATTCCTTGCGGCCTTGGGGGATGGGCGAGGCCGTTCGGGTGAGCCGGGAATACGACTTCATCATCATCGGTGCCGGGTCGGCCGGCTGCGTCCTCGCCAGCCGTTTGAGCGAGAACCCATCGGCGCGCATCCTGGTGCTGGAGGCGGGGCCGATGGATCGCAGCCTCTACATGCTGCGCATGCCGGCGGCGCTGGCGGTCCCGCTCGAGAGCGACCGCTACAACTGGTTCTATCACAGCGAGCCCGAGCCCCATCTCGACGGCCGGCGCGTCTATTATCCGCGCGGCCGGGTCGTCGGCGGCTCCTCCTCGATCAACGGCATGGTCTATCTGCGCGGCAATCCGCTCGATTACGACCGCTGGGCGGAACGCAACAGCCTCGGTGGCTGGTCCTACGCGCATTGCCTGCCCTACTTCAAGAAGATGGAGACCAGCGCCCTGGGCCCGAGCGCCTATCGCGGCGCCGACGGACCCCTCCGCGTCACTATTCCCGACTGCAAGAACCCGCTGTTCCAGGCCTTCCTTCAGGCCGGCCAGCAGGCGGGCTATGCCTATACCGAGGATGTGAACGGCTATCGCCAGGAAGGCTTCTACCGCATGGAGCGGTCGACCTTCGGCGGCGTCCGTTCCAGCGCCGCGCGCCGCTATCTGCATCCGGCGCGTAAGCGCGGCAATATCGATCTCAAGATCAAGGTCCGGGTCGCGCGCATCCTGTTCGACGGAAGGCGGGCGAGCGGGGTCGCGTTCGTCGAGAACGGCCAGAAGCGCGAGGTCCGCGGCGGCGAGATCATCCTGTCGGCGGGTGCCATCAACTCGCCGCAGCTCCTGAAGCTCTCGGGCGTCGGGCCGCGCCCGGAGCTGCAGGCGCTCGACATCCCGGTGGTGGCCGACCTGCCGGGCGTGGGCGAGAACCTGCAGGATCACCTGGATTTCCTGGTGCAGTATCGCTGCACCAAGCCCGTGTCGTTCTATCCGGCGACGAAGCGGCTGAACCAGGTCGGCATCGGGCTGGAGTGGCTGTTGTTCAAGCGGGGCATCGGTGTCTCGAACATCTGGGAGGCGGGCAGCTTCTTCCGCAGCCGGCCCGGCATCGAGTTCCCGAACCTGCAGCACCATTTCGCGCCGGTCGCGATCAGCTATGACGGGGCCGAGAAGATCGACGGCCATGGATTCCAGATCCATCTGAGCCAGATGCGCCCGCGCAGCCGGGGCCATGTCCGGCTCGCCTCGCGCGATCCTTTCGCGCCGCCGCGCCTCCTGTTCAACCATCTGGCCGACGCGGAAGATCGCGCCGAGGTCAGGGACGGCATCCGCCTGACCCGCGAGGTGGTGGCCCAGGCGGCCTTCGACGAGTTTCGCGGCGCCGAGATCGCGCCCGGTGCGGCCGTCGATTCCGATGCCGAGCTCGACGCCTTCGCCCGCCGCAAGGCGGAGACCTCGCATCACCCCTCCTGCACCTGCCGGATGGGATCCGACGACATGGCCGTGGTCGATGACGAGGGCCGGGTGCATGGCCTGGAGGGCTTGCGTGTGGTCGACGCGTCGATCATGCCGACGGTGGTCTCCTCCAACATCAACGCGCCGACCCTCATGATGGCCGAAAAGATCGCCGACCGCGTCCGAGGCCGCCCCCCGATGCCCCCGGAGCCGGTCGCCTATTATCGCGCCGAGAATTTCCGCACCGCCCAGCGCTGACGCGAATCGGACAAGGAGTCCGGTCCTAATCGGCCCCGCAGGCCGGTAGGATTCTTTTCGCACCCGCGAAAGGATCCGCCGCCGCTGCAACAATTGAAGCATTGGGCGACATCATGGCGTCGAGACGCCATCACAGAATGCGCGCGCTGTTCACCGATGTGAAGGGAGGCGCTCGTGAACACGCTACTGACGGTGATGACCTGGCAGGACTGGGCCGCGAACCTCTGTTACGCGCTGCTCGCCGTCTCCTATCTCGTCACGAGCCTCTGGTGGCTGCGCGGCCTGGCCATCCTGGCCCTCGGGCTCGAGGGCATCTATTTCTATTTCGGCTCCACGCCGCCGCTCTGGGTGGGTATCGTCTGGGCCGCCATCTTCGTGGCGATCAATGCCGGCCAGCTGCTCCGGATGACCCGGGATCGGTTCAGCGTCAAGCTGAGCGAGCAGGAACGTTCGCTGCATAAGGGGCTGTTCGAAGGCATGAGCACGGTCGGCTTCTGCCGCCTGCTGAAGAGCGGGCGGTGGCGGGAATGCGCGGGCGGCGAGGTCCTGACCTGGGAGGGTCGCCCGGTTCCCGAGCTCTATGTGATGACCGACGGGTTGGCGAAAGTGGAAGTCAATGGGGGCATCGTCGCGCTGGTGCGGGCAGGCTCGTTCGTGGGGGAAATGAGCTTTCTTACGGGGGCACCCGCCTGCGCGACGGTGACCAGCGTGGGGAGCTGCAAGGTCTTCTCGATCTCCAAGGAACGGTTGTCGCAACTCCTCGCCGTGGACGAGGGATTGCGCACGGCCATCCATCGGATCATCGGGCGGGATCTTGTCTATAAGCTTCAGTGCTCCCTGCCGCTGCCGCTGGCGTCCTAGGGGAGGATGCCGGCGGAGGGGGCGGCGGTCGAGATCGTGGCAGGCTTCAGCCGGCAGAACTGAGCCGGCCGGTCGAAGCCCCGGATCTCGGCCGCTTCCTCTGTCGCCACCAGCGAGCCGAGGACCGACTTGACCCCATCATCCTCGGCCAGGGCCGCCGACAGCACGATATCGCCGCCGAGGCTCTGCCCCTGCAGCCTGGCCGCCAGATTGACGGTCGAGCCGAAATAGTCGAGCCGGTCGTTGAGGGTGACGGCGATGCAGGGACCCTTATGCAGGCCGAGCTTGATCACGATCGCGCCCTCGCCATGGGTCGCGTTGAAATCCGCCACCTTGCGCTGGATGGCGAGCGCCGCCCGCATCGCCGCGGCCGGATCGGCGAAGGCCGCCATGACCGCGTCGCCGATCGTCTTGACGATGGTGCCGTCATGCTCGCGCACGATCGCGGCCAGGAAGGCGAAATGCTCGCGCACCACCCGATAGGCGCGGGCATCGCCCACGCGCTCGTAGAGCGCGGTCGATCCCTTGAGGTCGGTGAACATCAGCGTGATCTCGGCGATGCCGACATCGTCGCCGGGCCGCAGCACGTCGCCGCCGAATAGATCGCGGAAGGCCTGGAGGGCGGTGATCCGGTCCGCGGTCAGGGCGTCTTGGGCCCAGCCGCGATCCTCCAGCAGGAGGGTGACGGGGCGCCGGCTGCGGTTGATCAGCGTCACCGTGCCCGCCGCGCCGGCCGCCCCCAGCTCAAGGTGGTCGTCATGCATGATCGCGGTTGGCAGGGCGCCCGCCTGCCAGTCGATGCTCCGCTCGGGGCCGGGCTCCAGCGTGCGGAACCGGTAGGGGCCGAACGGGAGATCGATATCGAGCGTCCGCGTCTGGCCCGGATCGAGCGTCAGATGCAGCTTGATATGCGGCGTCGAGAGCGGGCCGAACAGGCAATATTCGCCGGTGACCAGCGGCCGGATCGCGGCGGCCGGCCGGAACACCGCCTCGACGTTCTTCGAGAAATCGCGGTCGTAGTCGATGTTGCAGGTCGGGCAATGGGCGCCGGTCGGCAGCTGGTCGAGCGATCCCGACCAGGCCTTGGCGACGCGGCAGCGCGGGCAGAGCACGTTCCAGCGCAGCTCGAGCAAGCCGCTGCGCACCGCCTGCAGGCAGGCTTCCACCACATGGCGCGCCGGCACGTTCCAGGCGCGCGCCAGCTGCAGGGGACGCAGACGCCAGAGGTCGGCCTCCTGGGCGTTGACGACATGGTCGGCAAGGCGTTGGGCCAGCCGGTGGCCGTACGGGGTCGCCTCGATGGCCCGCACGGCCGCCTCGATCCGGCGCCGGGTCTCCTCGGAAGGCTTGGGCGGCTCGTAGTCGAAGGGCTTCTCGCGCTGGCCGCCGGCGAAGGCCGCCGCCTGCTGCGCCAGCGTCTCGAAGGTGCGGCTGGTCTTGCCGAAGAAGCTGCCCGCCAGGATCAGCCGGCCCAGCCAGTTCCGCGGCTCGGCCGACATGGTGTAACGGCCGCAGCTGCCGCCGCCTTCGGGTTCGAGCGTGAAGGAGGCGCAGAGCGAGACCAGCGGCCCGTTGACGAACTCGCGACAATGCTCGAACCAGCGCTCATGGATCCAGTTGACCGGCCGCTCGCGCCATCTGAGGGCGAACGGGCCCCGCTTCAGCAGGCCGAAATACTCGACCGCGCCGTCCGGCTGCGGAATCTCGATGATCTCGTGCTTCGGCACCCGCGCGGCTTCGTTGAAGCGCGCGGTGTCGGCCAGCACCGCCCACATGTCGGGCACGGGCCGGTCGAAATGCCATACCCAGGTCTGCTCTCGGGCCTTGCCCATGCTCCGATCGTGAGATTTGCGCACGGTTGGGAAAGGCTCGCTCGGCCCGCCCGCACGGCCATGAGCCGCCGAGGATAGGCGGGCTTGGCAGGGGCGGCAACCGAGGCCGCAGGCCTCCCACGAAACGGCCTTCGCGCGCTCTTGCCCGCCGGGCTATCCTGACGGCCGAGCCCTTACGCCCGGGGCCGGACAGGACAAGGAGCGGATCACCCGATGCCGATCGTCAACCGTATCGCCGAGTTCCATGCCGACATGACGGCGTGGCGGCGCGACCTCCATGCCCATCCCGAGACGGCCTTCGAGGAGCATCGGACCTCGGATTTCGTCGCGGCCAAGCTGGAAGGGTTCGGGATCGCGGTCCATCGCGGGCTGGCCGGCACGGGTGTCGTCGGCACCCTCAAGGGAGCGGCTCCCGGCAGCCGCGCGATCGCGCTCAGGGCCGACATGGATGCGCTTCACATCCACGAGGAAAACGGCTTCGCCCACAAATCGCTCAACCAGGGCAAGATGCATGCCTGCGGCCATGACGGGCATACGACGATGCTGCTGGGCGCCGCGCGCTATCTCGCGGAGACGCGCAACTTCGCCGGCACGGTCCATTTCATCTTCCAGCCGGCCGAGGAGAACGAGGGCGGCGGCCGGGTCATGGTGGCGGACGGCCTGTTCGAGAAGTTCCCGGTCGAGTCCGTCTATGGCATGCACAACTGGCCGCACCTGCCGGTCGGGCATTTCGCCGTGCGGACGGGCCCGATGATGGCCTCCTACGACATCTTCGAGATCACCGTGGCGGGGAAGGGCGCCCATGGCGCGATGCCGCATCAGGGCATCGATCCGCTCCTGACCGGCGCCCATATCGTCGCGGCGCTGCAGAGCATCGTCAGCCGCAATGTGGCGCCGCTGGATGCGGCCGTGGTGTCGGTGACGCAGATCCATGGCGGCGATGCCTGGAACGTGATCCCGGAATCCTGCGTCATCCGCGGCACCTGCCGCAGTTTCGAGCCGCGCATTCAGGATTCGATCGAGCCCGCCATCCGGCGCATCGCCGAAGGTGTCTGCCGGAGCTTCGGCGCGACCATGTCGCTGCGCTACGAGCGCCGCTATCCGCCCACCATCAACACGGCGGCGGAGACGGAGTTCGCCGCCGGCGTGGCGGACCAGGTGGTCGGGGGCGAGCGCGTCGATCGCAACTACACCCCGACCATGGGCTCGGAGGATTTCGCCTTCATGCTGCAGGCCAAGCCCGGCTGCTACATCTTCCTGGGCGGCGGCACGGCGGAGAAGGGCGGCGTGCTGCACAACGCCCATTACGATTTCAACGACGAGACCCTGCCGATCGGCGCCAGCTATTGGGCGCGCCTGGTCGAGACCGCCCTGCCGCGGTCGGCGTGAAGGCCGCCCGCATGCTGATCCTCAAAGGCAAACCGCGCGATCTCGGCGACGGTTTCATGGTGAGCCGGCTCCTGCCGCAGATCGAGCGGCGGAGCATCGGGCCCTTCGTCTTCTTCGACCATTTCGGACCCGTGACCTTCGCGCCCGGCCAGGGCGTCGATGTGCGCCCGCATCCCCATATCGGCCTTGCGACCGTCACCTATCTCTTCGAGGGGGCCCAGGTCCATCGCGACAGCCTGGGCTCGGTCCAGACCATCACGCCCGGCGACGTCAACTGGATGACGGCGGGGCGCGGCATCGTTCATTCCGAGCGGACCGGCCCCGAGCTTCGGGCACGCGGCCATCTCCTGCATGGCATCCAGAGCTGGGTGGCGCTGCCCCTGTCGGCCGAAGAGGTGGCGCCTTCGTTCCAGCATGTGGGGCGAACCGAGCTGCCGGAGTGGCGCGAGGGCGAGGTGGTGCTGCGGATCATCGCCGGCCACGCCTATGGCCGAACCTCGCCCGCCCCGGTACTGAGCCCCACACTCTATGTCGATGCCATGCTGGGGCCGGGCGGAACGCTGCCGCTGCCCGACGATCATGAGGAACGCGGCGCCTTCGTCGTGCGGGGCCCCGTGGAGATCGGCGGGCAGATCCTGGAGACCGGCGACATGGCCGTCTTCGAGGCCGGGGCCGACGGCGAGTTTCACGCCCGCCAGGCCGCGCGCGTCATGATCCTCGGCGGCGCGCCGCTCGACGGGCATCGGCATCTCTGGTGGAACTTCGTCTCGAGCTCGAAGGAACGCATCGAGCAGGCGAAGGAAGACTGGCGCGCCCAGCGGCTGGGCCAGATCGCCGGCGAGACCGGGTTCATTCCCTTGCCGGCGTGAAGCCGCGCGGCAGCTCGGGGGGCATGACGTCGGGCAGGGTGGCGCAGACGCAGGTCCCTTGCGGCCCGGTCCGGATCTCGAGATCGCCGCCGACCTGCTCCATCCGGATCTTCATGGCCAGCAGCCCCACGCCACTTTGGGCGGGATCGATATGCCCGTCCGCGCGGGTGCAGGGGATGCCGACGCCGCGGTCCTCGATCTCGAGCCGGATCTCGCCCGACTGGCGATAGAGCCGCACGACGGCTGTCTTGCTGCCGGCATGGCGGTAGACATTGCCCAGCGCCTCCTGCAGCACGCGATAGAACGCCATCTCGGCGTCGCGCGGCAGCGGCGGCAGCTCGCCGATGGCCTCCAGCATCATGGCGATGCCGGTCCGCCGGCCGAATCCGCTGACATAGGCGCGCATCGCCGCGGCCAGGCCCAGATCCTCCAGCAGCGGCGGGTGGAACAGATAGGAGAGGGACCTGATCTCGGTCAGCGACTCTTCCATCAGCAGCCGGGCCTCGGTGATGCCCTTGCGCGCGATCGGATCGCCGTCGCCGACCTGGCGGTCGATCTTGGCGATCAGCAGGCCGGCGGCGACGAGTTTCTGCGCCGTCACGTCGTGCAGCTCGCGGGCGATCTGTCGGCGCGCCTCGTCTTCCTGGGTATGGTGCTGCATCAGGAGGCGGCGAAGCTGATCGTCGGCGAGCCGGAGCGAGGTCACGTCGTCATGCGCGACGATGATGCGCGTCGGGCCGGCACCGGCGATGCGGGTGGCGCTCATCGAGAAGCGGCGACGCCCCTGCGGCGTGTCCAGATCGTAATCGAGCTTGAACTCCGCCCTGCCGCCGGCCAGGAGGGAGGTGATGCCCTCGTGGACGCGCCAGGCCTGGTCACCGACGCCTTCGGCCGCGCGACAGACATCGAGATAGTTGACGCCAACCGCGGCGTTCTCGACCTCCATCCCGCTTTCCTCCGCGAACTCCCGCCAGGCACGGTTCACCATCAGGATGCTGCCGGATTCGCCCAGGATGGCGATGTGCGGGGAGAGAGCGTCGATCGTGCGTTGCAGGAACAGATCGGTTTCAGGATCGCGGGCCGGGCGCTCGGCGACGGGAAAGCCGTCGATGCCGGCCGCTCTCGGTGGCGGGCGCGACAAGTCGGCCGGCCTGTCGCTCCGCCGGGTATGTCCGCGCAAGGCGAGACGATCGCCGGCTTCAGCGGCGCGGCCCGTCTCGGAGTCTGATTTCGCACGACGTTCCGCGGGCCCGGTATCGGAGGCCGTCGGTCCAGGCGATTCGGATCCTGCTTGTGCCATCCCGCCCCCCAACTGCGCGGTCGGCCTCCTCGAGAGACTACCCGAATCTACCTAGAGATTCGTGGAAAGAGGTCAAGCAAACAATTGTGGCATCTGCGAAAAGCCCGCCCGGCCCGAATCTTATGGCCGCTCCGCGACAGTGGGTTCCTGGTTGAACGATCAAACGAGCGACCCGGGCCCGAGGGTCGGAACGGGAACCGATGAAGAAAAAAGGGAGGCCATGCCTCCCCACAGGCATGGCCTCCCGGGAAGGCGCGCCTCTGCAAAGCAGCCGGCGCGCCAAGAAAGTCGAGGCTCAACGCCCGCCAACGGACACGATTCGAGTCCACGGGGCTATCCGTAGGACCCCTCAGGCCATCGGGGTGAGGTTACCTATAGCCGGTTATGCACGCCCGATCGGGGTCGTTGCCGTCAGGGGATGACGAGGTTGTTGCGCACGGCGTAGCGCACCAGCTCGGCGATGGAACCGACGCCGAGCTTGCGCATGATGTTGGCCCGGTGCGTCTCGACGGTCTTGACGCTGATCCCGAGCGATCCGCCGATCCGCTTGCTGGTCAGGCCCTGGGAGAGCAGCTGCACGATCTGGATCTCGCGATCGGAGAGCTGGCTATAGAGCGACGGCCCGGTCCGCTTCTTCTGCTCCGGATGGAGATAGCCGTCCAGGACGGCTTCCGCCACGCTCGGCGAGAGGTAGGGCTTGTGCTTCAACAGCTGGTCGATGGCGCGCGTCAGCTCGCGGCCCGCCGAGGACTTGACCAGGTAGCCCCGGGCACCCGCCGCCAGCACCTCATGGATGAGATGCTCGCTCTCATGCATGGTGAAGATCAGGATCTCGGTCTCGGGCGAGAGCTTGCGGATCTGCCGGGTGGCGAGGATGCCATTGATGTCGGGCATGGAGAGGTCCAGCACGACGACATCCGGCTTGAGCTGTCCGGCAAGCTCCACGGCCTCGGCGCCGTTGCGGGCCTCGGCACAGACCTCCCAGTCCTCGCGCTCGGCCAGGAGATCGCAGACGCCCCGGCGCACGATGTCATGGTCGTCGGCGATGAGAATGCGCGCCATGCCGCCCCTTTCCATGGCTAAGTGTCCGACCCAGCCTAGCCTCGCGCCCGGCCCTATGCCAATCCCATCCTGCCTTGCAGGAACGAGGCGAAATCATCGCGGGCCGTCCACGGGACCTGTCGACCGGCACCGCCCGGCTATGGTCAACTCGATCCTGTCGAGCCTGCCCGGGATGGAAAGGAAGCTGCCGTGACAGCCAGCAGCGCGGTCAATGCCTTTGGTATTGTGAGCGCCACCTATCTGTTCGTCTTCTGGGCGCTCTTTCCCGTCGTGAACCCGCCGGGCAGCGCGCTGCTCTTCCTGTCGATGACCCGGCCGCTGAACCATCGCCATCGCAGCGAGCTGGCCACCCGTATCGGCATCTTCTCCTTCCTGATCATCATCGCCTCGCTGTTCGTCGGCGCCTATGTCCTCGCTTTTTTCGGGATCTCGGTTCCGGTCCTTCGCGTCGCCGGCGGGCTGGTGGTGGCGGCGACGGGCTGGAAGCTGATGACCGCGCCGGCCGAAAGCCGGGCGGCCGAAGTCGACACGGACAGCAGCCGCCTGCCGGTCGGCATCATGAAGCAGGCCTTCTATCCGCTGACGATGCCGCTGACGACCGGGCCCGGCACCATCGCCACCGCGATCGCGCTGGGCACCCGCAACCCGCAGGTCGATCAGGGGTCGGTCTGGACCATCCTGGGCGGCGTCGCCGCGGCGGCGGCGCTGGCGCTCCTGATCTTCGTCTGCTATCGCTGGAGCGATCGTATCGCCAAGCTGCTGGGCGAAGGGGGAACCGACGCGCTGGTCCGCCTGACGGCCTTCATCCTTCTCTGCATCGGCCTGCAGATTCTATGGACGGGTCTGAGCGACCTGCTGTCGAGCCTGCCGCAGTTCAAGCCCAGCTGATCTCACCGCCATCGATCGGGAGTTCCGCGCCATGTCCAAGCGCATCGGGTCGAAGCGCATCGGGGATTTCGTCCTTCCGGCATTGCTCGCCTGCTCGCTCCTGCTGAGCGCGGGCCGGATGGCGATCGCCGCCGATCCGGGACCCGCCATTCCCTTGCCCGACGCCGATCGGGCGCAGATCGAGAAGCTGCTGGGCAAGGGTGTCGTCGGCGATCCGGTTCCGGCACCGCCCCTGCAGATGCCGACCTCCTACGCACCGCGCGAAGGCACGGTCCTGACCTATCTCCTGCGGGACGCCAAGGGCAAGAGCTGGTCCGAGGCGCATCGCATCGCGTCGACGACGGACAGCCGGTTCTCGCCGGGCTTCACCTACAGCATCGAGAAGGTGAAGACCGAATTCATGCAGGCGGCGGACGGCGGCCTGGTCATCGCCGCGGAGGAGGACCTGAAGGAGAAGGTCCTGACGCGCTTCACGCCGGGTCAGCCCCTGATCGTCGGCGGGTTGAAGGCGGGGGAGAGCCGGCAGGTGAAGGTCGACGTGAAGGTCGCGGACCTCTCGGATCCGACGGATATCACCCACACCGGCTCGCTCGACATCACCTACAGCTATGTCGGCGCCTACAAGGTCACGGTGCCGGCCGGCAGCTATGAGGCCGCGCTGATCCGCTGGGACTATCAGGGCAAGGTCGGACCCGCCTCGATCAAGGATACCTATTACCGGCTGATCGCGCCCGGCGCCGGACTGATCGCGATGATCGAGGATGTCAGCATCTCGGCGATGCTGGTCTATAACGACGACACCAAGCTCGCCAAGCAGCTCGAACGGATCGAGTGACGCCGCTCAGCCCGGCTCCGCGCCCTCGAGCACGAGCAGGTCCTCGCGCCCGAACTGAACCGTGACGGGCGCGCCGCGCTGCGGCGGCGGGACGCCCGGATTGTTGAAGGTGTCGAGCGAGATCGCGTGCTCCTTGAAACGCACGCGGATCCGGACGATGGCGCCCAGGAAGCTCACTTCCTCGATGGCGCCGCTCATCTGGTTGCCATGCGCCACGCCGTTCTTGAGCGAGACCGCCTCGGGGCGCAGGGCGACGGAGCGGATCTGCCCGGGCTGCGAGCCCGGAATGGCCTTGGCGGTCGAGATCGGCTGTCCGTCGATCTCGATGCGGCCGGCGGTCCCGTCGAGCACCTTGCCGCGCAGGATGTTGAGCGTGCCGACGAAGGACGCGACGAAGCGGGTGCGCGGGCTGTTGTAGATCTCGAAGGGCGCGCCCACCTGCTCCATGCGGCCCTCGCTCATGACCACGATCCGGTCCGACATGGAGAGGGCTTCCTCCTGGTCGTGCGTCACATAGATCGTGGTGATGCCGAGGCTGCGCTGGACGTTGCGGATCTCCTCGCGGAGCGCGACGCGGATCTTGGCGTCCAGCGCCGAGAGCGGCTCGTCCAGCAGCAGGACCTGCGGCTTGATTGCCAGCGCGCGGGCGAGCGCCACGCGCTGCTGCTGGCCGCCCGAGAGCTGGTAGGGGTAGCGTGCGCCCATCTGCGGCAGCTTGATGAGCGCCAGCATCTCGGCGACCCGGTCCTTGATCTTCTCCGCCGGCCACTTCGCCACCTTGAGGCCGAAGGCGACATTGTCCGCCACGGTCATGTTGGGGAACAGCGCATAGGCCTGGAACACCATGCCGACATGGCGCTGGTTCGGGCGCAGGCTGGTGACGTCCTTGCCGTTGATCGCGATGCTGCCGGCGGAGGGGATCTCGAAGCCCGCGACCATGCGCAGCGTGGTGGTCTTGCCGCAGCCGCTGGGCCCGAGGAAGGAGATGAACTCGCCTTGCTCCACCGAGAGGTTGAAGCTCTCCACGACATTGTTGCTGCCGTAGGACTTCCGCAGGTTCTTGATCTCGAGAAACGCCATCCTGGTCTCCGTTGAGCCGGTGTTTTCGCGTCAGCGCTTGGCCGTCGCGGGTCCCCGGCCGAAAAGCTGGATCAGGCCCATGCAGGCCCAGGTCACGATGAAGGCGATGATCGCCAAGGCCGACGGCTCATAGGCGCGGTTGGCGCCGATGAGCTGCAGGTAGGGGCCGAAGGCCGGGCGGTCGAGCAGGCTCGCCATGGTGAATTCGCCGATCACGATGGCGAAAGTCAGGAAGGCGCCGCTGAGGATCGCCACCTTCACGTTGGGGAAGATCACCTTGAACATGATGGTGCTCCAGCCCGCACCCAGATTCTCGGCCGCCTCCGTCAAGGTCCGTACGTCGATCGAGCGCAGGCCCGTATCCACCGCCCGGTACATGTAGGGCAGGGCCAGCACCACATAGCTGAAGGTGAGCAGCAGATCGCTGGTCCGCGTCGTGGCGGTGAGAGGGATCCAGGAGGAGCTGTTATAGAGGCGCAGGTAGCCGAACACGATCACGATGGCCGGGATCACCAGCGGCAGCAGGGTGATGAACTCGACGATCGGCCGCAGCCGCGGCAGGCGCAGCCGGATGAAATAGGCGGTCGGCACCACCAGCAGCGCGCCGACGATGATGGTCGCCGCGGCCTGGAATGTCGAATAGAGGAAGCTCGCCTGGAAGCGGGGATCGCCGAGCACCACCGCATAGGCGTCGAAGCTGTATTCGCCCCGGCGCATGCGCAGCGAGAACTCGAAGGTCGCGAGCAGGGGCACGATGAAGTAGATGGTGCCGATGGCGATGGCGAGCCAGGCACCGAAGCGCGACTGCTTCATCGCAACCACCGCTCGCTGCGGCTCCGTAGCCAGATATAGAGGCCGTTCGAGAAGCCGGTGATCAGGATCATGCCGAGCGCCAGCGCGTAGCCCAGGTTCTGGTTATGCAGCACGTCGCCGCGGATCTGGGCATAAAGCAGGATGGTGACGATATTGAGAGAGCTGCCGGTCAGGCCGTAGGCCGTGGCGATGGCGCCGAAGGCGTTGGCGAACAGCAGGATCGTCGTACCGAGCAGGCTCGGCCAAAGCACCGGCAGCGCGATATGGCGCCAGTAGTGGAACGAGTTGGCGCCCAGGATCTCGGCCGCCTCGCGCCATTCCCGCTTCAGACCGTCCAGCGCCGGCGCCAGGATCAGCACCATGAGGGGGATCTGGAAGTAGAGATAGGTGAGCGCCAGGCCCCAGAAGCTCAGCAGGTTGAAACCGGTGCTGTAGATGTTGAAGTCGAAATACTTCACCAGCAGCACGGTCACGATGCCGGTGCGCCCGAGCGTCGCCAGGAAGGCGAAGGCAAGGGGCAGGCCGGCGAAGTTCGAGGCGACGCCGCAGAAGGTCATCAGGGTCGGGCGGATCCATCCCGGCAGCCCGCCCATGACGCCGGCATAGGCCAGGAAGAAGCCGACGAGGGCGCCGCCGATCGCCGACGCGAGGCTCACCTTGATGCTGATCCAGTAGGCGCTCCGGATGGAGGGCTGGAACAGATCGGCGAGGTTGCCGAAGGTGAAATTGCCGTCGGCGTCCTGGAAGGCGCCGACGACCAGATACATCGTCGGCAGGATCAGGAACATGAAAGCGAAGACAAGGAAAGGCGAGACGCCGATCAATGCCCAGCCGGTCTGGCCGACACGGGGCCGCGCGATCGCGGGGCCCGATCCCAATTCCATCTGCGCTTGTTGAGCCATGGAGCCTGCCGAGAGAACCCTTTCTCATCAGCGACGTTCAGCACCGCATATCCTGGAGCATCCGAGGATCGGAACCGTGCCGGCAAGCCCGCGCGGAAAGCATGCGGCTTCGCGGGGCACGGTTCCAGTCTCGTTAGGATAGCAGATTACTGGACGTTCGCACCTACAACACTGTCCCACTGCTTCGTGATCACTTCCTTGGCCGCACCCTGCTGCTCGAGGGTGGGGAACAAGGCCTTCTCGTAGTTCTCCGCGGGCGGCAGCTTGGCCAGAACGTCCGCCGGAACCTTCTTGCTGTCGACCAGATCCTGGAACCGGATCGGATGGCAGTAGGCCTTGAGCCAGTCGATCTGGCTCTCGTCGGAATAGAGATGCTCCATCCAGAGCTTGGCGGCGTTCGGATGGGGCGCATAGGCGCTGATGGCCTGCACATAGACACCGGCGACCACGCCCGTCTTCGGCACCACGGTCGCGATCTGCGGATTACCCTTCAACGTGTCATTGTCGGTCAAGGACAGATAGTCCCAGCGGATGACGATCGGGGTGGTGCCTTGCGCAATCGAAGCGGCCCCGCCGCCGACCGGGACGAAGTTCCCGTTCTTGTAGAGCTCGGCGAAGAACTTCAACCCTTCCGACGCGGCCGCGTCGACCTTGCCGCCCGACCGGGCGAGGCCGGCGGCGAAGATGCTCTGGATCGATTCGTTCGAGGTGCGGGGATCGCCGCTCAGCGCGACCTGGTTCTTGTATTCGGGCAGGAGAAGGTCGGCCCAGTCGGCCGGCACCTTCTTCACGATGTCGGTGTTCACCTCGAAGGCGAGCACGCCGTAATAGTCGCCGTACCAGTATCCCTCGGGATCCTTCTGATGGTCGGGGATGCTGGCCCAGGTGGAGACTTTGTAAGGTTGCAGCAGGCCTTCGGCCTTGGCCGACGGCCCGAAGGACAGGCCGACATCGATCACGTCGGGCGCCTGCGGTCCCGTGTTGCCCTTGTTGGCCTTGATCGCCTCGATCTCGTCACCGGAGCCGGCGTCGGGATTGAGCTCGTTCAGCTGGAGGAACGGGTATTTCGCCTTGAACTTGTCGATCACGGTGGCGTAGCCGCACCAGTCATGCGGCACGGCGATGATGCTGAGAGCGCCTTCCTTCTTGGCGCCGGCGATCAGATCGTCCATCGACTCCGCCGAGGCCAGGCCGGCAAGAGCCGTCACCCCCAGAGCCGCCACGGAGGCGAGGGTCAGGGTCCTGAACAGGTTGCGCGCCGTCGTTCTTCTCGATGTTCCACTCGCAAGCATGCTCGCTTCTCCCGGTTGTGAATCGCCCGAGGCCGTCAGCATCGAAGCGATCCCTGTTTGACACTGCCATGAGGTTGGTCAGAGGCGCGCTGCCGGCCGATGAAAGGCCGGCAGCCGCCGCCGGGGACGAATTCGACACCGAAAATGTCATTTTCGCAAATGAAAATGCATGGTAGGACCGCCGTCCTGCGGGAAATTTTCATGACGCTCTCTCCGAGAGCGGAGAAGAACCGGTCCTGGCGGAACGAATCGACAAACGAATGAATGGGAAACGAGGGTTGCAAAGAAACGGGCCGCGCCGCCATTCCCGTCGCTGGATGTCCGGCGCGGCCCGTCGGGCTCATGACGATTACTGGACGTTCGCGCCGACGACGCTGTCCCACTGCTTGGTGATCACTTCCTTGGCGGCCGCTTGCTCGTCCAAGGTCGGGAACACGGCCTTGGCGTAGGCTTCGGCCGGCGGCAGGGCCTTCAGCATGGCCTCCGGAATCACCTTGCGCTGCGCCAGGTCGTTGAAGCGGATCGGGTGGCAATAGCCCTTCAGCCAGCCGAGCTGCCCCTCGTCGGAATAGAGATATTCCATCCAGAGCTTGGCGGCGTTCGGGTGCGGGGCATAGGCGCTGATGGCCTGGATATAGACACCCGCCACGACGCCGGTCTTCGGCACCACCACCTCGATGGCGGGATTGCCCTTGAGCGTGTCGCGATCGGCGAGCGCGTTATAGTCCCAGCGGATCACGAGCGGCGTGGCACCCTGCGCCAGCGTACCGGCCTTGCCGATCACGGGGACGAAGTTGCCCTTCTTGTTGAGATCGCCGAAGAACTTCAGGCCCGCGTCGGCGGCCTTGCCGGCATCGCCACCGGCCGCGGAAAGGCCGGCCGCGTAGACGGCTTGGATCGCCTGGTTGGAGGCACGCGGATCGCCCGCGAGCGCGATCGAGCTGGCATAGTCCGAGGCCGCCAGATCCGCCCAGTCGGCCGGCACCTTCTTCACGATGTCGGTGTTCACCTCGAAGGCCAGCACGCCGTAATAGTCGCCGTACCAGAAGCCTTCGGCATCCTTGGCGCTGTCGGGGATCGAGTTCCAGGTCGAAACCTTGTAGGCCTGGATCAGGCCGTCCTTCTTCGCCTGCGGGCCGAAGGGGAGGCCGACATCGATGACGTCCGGCGCCTGGGGACCGGTATTGCCCTTGTTCGCCTTGATCGCCTCGATCTCGTCGCCCGAGCCTGCGTCGGGGTTGAGCTCGTTGACGGTCAGGCCATACTTCTTCTTGAAGCTTTCGATGAGGTCGCCATAGCCGCACCAGTCATGCGGCAGCGCGATGACCGTCAGTTGCCCTTCTTTCTTGGCCGCGGCTACCAGATCCTCCATCGATCCGGCCGAGGCCAGTCGAACGAACGCGGTCGCCGCCAGCACGGACAGCGAAACCACCGCCATCCTCTGCATCCAGTTGTGCTTCATTTTTATCTCCATGATCAAAAGCCCCAGATCAGCAATCGCCGAGCGTCGCCGCGCGGAACGGGTCGCGGCGAGACAAGCTGTCCCGTCGCGCTTCGTCCCTGGCATGGGCAAATACATTCGACATCAGCGAAAGTTTCGCGCCGGGCCCGTGGCGCGTCATGAAACTGTAACCATCCTGCAACAGTCCCCTAAGCTACGCAATGCGAGGCCGGCGGGAACATCGCATGGTGCCGGTGACGGCCGTGTGACAGCCGCTCCGGGGAAATCCGGAGGAAGGGCCGCTGTTGCGATGCAACAAATACGGATGACCAAAGGCTTGCCGGGCGGGAGGCGATGGACCCGAGGCAGGATGACGCGGTCGTGAAGGAGGGACGGTGAGCGGGGAGATCGGGCGATGAATGTCGAAACGCTGGGGCTTTGGCTGACGAAGGCGGCGCGGGAGCGGCGCGACCTGGGCAACCTGTTCGAGGCCTTCTGCCTCGAGCTGCGGCAACGCGGCTCGAGCATCAGCCGTGCCTCGCTCGGTCTCGAAGGACTCGATCCCGAAGTCGGCGGCTCGCGCTATGTCTGGGAGCAGGAGGCCATCATCTACACCAGCGTGCCGCGTGCCGGCGTGGTGCAGTCGGCCGGCTATCAGAACAGCCCGATGAAGATCGTCGACGATACCGGGCGGCCCTTCCGTCGGCGCCTCGAGGGCGAGCAGACCATGCCCGTGCTGGAGGAGTTGCGGCAGAGCGGGGCCACCGACTATGCGATGTTCCCGATGCCGTTCATCGACACCACGCGATCGGCCGTGATCGCCTATTCGACACCCGCACCGACCGGTTTCACCGATGCCGAGCTGCAAGGGCTCGAGGCCGCGACCGATCTGTTCGGACCCTACGCGGAACGCCAGGTCCTGCGGCAGATCGCGGTCGATCTGCTGGATGTCTATGTCGGTCCGCATACCGGCCGGCGGATCATCGAAGGCCATGTCGAGCGCGGCGATATGGAGACCATCGAGGCCGCGATCTGGCTCGCCGACATGCGCGGCTTCACCCGGCGCTCGGAAAGCTCCGCGGTCAGGGATGTGCTGAACGGCCTGAACGCCTGGCTCGAGGCGATGGTGGGGCCGATCCATGCGCATCAGGGCGAGGTGCTGAAGTTCATCGGCGACGCGATTCTCGCGATCTTCCCGACCGGCACACGGCAGAGCGGGCGCGTGGTCTGCGCGGCGGCCCTGGCGGCGGTCGAAGAGGCCCGCCGGCAGGTGGAGGAGGTCAACCGGGCCCGCGCCGCGCAGGGGCTCTGGCCGCTCGAGTTCGGCGTCGGGCTTCATTTCGGCGAGGTCGTGTACGGGAATATCGGCGCCCCGCGCCGGCTCGATTTCACCGTCATCGGCGCCGCGGTCAATCGCGCCAGCCGCCTGCAGGAGCTGAGCAAGCAGCTGGGCCGCCAGACCATCATCTCCGGCGCCTTCGCCGGCCATATCGATGGTCCGCTGGTGCCCTTGGGCACGCATCGCCTGCGCGACGTGGCGGAGCCCCAGAGCGTCTATGGCCTGCCGGCGGAATCGGCGGCGCGTTGAAGCGGACCGGATCGAGGCCGATCCGGTCCGGCTTCGGTGTCACACGATCGAGCGGATGATGCCGCCTTCGGCGCGAAGGGCAGCGCCGTTGGTGGCCGAGGCCTGCGGCGAGGCCGCATAGACCACCATGTTGGCGATCTCCTCGACCGAGGCGAAACGCTGCAGCAGCGAGCTCGGCCGGTGCTGCTTGACGAAGCTCGCCGCCATCTCGTCGGCGGTCGTGTTGTTCTGGGCCGCCATCGCCTGGAGGAAACCTTCGACGCCGTCGGAACGCGTCGGGCCGGGGAGCACCGAATTGACGGTGACGCCGGTGCCGGCGGTGAGTTCGGCCAGACCGCGCGAGATCGCGAGCTGCGCCGTCTTCGTGAAGCCGTACTGAATCATCTCCTTGGGGATATAGACCGCGGATTCCGACGAGATGAAGATGATCCGGCCCCAGTTCCGCTTGAGCATCGCCGGCATGAGCGCGCGGGCCAGCCGGACGCCCGACATGACATTGGTCTCGAAGAACCGGGTCCAATCCCCGTCCGGGATCTCGAAGAAGTCGCGCGGCTCGAAAATCCCGGCATTGTTCACCAGGATGTCGATCTGGCTCACGGCCTTGACCAGGGTGGCACAGCCCGCGGCCGTCGACACGTCGGCGGCCGCGCCGACGACGCGGGCATCGGGATGCTTGTCCTTGAGCCGCGCGATGGCGGCTTCGACGCCCGCGGGCTTGCGGCCGTTGATCACGACCTTGGCGCCGGCGTCGGCGAGCCCCGCGGCGATCGCATGGCCGATGCCGGCCGTCGAGCCGGTCACCAGGGCGGTCTTGCCGGTGAGATCGATCTTCATGATGGCGGATCCTTTATCTTGAAATGAATACGGGCCGGTGCCGGGGCGGGACGCCCGCGCCGGTCAGAATCGCTCGAGTACGATCTTGCCGCGCGCCTTGCCACTTTCAACCAGCGCATGGGCCTTTTTCAGGTTCTCCGCGTCGATGCGCCCCAGGTTCTGGCTGAGCGTGGACCGGATCACACCGGCATCGACCAGGTCGGCAACCTCGTCCAGGAGGCGATGCTGGGCGATCATGTCCTCCGTCTCGAACAGCGAGCGCGTGAACATGAGCTCCCAATGGACGGAGACGCTCTTGCGCTTGAGCGGATTGATGTCGAGCGCGGCCGGATCGTCGATGACCCCGAGGCGGCCCTGCGGCTTGAGAATCTCGACCAGCGCCGGGAAATGCTGCTCGGTGTTGGTCAGGCTGGCGACGAGATCGACCTGCGGCTGGCCGATGCGCGCCAGCTCGTTGACCAGCGGCTTCTGATGATCGATCACATGGTGCGCGCCGAGTGCGGCGCACCAGGCCGCCGTCTCGGGACGCGACGCCGTCGCGATGACGGTCAGGCCCGTAAGACGCCGCGCCAGCTGGATCAGCATCGAGCCGACGCCGCCGGCCCCGCCCATGATCAGCAGAGTGCCGGCATCCGGCTGCTTGCCCGGCCGGACGCCCAGCCGGTCGAACAGCAATTCCCAGGCGGTGATGCTGGTGAGAGGCAAGGCGGCGGCCTCGGCGAAGGAGAGCGTCTTGGGCTTATGGCCCACGATCCGCTCGTCGACCAGATGGAATTCGGCATTGGTGCCCGGCCGCGCGATCGAGCCGGCATAGAAGACGGCTTCGCCGGGACGGAACAGCGTGACTTTGGCGCCGACGGCCTCGACGATCCCGGCCGCATCGAAACCCAGGATCCGCGCGACACCCGGCGGCGGTGCCGCATGGGCGCGCTGCTTCACATCGACGGGATTGACCGATACCGCCATGATTCGGACGAGGAGATCGCGATCGCCGGGCAGGGGCGCCGTCAATTCGAGATCGACCAACGCGTCCTCGGCGGCGATCGGGAGGTTTCGGCGATATCCAACGGCCTTCATGGGGCGCGATCTCCTGGCTCCTCGTCGGGGTGCCCCAGAGATGGGGATTCCGTTCCCTCTCCGCAAAGGCGGGAGCCGGAGAATATTACCCATGAAGACAATATGGCGGGGAGATAGCTCGCGCCGCGGGCCCCCGCGCGGGATTGAACCATTGAACCGGGTCATGCCGGGTTCCGTCGGGTTTCCGGACAGTCCCCCCTGCGCGTCGTGATCGGCTCCCGTCAGTGCCCGAACAAGAGCCAGATCAAAATCAGGACCGGGATCGGAATCCCCAGAAGCCACAGCAAAAGATAGCGCACAGCCGCTCCTCTCCTTTTGCCCGGCGGTCTGCAACCGCCCCGGCGTCCGTTAGCGCGTTACGGCTCGGCAACGTCGATCGGGCGTCGAAGTTCCCGCCTTTGCGGAGAGAGAAGGGCGCCCGGGCCGGCGGAACCTCGGCGGGGGAGGGGGCGTTATTCTCTTGATATCGGCATTGGAGCAGCAACGAGGAATATCGCCATGCTGTACTGGGCCCTTGTCTTCCTGCTGATCTCGCTGGTTGCGGCCTTGCTTGGATTCAGCGGCATCGCCGCGGTCTTCGGCGGCTTCGCGCAGCTTCTCTTCTACATCTTTCTCGCCCTGTTCCTGGTCACGCTCGTCATGCACCTGGTGCGCGGACGCGGGCCGCCGCCGGTTGCCTGATCTCCGCGAGCGGGAACCATGCTCCCGAGGTCGCGTTGCCTCCTGCGTGCAGACATGACGGGGATGGATTCGAATAGGAAGGAGCTTCAGCCATGATCGCTGCAAAGATGCAAACCGCGATACCTACGATGCCGGCCTGGAAGGCCTGGGCCGCGTTCCTGTTGACCATCGCCGTGCTGGCGCTGGCGGGCTGCAACACCACGGAGGGCTTCGGTCGCGACGTGAAGAATTCCGGCGCCTGGATCGAAAACAAGGCGGACCAGGCGAAATAGAATCGCGTTCCTGCCCCGGATCGCCGTCGGTCGATCCGCGGAGCCTTGCGGCTCCCCGCCCCTGACGGGTGTAGGGAGCTTTCTTTTTGCGTCCCCGTTGGCCGCCACCAGCGCTTTAGACTAGGATTCCCGCCGGCAAACCGGAGCGGCGGCAGGCAGGAATGGTGGGCGGATCCCAGAAGAATCAGGCCGAATCAAGCCGGCTCGATCGGGCCGCCTCCTTCATCCTGGAGGAAGCGCGCATCATCCTCCCCGGCATCCAGGCGCTGTTCGGCTTCCAGCTCATCGCGATCTTCAATGTCGGCTTCGGGCGCCTGTCGAGGCTCGATCAGCATCTTCATCTGGTGGCTCTGGTGCTGGTCGCCATTTCGGTCGCGCTCGTCATGACGCCCGCCGCCTATCACCGCCGGTCGAAACGCGAGCATGTTTCCGGCTACTTCATCGATGCGACGTCCCTGCTGCTGAGCTGGGCGCTGCTGTTCCTGATGCTCGGAACGGCGATCGACGCCTATGTGGTGACCCATCTCGTGATCGAGAGCGCGATCGGCAGCGTCGCGATCGCCTTGCTCCTCTTCCTGATCTATCTCGCGCTCTGGTTCATCTATCCCTGGCTCGCCCATCGTCGGCGCCAGGATCAGCGCGGCCCCTGAGATCGGCGCTTGCGCTTCTGCCTCGCCTGTGCGACGGCTGCCGGCGTGTCTGCCGGAGCGGGGTGGGCGCCGCTTCGGGCGCCGTAAGGCTCCTTCAGCGGCGCATGGCGGAGCGGGTCCTTCGCATCCGGCTGCAGGCCGCCCTCCCGCAGCGAGTCCTTGGCCGATCCCGTGGGCCCCTCGGCCACGATCGGTGTCGGTTTCCGCCGCTCGGGCCGGCGGCGCCAGGGCGTTCGCAAGGTTCCTCGGAAGCGGGCTTTGGCCACCATCATGGGCCTCCTGGTTTTCCCTTCCCGGATAACGGGCTAAGGGCATCCCCGGTTCCTCGCCCGGAGCCTGCAGCGTCGGCCCGGGAAGGCGCGGGAGGCGAGGGGCGGATTGTCGGTTCCGCGCCATCGGATGTCGGGCCGGCGCGTATGCCCGGACGGCATTGCTCCGACAGTGGGCGCCGCCTCGGCCGTCACCCGCGACGACCGTCAGAACCCTGAGGATCTCGATGGCTCTCCCTTCGCATGTGAAATACGTGATCATCGGTGCCGGCATCCACGGGCTGAGCACGGCCTGGCATCTGGGCGAGAACCTGCGCAAGTCCGGCCGCGGCAGCGGCAAGGACATCCTGGTCATCGACAAGACCGCGATCGCGGCCGGCGCCTCCGGCATCGCCTGCGGCGTCATCCGCAACAACTATTTCCAGCCGGCGATGCGACGCCTGATGGCGCACAGCGTCTCGGTCTGGGAGAGCGACCCCAAGGCCTTCAGCTATCACCCCGTCGGCTATATGCAGATCAGCCCCGAGGTCATGCACAAGGACGTCGCCTCGATCGCCAAGCAGCAGAAGGAGATCGGCTACGAGTCGGTCTTCATCGAGGGCGAAAAAGATTCCATGAAATACATGAAGGGTCTGTTCGACGACTGGCAGGCGAAAGGGATCACCTCGGTCCTGCACGAGAAGAAGGGCGGCTACGCCAACAACACGGCCTCCATCTACGGCCTGGCGAAGAAGGCCGAGAACGAGGGCGTGCGCCTTGCCACCGGTATCAAGGTCACGGGTTTCAAGAAGGATGCGTCGGGTGCCGTCAAGACCGTCGTCACCGACCGTGGCAATATCGATTGCGATCAGGTGATCGTGGGCGCCGGCCCCTGGGTCAAGCAGATCTGGGACATGCTGGAGCTGCCGGCGCAGATCTCGATCAAGGGCCGCGACGGCAAGATGCACGACAATGTGCCGATGTGGATCTTCTGGTCGCTGCAGGAGGGCACGCTCGGCGTCGATCCCAACCTGCAGAAGACCAACGACGGCAAGATGCCGCCGGTGATCCATGTCGATACCGACGCGCCGCTTCTGTCCGACGTCGACGGTTCGCTCATCACCGACAAGCTCTGGGGCATCTACTACAAGCCCGATTTCAATTTCGGCGGCGTGCAGGGCGGCGCCATGCCGTTCAAGGTCAAGGCCGATCCGGCTTCGGTGAAGATCGATCCCTATGGGCCGGAATCGCCCGACTTCGTCGTGGGCGACGATTTCGCCCATATGTGGTGCTCGGCGCTGGCCTTCTGCCAGAAGCGCTTCGAAGGCCAGATCAAGGTCTACAAGAAGGAGCCCTCGGGCGGCATCGGCAGCTTCACCGCGGACAGCTTCCCGGTCTTCGACCGCTTCTGCGACAATGTCTATGTGATCGCCGACTCCAACCACGGCTTCAAGATGATCGGCGTGGGCAAGCTGGTGGCCGACGATGTCTGCGGCAACCACAGCGACCTGCTCGATCCCTTCCGCTTCTCTCGCTTCGCCGAGGGAAAGCTGCATCCGGTGTCGAACAGCCCGTTCCCCTGGAGCTGATCCGCAAGGCGCGACAAGCCGGTTTCCGAAGCAAGGCCGGGTGCCGGTGGCGCCCGGCCTTTTTCACGAGCGCGGCTTGCGCCGCGGCGGACCCTCGCGCTCCTCGGCCAGGAAGGGGACGGTCTCGGGAGTCCGGTCGGCGCTCGGCACCCGCTTGAAATGCTGCCGGTAGGCGCGGGCGAAATGCGAGGCCGAGGTGAAGCCCGAGGCGACGCCGACCTCGAGGACGGAGAGGGTGCTGTGCCGCAGGAGCTTGCGCGCCTTCTCGAGCCGCAGGCGGATATAGTGCTGCGAGGGCGTGCAGCTCAGATAGCGCGTGAAGAGCCGCTCGAGCTGGCGGGTCGAGACGCCGACGCGGCGGGCGATGTCGGGCGAGCGCAGCGGCGCCTCGACCGCGCTTTCCATGATCTCGATGGCCTTCACGAGGGCGGGCTGGCTCACGCCCAGCCGGTTGCGCAGGGTCATGCGCTGCGCGTCGCGCGGCTGGCGAATGGTGCCGTAGATGAACTGGTCCGAGACCTGGCTGGCGAAGAGGTCGCCCTGCCGCTGCCGGATGAACTGCAGCATCACATCCATGGCCGCCGTGCCGCCGGCACAGGTGAACACGTTGCCGTCGATGACGAAGAGCTCGTTGATCACGTCGATCTGGGGGAAGGCCTCCTGGAAGGCCTCGATATAGTCCCAATGGACGGTGCAGCGCCGGTGATCCAGGAGCCCGGCTTCGGCGAGGATGAAGCTCGCCGTGCTGACGCTGCCGATCATCACGTCGCGCCGCATCATCTGCCGCAGGAAGGCGGTCAGCTTGGGATGGCGATAGCTGTCGCTGCCCATGCCGCCGCAGACGACGATCATGTCGAGATCGGCGTCGGCCGGCTTGGGCAACGGCTGGGTCTTCACCTCGAGCCTTCCGCCCGAGGCGACCATGCCGCCCTCGGGGGACAGGTGGCTCCAACGATAGAGGACGTCACCCTGAATCAGGTTGGCGCCGCGCAGCGGTTCCACGGTGGAGGCGAAGGCCATGAGGGAGAAGCCGGGCGTCAGCACCACGCCCACATGAAAGGGCGCGACGGAGACTTTCGCCGATAGTCGCTTACGCATTGTGGAGTAGCCCAAAAACGATCAGCACAGGTCGAAATTAGGCTAGTCTAGCGCAGCCCGCGGGTGGGACAAGGTGACATCATTGCCGTCGAGGAATCAGCCGATGGAGACCCCGCGCTCCGCCCGCCGTCCGCGCCGCCCCCGGGAGACCACCCGGCTCGGCATGGCGCTCCTGGGCCAGCCGCCCCTGCGCAACAGCTTCAAGCCGATCGAGGCGCTGAGCCAGGACCAGCTCATGGCGATCCACGAGGCCTCGCTGACGCTCCTGGAGGAGACCGGCATCGAGTTCATGGGGGCCGCGGCGCGCCAGGCCTTCCGCAAGGCCGGCGCCGCGGTGGAGGAGGCGACCGGCCTGGTCCGCATTCCCCGGGAACTGATCGCCCAGGGGCTCAAGACCGCCCCTTCGAGCTTTGTCCTCACGCCCCGCAACCCCGCCCGCCGGCTCCATATCGGCGAGAACCATGTCTCGTTCGGCCTGGTGGCGGGGCCGCCCAACATCCATGACGCCGTCGCCGGACGGCGCTCGGGCAACCACGAGGATTATGTCTCGCTGATCAAGCTCGCCCAGAGCTTCGACATCATCCATTTCATCGGCAATCAGCCGACCGCACCCATCGAATTGCCGGCGCGCACGCGCCATCTCGACTGCTACCTCGCCAACGTGACCTATTCGGACCGGGTCTATCACTGCACCTCGATCGGCCGGAACCGGGCGCTCGACGGAATCGACATCATGGCGATCTCGCGCGGGCTGACCCGCGAGCAGATGATCGACGATCCGGGCGTCCTCACCATCATCTCCGTCAACTCGCCGCGCCGTTTCGACGAGGCCATGAGCGACGGGCTGATGGCCATGTCGGAACATGGCCAGGCGGTGGTGGTGACGCCCTTCACCCTGATGGGGGCGATGACGCCTGTGACGATGGCGGCCGCCCTGACCCAGCAGAATGCCGAGGCGCTGGCCGGCATCCTGCTGACGCAGCTCACGCGACCGGGCGCGCCCGTCGTCTATGGCGCCTTCACCTCGAACGTCGATATGCGCAGCGGGGCGCCGGCCTTCGGCACGCCCGAGAACGCCCGCGCCACGCTGGCGGCTGGCCAGCTCGCGCGCCTCTACAATCTGCCCTACCGGGCGAGCAACTCGAGCGCCAGCAACATCGTCGACGCGCAGGCGGCTTACGAATCCGAGATGTCGATCTGGTCCTCGGTCATGGGCCACGCCAACCTGGTCTATCACGGTGCCGGCTGGATGGAGGGCGGCCTCACCGCTTCGTTCGAGAAGATCGTGCTCGATGTCGAGATGCTGCAGATGATGGCCGAGACCATCAAGCCGATGGACGTCAATCCGGCCGAGATCGCCGAGGGGCTGGCAGCGATCGCTGCCGTGCCGACGGGCGGTCATTTCTTCGGTGCCGAGCACACGCTGTCGCGCTACGAGACGGCCTTCTACACGCCGCTCCTCTCGAACTGGCAGAACTACGAGAACTGGGAGCTGGCGGGCGGGCTCGACGCGACGCAGCGGGCGACGCAGATCTGGCAGAAGGCGCTCGAGATCTATGAGCGCCCGCCGCTCGACCCCGCGATCGAGGAGGCCTTGGCCGCCTTCGTGGCCCGTCGCAAGGAAGAGCTCAAGAACGTCGATCATTGATCGGCCCGGGCGGCAGCCGGGCAGGGCGCCTCAGCCCGAATAGAGCTCGGGGCGCCGGTCGTCGGCGAAGCGCCAGCCCGCTCGCGATTGCCGGTAACGCTCGAAGTCGAGCTCGGCGATCAGCAAGGCCTCCTCGCGGCTGCAAGCGGCGAGGATCTCGCCGTCGGGTGCCGCCACGCCGCTCTCGCCCGCATAATCGAGCCCATGCTCGCCGCCGGTGCGGTCGCAGAAGAGCATGAAGAGCTGGTTCTCATAGGCGCGCGCGGGGATGAGCTTGCGCGGCACGACGGAGTAGGGAGCCGTCGTCGCGCTGATGGCGAGGATGGCATCGGCACCGCCCAGTGCATAGCGGCGAGCCAGCTCCGGAAAATCGATGTCGTAGCAGATCATCAGGCCGAACCGCGCGCCGGCGAAATCGAACAGGCATGTTGCCGTGCCGGGCTGGAACTGCGCGCGCTCGAATTCGCCCCAGAGATGGGTCTTGCGGTAGTTGGCGACGGGCCGGCCGGTCCGGTCGAGCAGCAATGCCGAATTGTAGACGGCACCGGCCGCGCGCTCGGGATAGCCATAGAGGATCGCCAGCCCGGCCTCGGCCGCGATGGCGCCGGCCGCGATGGCGGAAGGCCCTTCGCTGGGCTCGGCCAGCCCTGGCACCGCATCGCCGATGTTGTAGCCGCTCAGGAAGAGCTCGGGCAGCAGCAGGAGTGCTGCACCCTGGGTTGCCGCTTCGCGGGCCAGGCGGCGCATGAGCTGCAGATTGGCCCGGACGTCGCCGGGCGTTCCGATGGTCTGGCCGAGGGCGATCTTCATGGGGGTTCCGGCGGGCGGGTTTCGACCGGTTTATGGCCCGTCGGACCCGGGGTCAAGTTTGGCGTAACACGCATAGATTCCGTCGATCCCGGGCGATGTCGCCCTGAGCCTGGGTTCCTAAGCTTCGCCATTCCCGATCGCCCGGCCCGAAGGAATTCCGGCATGGAAATGACGCGGCTTCATTCGTTTCTCGTCCAGACGCGCTATGACGGCCTGCCACCCGAGGTCAGGCGCATGGCGGAGCGCTGCCTGATCGATCTGGCCGGGACCGCCGCGGCCGGCCTGGCGACGCCGCTCTCCCACATGATCCGGAACCACGCGGTGCGCGCCTTCGGCGCCGGCGAGGGCGCGCCGCGCGCGCGGCTCCTGTTCGACGGCCGCGTCGCGAGCCCGCTCGGCGCCGCCATGGCCGGCGGCATGACCATCGACAGCTTCGACGCCCATGACGGCCATGTCCTGACCAAGGGCCATGCCGGCGTCGCGATCCTGCCGGCGCTCCTGGCGTTGGCTGACGCGGCCGAGACGCCGGTCTCCGGCCCGGAATTCCTGACCGCCCTCGTGATCGGCTATGAGGTGGCGATCCGCGCCGGCATCGCGCAGCACGCGACCTGCCCCGACTATCACACCTCGGGTGCCTGGAATGCGCTGGGTGTCGTGGCCGTCGCCGCACGGCTCTGGGGGCTCGATCCGGAGCGCACCCGCCACGCCCTGGGCATCGCGGAATATCACGGTCCGCGCAGCCAGATGATGCGTTGCATCGACTTCCCGACCATGGTGAAGGATGGCTCGGGCTGGGGCGCCATGTGCGGCCTGAGCGCCGCCTATCTCGCGGCCGACGGCTTCACCGGCGCGCCGGCGCTGGTGGTCGAGAGCGAGCCTGTGAAACCGCTCTGGGCCGATCTCGGTCAGCGCTGGCGCATTCTCGAGCTCTATTTCAAGCCATATCCGGTCTGCCGCTGGGCCCAGCCCGCGGTCGAGGCGGCGCTCGTCCTGCAGCGCGGCCACAAGATCGATCCTGCCGCCATCGAGATGATCGATG
The DNA here is from genome assembly GCF_008728835.1 of Hypericibacter adhaerens. Taxonomy (GTDB): domain Bacteria; phylum Pseudomonadota; class Alphaproteobacteria; order Dongiales; family Dongiaceae; genus Hypericibacter; species Hypericibacter adhaerens. The sequence goes on from NZ_CP042582.1 coordinate 2,193,389, forward strand.
TCGAGACCTTCCACGAGGCGGTGCGCCTCGATCAGCATCGCCCGGCTTCGACGGAGGAAGCGCAATACAGCCTGCCGTTCCCGGTTGCTGCCGCGATCGTCCGCGGCCGGCTCGCCCCGACCGACGTGTCGGGCGAGGCGCTGGCCGATCCCGCGATCCTGGCGATGAGCGACCGCATCCGCCTGCAGGAGGCGCCGGATCTGAACGCGCGCTTCCCCGCCGAGCGCTTCGCCCGGGTCCGGTTCCATCTCAAGGGCGGCAAGACCGTCGCCAGCGACACGACGCCCGCGCGGGGCGATGCCGAGCGTCCGCTGGCGGATGACGAGATCCTGGCGAAGTTCCACGAGCTGGCCGACCAGCCCCTGGGCATCCCGGCGGCCCGGAAGCTCGAGGAACGCATCGCCGCGCTCGCCCGTCAGGCCGATGCCCGTCCCCTGGTCGATGCGCTGCTGACGGCGCCGCTTCCCGGCGCCGCCCCTTCGGACCGTAAGCGGAGCGGCTTTGTCGCAGCCTGACGCCACAAGCCTCGACGGTATCCGGATCGAGGAGACGGTCTGGATCGAGCTGCGGGACGGCTGCCGGCTGGCGGCGCGGCTATGGCTGCCCGAAGCCGGCACCGGGCCGGTGCCGGCCATTCTCGAATATCTCCCTTACCGTCGCCGCGACCGCCATCGCGGCGACGACGCGATCCTGCATCCGGCCTTCGCCGCGGCGGGCTATGCCTCGATCCGCGTCGATATGCGCGGTGCCGGCGATTCCGACGGGGTGATGACGGACGAATACACGCCGCGCGAATGGGCCGATGCGGTCGAGGTGATCGAATGGATCGCGCGCCAGCCCTGGTGCAGCGGCGCCGTCGGCATGATCGGCCTCTCCTGGAGCGGCTTCAATTCGCTGCAGATCGCGGCCCAGAACCCGCCGGCGCTCAAGGCCATCGTCACCACCTGCGCCTCCGACGACCGCTATGCCGACGACATGCATTACATGGGCGGCTGCCTGCTGAACGATAACCTGCAGTACGGCGCGACCCTCTTCACCTGGCTCGCCACGCCGCCCGATCCTGCCATCGTCGGTTCGCGCTGGCGCGAGATGTGGCAGGAACGATTGGCGGCGGTCGAGCCGCCGGCGGCGCGATGGATGCGCCACAGCGATCGCGACGCCTATTGGCGCAGCGGATCGGTCTGCGAGGATTACGGTTCCATCAAGGCGGCGGTGCTGGCGGTCGGCGGGTGGGCCGACGGCTATACCAACGCGGTGCTGCGACTCCTGGGCGGTCTCTCCGGTCCGCGCAAGGGCCTGATCGGGCCTTGGGCCCATGCCTTTCCCCATGTGGCCACGCCGGGACCCCGGATCGATTTCATCGGCTATGCGGTCCGCTGGTGGGATCACTGGCTCAAGGGCCGCGACACCGGGCTCATGGACGAGCCGATGCTGACGGCCTGGCTGCAGGCGGCCGAGCCGCCGCGCTCGCGCTACGAGGTTCGCGCCGGCCGCTGGATCGCGGAAGCGGCCTGGCCCAGCCCGAACGTCGAGGCGCTTCGCCTCGGCCTCGGTCCCTCGGGGCTGGGCGCGTCCCCGGCCGAATTCGTCGGGACGATCCGCTCGCCCGCGACGATCGGGACCGCGTCCGGCGAGTGGTGCCCCTATGGCTGGGGTCCCGACATGCCGACCGACCAGCGTGACGAGGATGCGGGCTCGCTCTGCTTCGACGGCGCGCCGCTGGAAGCATCGCTGCAGCTGCTGGGCGGCACGCGGCTTTCGCTCCGTGTCGCCTGCGACAGCCCCGAGGCGATGCTGGCGGCGCGCCTGGTCGATCTGGCCCCCGACGGCACGGCGTCGCGCATCACCTATGGACTCCTCAATCTGCAGCATCGCAACGGCCATGGCCGGGCCGAGGCCCTGCAGCCGGGCAAGATCTACGAGGTCGAGATCAAGCTGAAGGACATGGCCTATGAGGTGCCGGCGGGCCACCGGCTGCGGGTCGCGCTCTCGACCGCCTATTGGCCGCTCGCCATGCCGTCGCCGCGCCCGGCGACGGTGACGGTCCATGGCGGCCAGCTGACCTTGCCGCGGCGGCGGCCGGATGAAACCGTTCAGCCGCCCGATCTGGGCGAGGCCTGGAGCCCGCCCGCGCTGGCCGGGACGGTGATGGTGGCTCCGGAGCGGGGACGGGTGCGCGTCGAGACGCAGGCGGACGGCGGCGCCACGGTCGATGTGGTGCGCAACCTGGGCGCGCTCCATATCGACGATGTCGATCTCGACCTGACGGCCACGGGTTCCGAGCATTATGCGATGCCCGCCGGCGATCCGGCGCGAGCCGGATCGGAAGCCCGGCGCCGCGCCGGATTCAAGCGGGGCGACTGGGAGGTCTCGATCGAAACCCGCTCGACCCTGGCCTCCAGCGGCGCCGATTGGCATTTCACGGCGACGCTTTCCGCCTTCGAGGGCAAGACGCCGGTCTTCGAGCGGAGCTGGGACCTCAAGATTCCAAGATCCTCGGTGAACTCGGTGCCGGAGACAGGCTCGTCCGCGATGCGGCCGGGTCCTGCCAAGACAACAAAACTCAACGCATGACGATAGGGAGGTTAGCGATGGGACATTCATGGAAATCGATATCACGCCGCAGCGTGCTGGGCGGCGTGGGAGCGGCGGCGGCATTGACGGTGCTGGGCCCGCGGGTGCGGGCGGCCGACAAGGTCAAGGTCGGCTGGACCACGGATACGGAGCAGTCGATCCTGGGCAACATCACGGCCCTGATCCTCGAGAAGAAGCTGGGGATCCCGGTCGAGCGGGTCGGCAATCTGGGCGGCACCGGCATCGCGCATCAGGCGATCATCGACGGGGCGATCGACATCTATCCGGACTATACCGGCGATGCGCTGGCGAACGTTCTCAAGAAGGACGTGATCACCGATCCGCAGAAGGCCTGGGAAGCGGTTCGCGACGGCTATGCCTCGCAATACAAGATCACCTGGCTGAAGCCGACGCCCTTCAACAACACCTACGCCCTCGCGCTCAAGGAAGCCAAGGCGCAGGAGCTCGGCATCACCACCATCACAGGGTTGGCGCCCCAGGCGCCGAAATGGAAGCTCGGCTGCTCGGTCGAGTTCGCCGGCCGGCCGATCGACGGCTATCCGGGCATGGCCAAGCATTACGGCTTCGAGTTCGGCACGGTGAAGCCGATGGATGTCGGCCTGATGTACACGGCCGTCGACAGCGGCGATGTCGATGTCATCGTGGCCTTCGCCACCGACGCCCGTATCGGCAAGGTGGGCTTGCGGGTGCTGGCCGACGACAAGCTGTTCTTCCCGTCCTACAACGCCGCCATCACCGTCCGCGACGAGGTGATCAAGGCCCATGCCGGGCTGGCCGAGGCGGTCGAGGCCGTCACCGGCACGCTGGAAACCCCCGTCCAAATCAAGCTGAACGGCCGTGCGGACATCGACGGTGTCCCGCCGGAAACGGTGGCGGAGGAGTATCTGAAGCAGCTAAAGGTTATCTGAGCTCCCTGACCCGCGCCGGGCGGCCGTCAGGCGGCTGCCCGGCGCGGCTTTTCTCGGATTCATGAACGTCTTCGCCTACCTGGCCAGCAACTGGCCCAGAGTCCTCGAGCTGGCGCTGCACCATCTCGAGCTGTCGCTCTATGCCGTGGCGCTGGCCCTGGCCATCGGCGTGCCCCTCGGCGTGCTCTGCTATCTCGTGCGCCCGGTCGCGACGGTGCTGCTCAATGCCGTCTCCATCATCTACACGGTGCCGACCCTGGCCTTGTTCGGCCTGATGATTCCCCTGATCGGGATCGGCATCGTCCCGGCGATCACCGCCGTGGTGCTCTATTCCCTGCTGCCGATCGTGCAGAACACCTATACCGGCCTGACCGCGGTGGCACCTGAGATCCGCGAGGCGGCGAAGGGCGTCGGCATGAGCTCCGGCGGCCGGCTATGGCGGGTGGAGCTGCCGTTGGCGCTCCCGGTCGTCTCGGCCGGCGTGCGGGTGGCCGTGGTCAATGCGGTCGGCATGATGACGCTCGCGTCCCTGATCGGCGCCGGCGGGTTGGGCGACCTGATCTTCCGCGGCATCTCGACCCTGTCCTGGGCGCTCGTGCTGGCCGGCAGCGTTCCGGTGCTGGCGCTCGCGGCCCTTGCCGATATCGGGCTCAAGGCCCTGGAGCGGCGCCTCGCGTCATGGCAGGGCGTCGCATGAGCCTGTCGGATTATCTCCATTTCCAGGGAGACCTAGTGTTGCGGCTGGCCTGGCAGCATCTGCTGCTGTTCGGGCTCTCGATCCTGGGCGCCACGATCATCGGCGTCGGGCTCGGCATCGCCATCGCCCGCGTTCGCTGGATCGCCTCGATCGTGGTGCCGCTCGTCAATCTGCTGCAGGCCTGCCCCGAGGTGGTGCTGCTGGCCGTGTCGATCCCGCTGCTGGGGATCGGGTTCGAGGGCGCCTTGATTCCGCTCTTCGTCAAGGGCGTGCTCCCCATCCTGCGCAACACGGCGAGCGGCCTGGCCGGCGTCGATGCCCGCACCGTCGAGGCCGCCACCGGTATCGGCCTGACGCCGCGCCAGGTCCTGTTCCGCATCGAGCTGCCGTCGGCCCTGCCGGTGATCATCGCCGGCATCCGCGTGGCCGCGGTGATGCTGGTCTCCGTCCTGACGCTTACCGCCTATATCGGCGTCGAAAGCCTGGGCACGCTGATCGTCCAGGGCATCGCGCGCATGGACCCGACGCCCCTGATCCTGGGATCAGCCCTGACGGCGCTCCTCGCCGTCGCCATCAATTACCTTCTGATCGGCGTCGAACGCGCCGCCGCCAACCGTCTCCGCTGAGGATAGCGCCATGGCTCAAGCGATCGAGTTCCGACATGTCAGCAAGCGGTTCGACCATGGCGGCCTTGCCGTCGACGATCTCTCCTTCCGGGTCGAGGCCGGCAGCACCATGGCCCTGGTGGGACCGTCGGGTTGCGGCAAGACGACGAGCCTGAAGATGATCAACCGGCTCGTCGAACCGACCAGTGGCGAGATTTCGGTGGGCGGGCGCTCGATTACGTCGATGGGTCTGCTCGAGCTGCGTCGCTCGCTGGGCTATGTCATCCAGTATGTCGGGTTGTTCCCGCATATGACGGTCGCCGAAAATATCGGCGTGGTGCCGCAGCTCCTGGGATGGCCCAAGGCGAAGATCGCGGCTCGGACCGACGAGCTGCTGGATCTCGTGGGGCTGGCGCCGAAGGATTATCGCGGCCGCCGGCCCCGGGCGCTGAGCGGCGGGCAGCAGCAGCGCGTCGGCGTGGCGCGCGCGCTGGCGGCCGATCCGCCGGTGCTGCTGATGGACGAGCCGTTCGGCGCGCTCGATCCGATTACCCGCGACCGGCTCCAGGACGAGCTGATCCAGATCCAGAGGAAGCTGCGCAAGACCATCGTCATCGTCACGCACGACATGGACGAGGCCGTGCGGCTCGCCGACCGCATCGCGGTCTTGCGCGCGGGCAAGCTGATTCAGCTGGGCACGCCCGCCGAGGTCCTGGCGAAGCCGGCCGACGATTTCGTCGCCGACCTGCTGGGGCGCGATCGCCTGCTCAAGCTGCTGCGAACGACGCCCGTGACCAAGGTGATGCAGCCGGTCGGCAGCGGCGAGGCGGCGCGCATCTCGGAGCAGGGCTCGCTCGAAGAGGCGTTGCTTGCGATGCTGGCGGCGGGGCAGTCCCGTGCCGCGGTGTTCGGCGGCGATGGCGGCATCGTCGGCAGCGTGACGGCGGCCGACATCGTCAGCTCGGCAGCGCGCCGCTAGGTCGGTTCGCGTCGGCCTCGCGTACTAACAAATGTAAAGAAGAAATCCACGCTCACACGATTGACGCCGCCGCTGTTCCGGCGCGACGCTCAAGGTCGCTCGGGCGGCATGCTTCTCCACCGGGCGGACATTGCGACAGTCATGATTCACGCCCAGTGGCCTCGTCATGGTCGAGCACAGCCCTTCGGCCGAGCCCGTCGGCGCTGCCCCGGCGGCGGGGAGAGCGGCTGCCGATAAGCTGCCGGAAGCCTTCACCGTCGCCTCCGGCCATCTGTTGGGCGGGCGGATGAAGCAGGCCGAGGCCGCCTGCCTCGATCTCGTGAAGGCCTATCCCGGCAGCGCCAAGGCGTTTCAGCTTCTGGGCGACGTGCTGCAGCGTACCAGCCGCGCCGAAGCGGCGCTGCCGCATTTCGAGCGAGCGCTGCAGCTCAATCCGAAGTTCGCCGATGCCCATCTGGGCCATGGCAATGCGCTCTATCAGCTGGGGCGCTACGAGGCGGCCGCGGCGGCGTTTCGGCACGCTCTGGCGCTGCGTCCCGGTTTCGTCGAGGCCTCGCACAACTTGGCCAGCACCCTGCGGGCGCAAGGCAGGATCGCCGAGGCCATCGTCCAGTTCGAGCGCACGCGCGAGCTCAGCCCGGGCTGGGCGATCGTCCATTGCAATCTGGGTCACGCCTTCCAGGCCGCCGGCCAGACGGAGAATGCCGCCGCCGCCTTCCGGCGCGCGCTGGAGCTGAAGCCCGACCTGATCGAGGCGCTCAACAATCTGGGGCTCGTGCTCGCGGAGATGGGAAAGCCGGCGGAGGCCGAGGCCTGCTATCGCCGCGCCATCACGCTCAAGCCCGCCTATGTGGTGCCCTACAACAACCTGGCGAACCTGCTGACGGCGCAGGGCCGGCGCAAGGAGGCGATCGCCTATTACGAGCGGGCCTTGCGGGTGGATCCCAACCTGCCCGAGCTTCACAACAACCTGGGCAATGCGCTGAAGGATCGCGGCCAGGTCGACCGGGCCGAGCAATGCTACCGGCGCGCGATCGAGCTCAGGCCCAACTTCGCCGCCGCCCACAACAATCTGGGCAGCGTGCTGCAGATCATGGGCAAGATGGAGGCGGCGCGGACCGCCTATCGCCGTGCGCTCGCGATCGAGCCGCAATTCGCCGAGGCCTACAGCAATCTCGGCAACACCGTGCGCGAGCTCGGGCGGCTGCAGGAGGCCGAGGAGGCCTACCGGCAGGCGCTGGCGCTCAAGCCGGACAGCACCGAGGCCCTCAACAATCTCGCGACCGTGCTCAAGGATGGCGGTCAGCTCCACGAGGCCGCGAGCCTGCTGCGCCGGGCGCTCGCCTTGCGGCCCGATTTCGTCACGGCGCATCACAATCTCCTGATGACGCTGCAGTACGATCCGGAAACGACGCCGGCCGAGCTGCTGGAGGCGCATCGGGCGTTCGACCGGCAGTTCGCCGCACCGCTGCTCCCCACCGTGCTTCGTCATCGCAGCGAGCCCGATCCCGGGCGCCGTCTTCGGGTCGGCTATGTCTCCGGCGACTTCGCGCGTCATCCGGTCGGGCATTTTCTCTCGCGGCTGCTGCCGGCCCATGACCGCTCGCAGGTCGAGCTCTTCGCCTATTCCGACCGGCTGGGCGAGGACGAGATCACCCATCGATTGCGCGATGCCTGCGACCAGTGGCGGCGCATCTTCGAGTGGAGCGATACCGAGCTCGTGGAGCGGATCGCGGCCGACGGCATCGACATCCTGGTCGATCTCTCCGGCCACACCGCCGACAATCGCCTGTTGGCCTTCGCGCGCAAGCCGGCGCCGGTTCAGGCAACCTGGGCGGGCTATGTCGGCACCACGGGAATGACGGCCATGGATTATCTCATCGCCGACGAGCGCGAGGTGCCGCCCGGCTGCGAGGGCGAGAGCGTCGAGACGGTGGTCCGGCTGCCGAGCTGCTATGTCTGCTACGCGCCGCCGACCTACGCGCCGGATGTGGGAGCATTGCCCGCGCTCGATGCCGGACATGTGACCTTCGGCTGCTTCAACAATCTCTCGAAGCTCAACCCGTCGGTCGCGGCCCTCTGGGCCCGGCTCCTCAACGGCCTGCCGGGGGCGGTGCTGGTGCTCAAGACCCACCAGCTCGACGACACGAGGCTGAAGGCCCATGTCGCCGATCTCTTCGCCACACAGGGGCTCGATCCGGACCGGATCCGCTTGTTCGGCAAGTCGCCGCATCGCGGCCTGCTGCAGGAATATAACCGCATCGACATCGCGCTCGATCCCTTTCCCTATTCGGGCGGCTTGACGACGCTGGAGAGCCTGTGGATGGGCGTGCCGGTCGTCACCAAGCAGGGCGATCGTTTCGCGGCCCGGCACAGCGCCTCGCACCTGACGGCGGTCGGCCTGGAGGATCTGGTGGCACCCGACGCCGACGGCTATGTCGAGATCGCCCGCCGGTTGGCCCTGGACCTGCCGCGCCTGGACGCCTTGCGGCACGGGCTGAGGCCTCGGATGGCGGCGTCGCCCGTCTGCGATGGCGCGGGCTTCGCGCGCGATCTCGAGGCGGCCTACCGGCGGATGTGGCGCGACTGGTGCGGGAGACAGGCGTCACGGGGGCAATCATGAGCGCTGCGACGACCGAGCCGATCTTCTCGTCCGACACGGCTGCCTTGCTGGCGCAGGCCGCGCATCAGATGCGTGGGGGTTTTCTGACGCAGGCGGAGGACCGGCTTCGGGCGCTGCTGGTTCTCGATCCGGACCACCCCGAGGCGCTGTGCCTGATGGGCGACGTCCTGCTGCGGACGGGGCGGTACGACACCGCGGTCCGCTTCTTCGAGAAGGGGATCGAGCGCCGATCCGGCAATCCGGAAGCCCATGTCGGTCTCGGCAATGCCTGGTTTCAGCTGAAAGCGTTTGGTGCGGCCGCGATACAGTACCGCCGGGCGCTGGCGCTGCGCCCCGATTTCCCCGAGGCCGGGCACAACCTCGCCAGCACGCTGCATGCGCTGGGCCGCTCGACCGAAGCGATCAAGGAGCTCGAGCGGATCCTGGACCGGAATCCGGGCTGGCCGGTCGGACATGCCACGCTCGGTCGGTTGCTGCTGGCGGCGGGGCGCTTGGCGGACGCAACCCGCTGCTTGCGGCGAGCGCTGGAGCTCCAGCCCGACTCCGCCGCGCTGCTGTCGGATCTGGCGGGAGCCTTGAAAGGGCAGGGAGAGCGCCGCGAGGCTGAAGATTGCGCCCGCCGCGCGATCGCGCTCAAGCCCGATTTCGTCGAGCCCCTCAATACGCTGGGGACTCTCCTGCTTTCTTCCGGCCGGCATGAGGAAGCGGCGGCTGCCTTCGAGCGCGCCATCGCCATCGATGCCACGCGGCCCGAGCTGCACAACAATCTCGGTAATGCGCTCAAGGAGCGGGGCGATCTCGAGGGCGCCAGGGCCTGCTATCAGCAGAGCCTGGCGCTTCGTCCGGATTTCGCCCCCGCCCACAGCAATCTCGGCAACGCGCTGCAGGATCTGCGCCGGTTCGACGAGGCTTATACGTCGTACCGGCGCGCGGTGGAGATCGACCCGCGCTTCGACGTGGCCTGGAGCAACCTGGGCAATGCCGCCCGCGAGCTGGGCCGGCTCCAGGAGGCCGAAGAGGTCTATCGCCAAAGCCTGGCCTTGAATCCCGGCAATGCGGAAGCGCTCAACAATCTCGCGAACGTCCTCAAGGACGATGGCCGCCTGGAGGAGGCGCTGGCCTGCCTGCATCGCGCCCTGGCGCTCAAGCCGGATTTCAGGACCGCCTACCACAATCTGCTCATGATCATGCAGTACGACCCGACGATCCCACCGGGACAGCTGCTCGAGGCGCATCGGGAATTCGACCGGCGGTTCGCGGCCCCCCTGGCCGCGCTGCGCCGCCCGCATCGCAACGCACCGGATCCGGAACGCCGGCTGCGGCTGGGCTATGTGTCCGGCGATTTCGGGCGCCATCCGGTCGGCTATTTCATGATGCCGGTGTTTCCCGCCCATGATCGCGGCCAGGTCGAGCTCTTCGCCTATTCCGACCGGCTCGGCAGCGACGAGATCACCGACGCGCTGCGCGCCGGCTGCGATCATTGGTGCCGGATCGGGGATCTGGACGAGGCCTCGTTCGCGGAGCGTGTCGCGGCCGACGGGATCGACATCCTGGTCGATCTCTCCGGCCATACGCCGCGCAACCGCCTGCTGGCCTTCGCCCTGAAGCCGGCGCCGGTCCAGGTCACCTGGGCGGGCTATGCGGGAACCACAGGCATGTCCGCGATCGACGGCTTGATCTCCGACGCCGAGGAGACGCCCCCGGGCGCCGAAGGCGAGAATGTCGAGGAGACGCTGCGGCTGCCGCAGGGCTATGTCTGCTACGGGCCGCCAGCCTACGCGCCGGAGGTCGGTCCCTTGCCGGCCCTCGAGGCCGGCCATCTCACCTTCGGCTGCTTCAACAACCTGGCGAAGATCAACGGCCCGGTCGTGGCGCTCTGGGCCCGGCTGCTGCAGCGCCTGCCGGAAGCGCGGCTCGTGCTGAAGACGCTCCAGCTCGACGAGCCGCGGCTTCGGGAGCGTCTGGCGGATCGGTTCGCCGGGCAGGGCGTCGATCCGGCACGCGTGAGCCTGCTCGGCCGCTCGCGGCATCCGGGGCTCCTGGCGACCTATAACCAGATCGATATCGCGCTCGACCCCTTTCCCTATTCGGGCGGCTTGACGACGCTCGAAAGCCTGTGGATGGGGGTGCCGGTGGTGACGAAGCGGGGCGACCGCTTCGCAGGACGCCACAGCAGCTCGCACCTGACGACCGTCGGCTTGCCGGCGCTCGTGGCCCGCGACGCCGACGAGTATCTGGAGATCGCCTGCGGCCTGGCCGGGGACCTTGGCCGCCTGGCGGCGCTGCGCCGCGAGCTCCGGCCGCGCATCGCCGCTTCGCCTCTCTGCGACGGCCCGCGTTTCGTCCGCGGCCTGGAGAGCGTCTATCGCCGTCTCTGGCGCCGCTGGTGTGCGTCTAACCCGCCGGAGACGCTGTTTCGCCGGCCATCCGCGCCGACATCGCATCGTCGAGATTGAGCAGGCCGTTCCAATGGCGGCTCGAGGCGATCTGCGCCTCGATCGCGGCGAGCCAGCCATTGGCTCGCCAGGCTTCGCGCGTGGCGTCCAGTAATGAGGCGAGGCGGGCGGGATCGATCGTGCGCAGGCCCTCCATGCAGCTGCGCGTGGCGATGCGCGCCGGCGCGGCGTTGCGCAGGGGCATCAGCAGGCCGCTCTGGGACAGGGTCGTTCCGAAATCGTCCGCCTGCCTCAAGGCGGCGCTGACCCGCGAGCAGAATTCCAGCCGTTCGCGGCAGAGCGCCGTCATCTCGCCGCGATCGAAGAGTTTGCTCGGGGCCGACGGCGAAAGCTGGGTGGCGGTCTCGTCGATGCCGAGGATGAGCGTGTCGGCATTGTCCTTGCTGACGATGGTGATGAAGGGATAGCGCCGCGCCGCCGCCGGGATATAGGCGCCGGCGCGCCAGTGGCCCGAGGCGTCGACATGGAGGTTGCTGTCGGCCATGGCGCCCAGAACGCAGAGGGGGCGCGGCGGATTCATGGCGGCGAAGACGATGGGGTAATGGCGGGCGGCAGGCGCCAGCTCGCTGATTCCGAGCGGAACCAGCGGGGTCGAGGCGGCGAACCCGTAGTCGCCCTCCTGCAGGCCGAGCTCGGCGTGGGCGAGGCGGGAGAGCGGCGCGATCTTGCGGAAGAAGGGAGGCAGCCCGAGGGGACCTGCGCCGGGCGTGGATCTCATCGCCGGCGAGCGCCGGTCGGCGAATTCGGGCAGGCGGAGCTTGATCTGATGATCGGGCGCGCCGGGCCGGTCCTGCATGTTCATGCCGCGGTAATAGCGCTTCTGCCAGCGTTCCTTCTGCTCGGGCGAGCCGGTCACGTTGAGCCGGTCGCCGAACGAGGTACGCTCCCGCGACCAGCGCTCATAGTCGGCCTTGAGCGACGGGTCGTCGGCGATGTCCCGCACTTCCGCAGCCACGCCGTCGAGGACGCCGCGCTGGACCGGGAACAGGAAGCAGAACGGCTCGCCCGCCTCGAAGGAGACCCAGTGCCGGGCCCGCGTGAACTTCCAGTTCATGGTGAAGGTGTAGGGCGCCCAGTCGGTCTCGATCACGCCGCTCAAGGCCGCGATCCCGTCCTTGGGCCGGTTGACGGGGCCGGTGACGAACAGGTTCCAGCCCGGCTCCGTGCGGAAGATGCCGTGGAGATGGAAGGTCAGCACGCCATGACCGAAGAGGCTGGTCGGCTGCAGCAGCGGTTCCGCGTCGCTTCGGATATCGATGGCGCCGGGCTCGGCGCCGCCGTTCCAGCAGGCGCTGAAGGCGGCGGGCGACAGCAGCTCCCAGCCATGAGCGTTGGCGATGTTGAGCGGCAGGCAGCGATAGGCGAAGGCCTGCGCGGTCTCGTCCATCCAGGGCCGCGTCGGCGATGCCGGTTGCGGCACGCCGCTGAGAGGGTCGGTCGCGAAGTAGGACAGCTTCATCTTGCCTGCCAAGCCCTGCTCGCACGAGGGAAGCCCGCGGTCCGCATTTAGCGACAAATCCGACGGCCGAAAAAGAGGAAACGAATCAGGCCGTCGACCGCTGCGGATGCATCCGCCGAACGGCGGTGCCGGGGCGGGTCCGTCCGCCATGATCGCCCCACCGCGTTCCGGGGTCATGATGCAGTTGCGAAGAGACCGGCTGCTGTCGCCCCAGGGATCGAAAGCTGACCAAAACTCCACAATCCGCTGCGGTGGGTTGCGGCCGCCTCACCAGCCATGGGCTGTTCTGCCGCGATATGTGGCGGTTAAGCAGCAGGCGGATGAATTTACCACTTTCTAACATTGTTTAAGGCTGGCCCCCGGAGGCACGGGCAGAGTTGCCGCTACCGACTTGTGTCCACAACCGAGAACGGGGAGCCACAATGAAGAAAATCCTATACATGGGAGTGGCTGGCTGCGCGCTGTTGATCGCCAATGCGGCCTCGGCGGACGTGAATATCCTAGCGAACATCAACAAGACCAAGGATATCACCGTCACCGAGTGGATCACGATCTCCAAGACCGTGAACCTCACCGCCGTGGTTGACATCACGCCCGGCAAAGCCGCCGAAGCGACCGGTATCGTCAACCAGACGAACTACGACAACGAGGCCTGCGGCAACTGCGCCGAGAAGATCGATGCCATCATCGATTCGATCGACGGCAACACCGGCCTCGTCAACAACAACCAGTCCGCGGGCAACATGAACAACCAGGGCAACGCCGTTTCCGTTGCCTGGGATCTGGATCGCCCGCCGGGAGCACCGCCGCCGCCGCCGCAGGTTCCGGCGCCGGGCCGCAGCGGTTTCGCCAACTCGTCGGCGGACGTCGACCAGAAGAACGGGTCCTTCTCGCCGGATGAGTCGACGACCGACATCCAGGCCGCGGCTGTGTTGGGGGATCCGAACATCGTCGACACGATCAACCTGCTGTTCCGCGACGCGATCATTTCCGGGTCGATCAACAGCAACACGGGCGTGGTTCAGGTCAACCAGTCGGTCGGCAACATGAACAACCAGGCGAACCAGTTCGTGCTGGCGGTCAGCTTGCTGGGCGACAGCCAGCAGGGCGGCGTGGCGCTGTCGGAAGCCGATCTGGGTCAGGTGACCACCGGCAACTACGCGCAAGAGTCCGACAACGTTCCGACCAGCGACGACACCACCCTGGTGGGGATCAACAAGAATACGACGATCGAGAATTCGATCAGCTTCAACACCGGCGTGATCGGTGTGAACCAGTCGGCGGGCAACATGTCGAACCAGGCCAACAACGTCTCCGCGGCGGTGGTGGTGGTCGGCAGCGGCAGCCCTCCGGGCGCACCGTAAGAGGAAGGAGAACCAGTCATGAAAAAAGCTCTTCTCGCGACTGCCGGCTCGGCGCTCGCCCTGGTGCTGCTTTCCTACAGCATGCCGGCCTCGGCGGACGTCGACGTCCATGTGACCGTCAACAAGACGAAGGACATCACCGTCAGCGAGTTCATCACGATCTCGAAGACGGTGCTGATCGACGTCACCACGAACGTCACCTATCACTCGGCGGCGGAAGCTGACGCGATCGTGAATCAGACCAACAACGACAACACGGTCACGCACACCGTCATCCAGCTGAAGAACGCTCCGGACTCCGACGAACCGCCGCCGGAACAGCAGCTCAACAACTTCGGGCTGCGCAAGGTGGCGTCGATCACCAACTCGATCAACACCAACACCGGCATCGTGAACGTCAACCAGGACGTCGGGAACATGAGCAATCAGGGCAACCAGGTCGCCCTGGCGGTCTCGACCCCGGCGAACACCGGTAACCAGAACGCGCGGCCGGTGCTGACCAACTCGCAGTCGGAATCGGATCAGTCCAACTACGACAACCATGTCGTGGAGATCGAGCATCCGAATCCGGAGACCGACTTCTTCACCAGCCCCTACAACGAGTCCGCGTCGATCGACGGCTCGATCAACGGGAACATCGGCGTCGTCAACGTCAACCAGAACGCCGGCAACATGAACAACCAGGCCAATTCCGAGGCCCTGGCGGTTGCCCTCGATCTGGCTGGCGTGGCCCTGTCCGAGGCGGCCCTGGGCCAGGTGAACACCGACAACGCCGGCAGCGACGAAACCGGCAGCGGATCCGCCGGCGTCTTCGAGGCCGGGGTGAACAAGCTGGCTTCGGCGACCGGCTCCCTGAACGGCAACACCGGAATCGGTGGCGTCAATCAGTCGGCGGGCAACATGGCCAACCAGGCCAACACCTTCTCGCTCTCGTTCATCGACGCGGGCGGCGGTGTCGGTTTGGTCCCATGAGCCGATAAGCGGAAAGGAGACAGACCATGAAGAAAGCTCTCTATGCGACCGCCGGATCGGCCTTGGCTCTCGTCCTGCTTGCTGCCAGCGCGCCGGCCTTCGCCGACGTGAACGCCTTCGCCACGATCAACAAGACGAAGGACATCACGGTCACCGAGCAGATCACGATCCACAAGACGGTCACCATCTTCGTCGGCACCCAGTTCACCGACCGCGACATCACGGCCGCGGCCGAGGCGGATGCCCTGCTGAACGTGACCAACAGCAACAACAAGGTGGACGGCCAGGACATCAATGTCGACGAGGACGGGAATCCGGTGTCGGATCACGGCGATCCGCCGGGCACCGACTACCATATCCAGCTCTCGGCCGTGATCGGCGGCGAGGAAGGTGGTTCCGTCAACAATAATATCGGCGTCTTCGGCTTCAACCAGGACGTCGGCAACATGACGAACCAGGGCAACGCGGTCTCCGTTGCCGGTATCTCGAACCTGCCGGCCTTCGCGAATTCCCAGGCGGAAGCCGATCAGTCGAATACCGACAACAGCTCGTATGACTTCGAGCGGATCCGGTCAGCCGAAGACGGTCATGTCCTCTCCTTCGAGGACATCCAGGCCGATCACGATCCGACGTCGTTCCAGGTCGGCAAGTCGACCCTGATCGACGGTTCGATCAACACCAACACCGGCGTGATCAACGTCAACCAGAACGCCGGCAACATGAACAACCAGAACAACGGCGTGGCACTTGCCGTCGGTCTGGGCGCGCTGGTGGCGCTGTCGGAAGGCGCCCTCGGCCAGACCAATGCCGGCAACTTCGTGAGCGAAGTCGAGACGGTGAAGACCGATACGATCTCCGATTCGATCAACGGCAACACCGGCATCGTCAACGTGAACCAGTCGGTCGGCAACATGAACAACCAGGGCAACGTGGTGAGCCTCGCGGCCGTGGCCTCGGGCGCCATCATCGCGTCGCCTCCGCAGTAACCGGACCTGATTGGGGGAGGGAAGACGATCGTTTTCCCTCCCCTCGACTTCTCGAATTCCTCTACGCCAGCGGTCTTCAAGTTTCGCCTCGACATTCGTTTAGCTCTTTCGTTGCGAGCCACGGGGTCAGGAATGAAGCGTTTGATGCTCCTTTCTGCTGTCGGCGTACTCGCCTTGGCCGTGCAGGCACCGGCGGCGGGCGCGGCCGATCCGGTGGCGACCGTGCTGATGAGCCCGGAGGCGGGCCTGCTGATGACCATGCCCGCCGGCATCGACGGCGTCGCGTCGGTGGTCAATTCGAGCACGGCCAGCGCGGAAGTCGACGTCGAGGCCGTTCAGAGCCTCGTCGGCAACAGCGTGATCGTCGACGGCGGCAACCGCTCGGTCGAGTTCGTCGACAGCGGCAACCTCCTGGCCGGCGTCCTGAGCATCAATCAGGAAGCGGGCAACATGAACCAGCAAGCCAATGTGCGATCGATCGCGGTCGCCATGGCCGACGGCGGTTTCGGCGACGTCCAGATCGGCGTCAATACGCTGCAGGAGCTACGCAACAACAGCCTCACCGTCGGCGGCGTCTCCGATACGAGCGTCACGATCGCCAACAGCTTCAACAACGGCAGCGGCATCGTCGGCATCAACCAGACCGCCGGCAACATGAACCAGCAGCTCTCCGTGGTGGCGATCGGGATCGGCCTGAATGTCGGACCGGACGCTGTCCAGATCGGCGATACCCAGCTGGGCCAGATCGGCACCGATGCCGACAACCAGCGCACCGACGACGGGCTGCTGGATACCGGTCACAACAGCCTGACCAACTCCTTCAACGATTTCTCGGGCATCGCCCAGGTCAGCCAGGTCACGGGGGACATGAACCGCGTGACCCAGGTGGTCGGCGTCTCCCTGACCACCATGTCCGCGCCATGACCCGCGCCCGCATCCTCGTACTGGCGTCGGCCTTGCTGCTGCTGGCGTCCGTGACCGAACCCGCCCTTGCGACGGACAGCATTCCGCTCCCGGGCAATACCACCATCCGGGCGCCGGTCACGAGCTATTTCGGGCTGCGATTCAAGCAGGTCGTGAGGCAGGGCTACGACGTGAGCTGCGGCGCCGCCGCGCTGGCGACCCTGCTGAAGTACTATTACGGGATGGATGTGGGCGAGAAGCAGATCATCGAGGAGATCTTCGCCAACAGCACCGACGAGCAGAAGCAGAAGATCAACGCCTACGGCTTCTCGATGCTCGAGCTCAAGCATTACGGTGAATCCCTGGGGTTCGTCGGCGGCGGCTTCAAGCTCGACAGCGTGGAGAAGCTGGCGAAGCTGCGGGTGCCGGCGCTGACCCTGATTACCGTGCGTGGCTACAAGCATTTCGTGGTGCTGAAGGGCCTCTATCGGGGCCAGGTCTACATCGCCGATCCCGCCTTCGGAAACCGATCGCGCCCGCTGGAGCGGTTCGCGACCGAATGGGACGGCGTCATCCTGGTGCTGGTCAGCGACAAGTTCACAGGGCGCAACGACTTCTCCGCCGACGGCTCCTTGCGGGCGCCGGCGGACGGCGTGCTGCCCCTGATCGATCGATATGCGCGGCCGATCACGCGATCGCCGACGGAGTTCTGACAGACGGGTTCACTCGGGGAGGTTGAGATGTCGCGGAAATGGGCGTGGCTTCTGGGTGCAGCTTTCCTGTCGGTGGCGGCCATGCCGGCCGGCGCGGACGAGCTCAAGGCCAAATCCCTGGACACACTGACCCAGATGGCGGCGTGGGCAACGCCGCTCAATGACGAGCAGATGGGCGAGATGCGCGGCGGCTTCGCGGGCCTCGCTTTCAACGTGATCATGTCGGGCACCATCGAGCATCTGGCGGATCCGGGAACCGGCGCCAACGGCGTGGCCGGCGCGCCCGATCCGACCGTGACCCAGAGCGACGGCATGGTGAACATCCAGACCGCGATCGGCAATTTCAACGGCGCGCAGGGCGTGTTCCAGCTCGCGAATCTCGATCACAGCAATTTCAACGTCATCAATCAGAACATGTTCGTGCAGATCGCGATCATCGACGTGGCGAATGCCGCGAGCATCCCGACCATCCAGACTCTGCTGAACGGTGCGTTCCACAACTGATCGGATCGGGTCGGACGCTGCACGCGGGTGCCACGGCCGGTGAGAAACAACGGCCAGGCCCGCCCGAATGCTTCTGCGGTTCGGAGGGGGATTTGACCGATATGTCCTTGTTCAGACGGCGGGCGGCAACCCGAAGCTGGGAGTTCGGCCTCGGGGCGGACAGTTGTCTGTCGTCCTGGCGCGATCGGGATCCCTTCGCCGCGGACCTCGATGCCGGTCGCGGCGAAGACGGGGCATCGATCCCGAATCCCTCCCGAGAGGCACCCATCGGATCAGGATGGGCGGTGCAAGGCATGGCACGGCGATCATCGGCGCTGCCCGGGACGGGGCGGCAAGGCGAGGCGGACACGCATGGCCGGCGCCGCTGGAGCGCGCTCACGGCCGCGACCTCGATCGCGATCTGGCTGGTGTTCGTCGCGCCCGCGCTGGCCCAGGATGCATCCGGCACGGGAAGCGCCAATGCGGGCGCCTCGACCGGCGATATTGCCGCGATGCTGCGGCGCCAGCAGCAGATGATCGACGAGCAGGCGCGCAAGCTCGAGGAACAGGCGCGGCTGCTGCAGCAGCAGGAGCAGGCGCTGCGTCAGCAGCAGACCCAGATCGACGATCTGCAGCGCCAGTCGGCCGGTGGCGCCACATTCCTCCTGCCGGCGACAATGGCGATGCCCGACCTCGACACCCAGAACACACCCTATCTTCGCACCGACGAGGTGATCCCCGTGCCGCCCGATACCGGCGAGACGCCGCCCGCTGGCAGCCCGTCGGGGACGCCGCCCGCGGGCACCGCCCCGTCCGGGACGCCGCCTTCCGGCGGCACGGCGGAAGAGCAGCGTCCGGAATCGGAGCGGCCGCCGGAGCAGCTGCTGGTCGAGCGGGGCGGCGTGCTCCTGCCGGCCGGCACGCTGCAGCTCGAGCCCAGCATCGAGTACGACTATTATTCGAACAGCAACGTGGCGATCAACGGCTTCACCATCTTCGACGCGATCGTCATCGGCAATGTGCGGGTCGACGAGGTCAATCGCAACGTCGTCACCGCGGCGGCGACGGCGCGCTACGGCGTCACCGACCGCGTTCAGGTCGAGGCCCGCGTGCCCTACGTCTACCGGAAGGACAGCACGACCTTCGGCGTGGGCACGGGAACCCAGCAGGAGTTCCAGACCGACGGCTACGATATCGGCGACGTGCAGCTCACCGCGTCCTACCAGCCGATCATCGGCGACGGCGCCCTGATCCCCGATACCATCCTGCGCGTGTTCACGCGCCTGCCGACCGGCCGCGACGCCTTCGGGATCGGCACGGAGGATATCGGCAACAACCGCACGGTGCTCAAGGAGCCGCCGACCGGCACCGGCTTCTACGGGGTGGGCGCGGGCTTCACCCTGGTCTGGCGCGTCGATCCGGTGGTGTTCTTCGGCGGCTTCAGCTACACGGGAAACCTGTCCGACGACAAGGGTGCTTCCGGCAACATCGACCCCGGCGATACCTACGAGTTCTATGGCGGCATCAACGTGGCGCTGAGCGAGCTGGTCTCGATGAACCTGTCGTTCGACGATCAGCTCACCAGCTCGACCACGCAGAACGGCGACAAGGTGGTCAATACGGATTTCACGGATGCCCGCCTGATCCTCGGCACATCCGTGGGCGTCGCCCCAGGCACCACCCTGACCTTCAATGCGTCGGCCGGCCTCACCGATCAGTCGCCGGACTTCGCCTTCACGATCAGCCTGCCCATCACCTTCTCGATCTTCTGAGGCCGGGTCCATCCCCTTTTGGCCTCTGCGCGCGCGGGCATCGCCCGTCGCGGCAAACCGAAGGGGCGGCTCTGCGAGATGTCATCCCCGCTGTCGCGGGGATGACACTCAGAATTCAGAATGGCGAGCGGAGCGGGTGGGGGAGACCGGTTGTTCGGCTCACTGCAGGGTCTTGACCGCCGCGTCGGCGAAGCGGTTGTCCACATAGCCGGCCAGCTTCGGCGCCACCTTCAGGATCTTGTCGGCGTTCAGGGCCCAACCGTTATACTCGGCATCGGTCACGGCGGCCGCCGACCAGGAATACTGGTCGTACTTGATCATCTTGACCCAGGCCTGGGCCATGGGCGGGGCCACCACGACGCCCTGCCGGTGGAAGAAGATCTGCAGCACCCGGGCGGCATCCTCCGGGTCCTTCTGGATGTAGGCGACCGATTTGACCCAGGCGTTCACGAATCGCTGGGTCAGGTCCGCGTCCTTCGTGACCGTGTCGCTGCGCGCCACCAACGGAATGGCGCCGATCACGCCGATCATCTTCGTGACGCCGGCCGCGTCCAGCACGACATTGCCTTCCTTCTTGTCGACCAGCGGCACGGTGAAGTGGCGGGTCTCGAAGACCGCGTCGGCCTTCTTGTCGGCCAGGGACTTGAGGAGGGCGTCGGCGGACATGTTGGCGATCTTCACGTCGGTCGGCTTCAGCTTGGCCTGGTTGAGGAGGCGCACCAGGACGGGCAGCGCTTCGGATCCCTGGACCACCGCCACGGTCTTGCCCTTGAGATCGGCCACCGCCTTGATATTGCTGTCGGGCCGGGCGACGAGCTCCATCTCCGTGCCCCAGCCGCCCTGGGCGATGACCTTGATGGGCAGCTTCGCCGCGACCATGACCAGCATCACGCGCTGGGGAACGAGCGCGAAGTCGGTGGTCCCCACCGCCAGGGAATCGATGACCGCGGTCGGCGAGGCGACCGCCAGCCCGCTCACGATGATCTTCTGCTCGGCGAAGAAACCGCGCTCGATGCCGATGATGGCGGGCAGCGCGTCCCAGCCGCTGCCATAGGACAGGCGCGCCAGCGCCATGTCCGCCGCCATGGCCCTGAAGCTCATCACACCCAAGATCAAAATCGCGAGAGCGAAGGGCCGGATGACGCGCATTTTATCCCCCGTCGGATGTTTTATTACCGATTGCCGGACCAATCTTCCGAGAAGTCCATGCGGCGCAATGGCTGTCCTTGCAGCCTAGACCATTGAAGAGTCGGTGCTTCTCACGACTGCCAACTAGACCAGGTGATGGCAAATGAAATCGCCGACATCCCATAATCTACGTCGTCGAATGTTTAATATACTACACTTGCTAGGATAAAACTCCTGAGGCATTATTTAGATCAAATGTTGCAAGAAAATGCTGGCTTCTAAGAAAACAGGGCAACATTTCTTACGCTTAGGGGCAGAAAGCAGGGACGGGACTCCGTTTTCAGTCACGTGACAATTTCGCGCCGGGACCGCTGGTGGCCCTGGGTTCCTGGCGAGTGCAACGAGTAATTGGCCAGTGGATGCTGTCTTGCGGGGACAGTCATCCGCTTCGGTCTTGGTTCCGAGGGGAACGAGAGACCATGTGGAAGAGTCATAACGAACCGCCGTCCATTCCAAAGGACTGTCGAAATTGTGCGATCCGCGAGGCGACGCTCTGCGGCGCATTGCGCAGCGATCAGCTCGACATCCTGCAGGAATTCAAGAGTTGCGACCGCATCGTTCCCGCCCATTCCCATCTCTACCGCGCGGGCGAGCGGCTCAACGAGATCTATAACCTGCTGAGCGGATGGGTGGCGCTCTATCGGATCCTCGAATCCGGCCGGCGCCAGATCCTGCAGATCGAACTCCCGGGCGCGTTCCTCGGCTACCAGGCCCGTATCGACGAGCCCATGCTGCACAGCGCCGAATGCATCACCGATGTCGCGGTCTGCGTCTTCCCGCGCCGCGCCTTTCCGGATCTGCTGGACCGCCATCCGGTGCTGGGTCTGAAGCTGGCCGGCATCATGGCGCAGGACGTCGTCCGCACCCATGACCAACTCACCAATGTCGGCGGGCGCTCGGGCATGGAACGCGTCGCTCATTTCCTGCTGCAGCTCTATCTGAGGCTTCGGCATCGCCAGCCGGCGTTGGGCGGCGACTCGCTCGCCTTGCCGCTGACGCAGGAGATGATCGGCGACGCGCTGGGGCTGACGCCGGTCCATATCAACCGGATCCTGCGGCAGCTGCGCGAGCGGCGTCTCGTCGTGTTGCACAACAAGACGCTTCAGGTTCTCGATCTGGAGGGGCTGCGCCGGATGGCCGAGGTGCCGCAGCTCGACCCGGCGGAACTCTAGCGGCCCGAAACGGGCCTGCGTCCTCTGCTCAGGCGAGCTCGGCGCCGTTCTCTTCCATCAGGCGCTGGATCTGCTGATCGTCGAGCGTCTGGCCGCTGCGCAGCCGCCAGACATCGCGATAGAAGGCGATCGCCGCCGGCTTGTCCGGAAATGCGAACAGGCGCGGCGCTTCCTCGCCCACAGAGAAGATACGCACTTCAACGCGCGTCTCGTCGACACAGGCGATTTCGATCTTCTCGATGCGGTCGGGATCGAGGCGAATGCCCGTGCCCGGCAAAACTGTCGACGCCATCAGTGCTTCATATCCTGGAAGTCCAGGGAGGCCCGCCGCCCGGCAAAGCCAGAGGCCAGCCGGCGGAGAAACTCCACGGGAGATTGACGTTCCACCTTGTCACTGGAATGCCATCGCACCTATGAGCGAACTGTCACATGTGTAGCAAAGGCAAGGCGCCGGTTGCAACGACAGAAGAGGGTTCAATCTTGAGAATCCCGTGGAAATGTTTAGTCGATTCATAAATGACAGTGGAAAAAGTGAATAAATCTGGTCAGTCAATCAACGATCTATTGTAAACGGACGATACAAAGACAGGCCCGCCACTGAAACAAACGACAAGAAATGCCCCGAAAATAAACCAGTCGATCAATCCGTGCGGGAACAGAACGCGGCCCGATATAACTTTGTATAATTAACGAGGGCGATCGGGGGCCCGCATGCCGCGCGCGCCGCTTCGGCGCGCATTTGTTTTCGGAAACGAAAACGTTGGCACGAAGATCGGCAATCTGCGTTCCCGCGAAGCGCCGCTCGGGTTCACAGCGAAGACGATGAAGACCGGCCGGTCAACGCGAAACGCGTCGCGAGCGTGAAGCCATCGCCCGCGGTTCGTTCGACGAAGAGCGCGATCTCGCCGATCTCGACCGGTGCCGCCGTCGCCGGTGAGAAGAAGGCCGCCAGAGGCGCGCGCAGCCGCTCGATCGTTGCCGCGTCGAGGGGACCGGTCAGTGTGACGTGAAATCGGAATCGATCATGCACGTAAGGGTAGCCCCAGCGCCGAAGATGCGCTTCCTCGATCGGGTCGAGTCCGGTGGCACGTCGGCGCGACAGCTCTTCTTCCGACGCGGGACGCCGATAGGAATCGAACTGCGTCACGCAGCGTGCGGCCAGCGCATCCAGATCCGGAGACGGTGCGGATGGGATCAGCGCCAGGAACCGCCGGCCGATCACCTCGAGCCGCAATGGTGGAATGAAGAAGGGAGCCGAGGAAGAGGCGAAGCGGTCGAGATCGACGCGCAGGCTGTCCGCATCGTGTCCCTCGGCGAGCACGAAAGGCGGCTTCAGCGTGGCGTGAAGCGCATAGCGGCGCGGCTCCGCGGTCAGCGCCGTCAATTGCTCGGGCGAGAATCCGGCGACGAGAGGGCGCGGCGGCAGTCCGCCGCCACCCACGGGCGATTCGGCATCGCGGCCGAGCCAGGCGAGGCCTCGCCGCGTCAGTTCTGAATCGCGGGGCGGCGCCCAATAGATCGCGTAACGCGCGACCGAGGGGCGGGAAGTGGTGGATTGAACGAGCGTGGGGGTTGTCATCGAAGCTTCATAGAACTGCGAAACGGGAGTCTCGGGCCACCCCTATTGTCTAGACGACTCTACGGGGGCGCGCATCCATGTCTTCGATCCGGATCGATCAGCTGAGCAAGACATTCGGCAATGGGCGCCGGGCCTTGCAGTCGGTTTCGCTCACGATCGAGCCGGGGGAGATGGTCGGGCTCATCGGCGCCTCGGGCTCCGGAAAGTCGACTCTCCTGCGGCATATCGCGGGTCTCGCCTCCTGCGACCGCGATGCCGGCCGCATCGAGGTCGATGGCCGCATCGTGCAACGCGACGGCCGGATCGCCAAGGATATCCGTCAGCAGCGCGCCTCGATCGGCTTCGTCTTCCAGCAGTTCAACCTGGTGGATCGCCTGCCGGTCATCACCAACGTCTGTGTCGGCGGCCTGGCGCGGGTGCCGCTCTGGCGCAGCCTTCCGGGCTGGTTCACGGCGGCCGAGCGCAAGGCGGCGTTCGAGGCGCTGGCGCGGGTCGGCATCGAGGAGCAGGCCTATCAGCGGGCTTCGACTCTTTCGGGCGGGCAGCAGCAGCGCGCCGCCATCGCCCGCGTGCTGATCCAGGGAGCCCGCACGCTGCTCGCCGACGAGCCGATCGCCTCGCTCGATCCGGAATCGGCCCGTCGCGTCATGGAGCTCCTGCATGACATCAACCTGCGCGACGGGATCACCGTCGTCGTCTCCCTGCATCAGGTCGACATGGCCACGCATTACTGCCCGAGGATCGTGGCGCTGAAGGACGGCCAGGTCCTTTTCGACGGCCCCAGCGAGGACGTCACGGGCTCGCTCCTGGCCGAAGTCTATGGCAGCGAGCTCGAATCGGCACCGATCCCCCATCGCTCGCGGCGCGCGCCTTTGCGCCTGGCGACCGTTGCCGCCGCGGCCGGCTCCTGAAAGCCGCAAGCTCGCCGACCCGAGACCCGCCTGTTCTTGAACCTCTACTGAAGAAGGAGACGAACCTGATGCTACGTCGCGCATTCCTCGCAGGCATGGCCGCATTGGCGCTCGGCGCCAGTGCCGCCAGCGCCGAGACGCCCAAGGAAATCAATTTCGGAATCATTTCGACCGAATCGACGCAGAACCTCAAGACGCAGTGGGAGCCCTTCCTCGCCGACATGGAGAAGGCGACGGGCATCAAGGTGAATCCCTTCTACGCGACCGACTATGCGGGCGTCATCGAGGCCATGCGCTTCAACAAGGTCCAGGTCGCCTGGTACGGCAACGCTTCGGCCATCCAGGCCGTGGACCGCGCCAATGGCGAGGTGTTCGCGCAGAAGATCTATGCCGACGGCTCGCGCGGCTACTACTCGATCCTGATCGCCAACACCAACAGCAACATCAACTCGCTCGATGACGTGCTCAAGCAGCCGGGCAAGCTGAAGTTCGGCAACGGCGATCCGAACTCCACCTCGGGCTTCCTGATCCCCAGCTACTATGCCTGGGCCAAGAACAACATCGACATCCGCAAGCATTTCACCACGGCCCTCAATTCCAACCATGAGGCCAACCTGATGGCCGTGGCCACCGGCCAGGTCGATGTCGCCACCAACAACACCGAGGACTTCGCCAAGTTCCAGCGGGCCCAGCCGGACAAGGCCAAGCTGGTCCGCGAGATCTGGCGCTCGCCGATGATCCCGGCCGATCCGCTGGTCTGGCGCACGGATCTCGACGAGGGCGCCAAGAAGAAGATCCTGGCCTTCCTGCTGGCCTACGGCCAGCCGGGCCCGAATCAGGCACATGAGAAGGAAGTGCTGGACGCGCTCGGCCAGTGGGGCGGGTTCCTGGCTTCCAGCAACGACCAGCTTCTGCCGGTCCGCCAGGTCTCGCTCTTCAAGGACCGGATGAAGATCGAGCAGGACGCCACGATCTCGGACGCGGACAAGAAGAAGCAGATCGCCGAGATCGACGCCAAGCTCGACGAGCTGTCGAAGAAGATGGCCGAGGTGAAGACGCAGTAAGCCTCGACCCCATCGGTTCGTTGGACAAGGTTCCGACTTGACGGTCTCTCTCCAACCGGCGACGCCGACCGGGCCCCGGGGCCCGGCGGCGTCGCATGCCGTCGCATCCAGGCCCAGGTTCCCCTGGATCCGGCTCCTCGCCTACGGCGTGATCCTGGCGGCGCTTGCCGGCTCCTGGCGCGGCGCCGACATGCGTCCGCTCGACCTGCTGCGCGACAGCGGCAACATGGCGATCTTCCTCGCCGATTTCTTCCCGCCGGACTTCAAGGACTGGCAGTACTACGTGCAAGAGATGATCATCACCGTCCAGATCGCGCTCTGGGGCACGGTGATGGCGATCGTCTGCGCCATTCCCTTCGGTCTCGCCTGCGCCGGCAATATCGCACCCTGGTGGATCAACCAGCCGGTGCGCCGCTTGATGGACATCTGCCGCTCCATCAACGAGATGGTCTTCGCCATGCTGTTCGTGGTGGCGGTGGGGCTGGGGCCCTTCGCCGGCGTGCTGGCGCTCTGGATCCATACCACCGGCATCCTCGCCAAGCTGTTCGCCGAAGCGGTGGAAGCGATCGACCCGCGGCCCGTGGAAGGCATCCGCTCGACCGGCGCCCACAAGCTCGAAGAGATCGTCTTCGGCGTGATCCCGCAGGTGATGCCGCTCTGGGTGTCCTATTCGCTTTACCGGTTCGAGTCCAACGTCCGTTCCGCCTCCGTCGTCGGGCTGGTGGGTGCCGGCGGCATCGGCCAGGTGATCTGGGAGATCATCCGCGGCTTCCAGTTCAGCCAGACCTGCGCGGTGATGATCGTGATCGTCATCACCGTGGTGCTGATCGATCTTCTGTCGCAGTGGCTGCGCCGCGCCTTCATCTGAGGCGCGGGCGGAACCGGTCAACCGCCCGCGAAGAGGTCTTCCGGCCGCACGATCATCTGCACCCGGTCGCCGGCGAAGACGGCGAGGCTGTGATGGGTCGGCTTGCCCTTGGCGTCGACATTGACGGCCTCCGCCTGGAGCACGGGGCGGCTCGCGGTCTGCTCCAGGAACTCGGCTTCGCGCGGGCTCGGCAGCCGCGCCAGGATGCGCGTCACCTTGCGGGTATAGTCGCTGACGCCGAATTCCTCGAGCGCTGCGGTCAGCGAACCCAGCCGCCGATAGGCCTCATCGATCCCGGCGAAGCGGGGCAGGGGAAACTCGTGGACCCCGTAGCACATCGGCGCGCCATCGGCGATGGCCAGGGTTTCGACCCGCGTCACCGCGGCGCCGTCGCGCAGCCTGAGGTCGGTCGCGATGCTGCCGGAGACGGTCGCGCGCTCGGCCGAGATCAGCCGGTGACCGGGCTCGCGGCCCTGGGCCAGGAGATTGGCGCTGAAGCGGGTGCGCCTTCCCAGCACGTAATCGATCGTGTTGTCGTTCACGAAGGTGCCGCGGCCCTGCTCGATGCGCAGGATGCCTTGCTCCGCCAGCGCCGCGACGGCGCGGCGGACGGTATGGCGGTTGACCATGAACCGCTCGGCCAGCTCGAGCTCGGTCGGAAGGCGATCGCCCGGTTTCAGGCGGCCGGCCTTCAAGTCGGCCCCCAGGGTCTCGGCGATCTGTCGCCAAACCGTCATGCCGCGGCCGCGGGCAATCGCAACTTTCATCAGGGCGTCCGACTCCGTTCGCGTTTCTGTCATCGACAGTGAGGTTGAATCTGGCACAAAGCTACGAGATCGGTTGACACATATAGATGTCTAGATGAATATGGCGCCCATGGCAACCGAGCTCTCCCACCCTTCATTGGCGCCGGCGTCCCCGCAGGGCGAGCGGGCCCGATGGATGGCGCAGCTGAGCCAGGCCGACCCCGACCACCTCGAGGCGGCTTGGCGCCAGCTTGCGGCGCCCCCGGCCCATTCCTGGCTGAGGCCGGTGGAAACGGGTCTCGTGATGCTGCGCGGGCGGGCGGGCGGGACCGGCCAGCCTTTCAATCTCGGCGAGATGACGGTCACGCGCGCGGCCGTGATGCTGGAGCCGCCCCACAACCGGGTCGGGTTTGGCTATGTGACCGGCCGGGCCCGGCGCCATGCCGAGCTGGCGGCGCTCTTCGATGCGCTGCTCCAGGATGAGGCGCTCCGGCAAGGCATGCTGGCCGGACTGCTGTCGGAACTCGCCGAAACGGACCAGAAACGGCGCCGCCGCCGCGCGGCCGACGTCGCGGCGACCCGGGTCGATTTCACGACGATGGTGCGCGGCGATGATTGAGCTCGGGAACGTGGCCAAGGCTTCGTCTTCGGCGAATCGCGGCGTGCTGGCGCCCGGGCTGCCGGATCCGGTCGAGGATGCGCAACGCATCTTCCGCTGCGCGCTGACGGCGCTGAGCGAGCCCGGCCGCATCCTTCAGCTCCCGGTCACGTTGCGGAGCACCTGCCAGCAGCTCGGCAATGCGACGGGACCGGCGGCGCTCGGCCTGTTGCTGGCTCTGGCCGACGGCGATACGCCTGTCTGGCTCGACCGGCAGGCTTCGGGCATCGCGACCTTTCTCGCGTTTCATACGGGCGCACCCATCGCCGGCGAGCCCATGGCCGCGCGTTTCGCGCTCGTCGCCGACGCGGCGACGGCGCCGCGCCTGGCCGATTTCGATGGCGGCAGCGTCGACCATCCCGACCGTTCGGCCACGCTGATCATCGAGGCGAGCCGGTTGGCGTCGGGCGGCCCGATCGGTTTTTCGGGCCCTGGCATCCCGACCCGCCGGTTCCTGGCGATCGACGGGCTGCCGGAAGGCTTCGTCGCCGATTGGACCCTCAACCACGCCCGGTTCCCTTGCGGGGTCGATGTCCTCGTCACCTGCGGCGATCGCCTGGTGGGATTGCCGCGCAGCACCGCCTTGGAGCTCTCATGTACGTAGCCGTCAAGGGCGGCGAGGCCGCCATCGAGGCCGCTCACCGGCTGCTCGAGCAGGACCGGCGCGGCGACGCCGATCTGCCGGCGCTGACGGTCGACCAGATCGAAGGCCAGCTCCGGCTCGCGGTCGATCGCGTCATGGCCGAAGGCGCGCTCTATGACCGGCGCCTGGCGGCACTCGCCATCAAGCAGGCGGCGGGCGATCTGGTGGAGGCGATCTTCCTCTTGCGCGCCTACCGCACCACCTTGCCCCGGTTCGCCGTCAGCGAGCCGATCGACACGGCGCGGATGGAAGCCGACCGGCGCATCTCGGCGATCTTCAAGGATGTTCCCGGCGGCCAGTTCCTCGGGCCGACCTTCGACTATACCCACCGCCTGCTGGACTTCTCCTTGGAGGAGGAAACGACGCGCAAGGCGCCGGCGGCCAAGCCAGGCGCTACGGTCGCGACGGCGACCGCGGCCTTGCCGCCGGTGATGGGTTGGCTGGAGCAGGAAGGGCTCATGGAGCCCGAGCGGCCCGATCCCGCTCTTCCCGTCGGCGATATCACGCGCGAACCGCCGTCCTATCCGGCGACGCGCGATGTCCGTCTTCAGGCGCTGGCGCGCGGCGACGAGGGATTCCTCTTGAGCCTCGCCTATTCGACGCAGCGCGGCTATGGCCGCAACCATCCCTTCGCCGGCGAGATCCGCAGCGGGCGGGTGACGGTGGAGATCGTTCCGGAGGAACTGGGCTTTCCGGTCGCCATCGGCGAGATCGAGCTGACGGAATGCCAGCTCGTGAACCAGTTCAAGGGATCGGCCACCCAGCCGCCGCAATTCACGCGCGGCTACGGGCTGGTGTTCGGCCGGTGCGAGCGCAAGGCCATGGCCATGGCGCTGGTCGATCGCAGCCTCAGGGCGGCGGAGTTCGAGGAAACGGTGACGGCGCCGGCGCAGGACGAGGAGTTCGTCCTCAGCCATGCCGACAATGTCGAGGCCTCGGGCTTCGTGCAGCACCTGAAGCTGCCGCATTACGTCGACTTCCAGGCCGAGCTCGACATCGTCCGCCGGATGCGCGCCGAAGAGGCCCAGCAGGAGGCTGCGGAATGAGCGGCACCGGCTACAACTTCGCCTATCTCGACGAGCAGACGAAGCGCATGATCCGCCGCGCCCTGCTGAAGGCGGTGGCGATTCCGGGCTACCAGGTGCCCTTCGCCGGCCGCGAGATGCCGCTGCCCTATGGCTGGGGCACCGGCGGCATCCAGGTCACCGCCTCGATCATCGGCCGCAAGGATCGCCTCAAGGTCATCGACCAGGGCGCCGACGACACGACCAATGCCGTCAGCATCCGCAAGTTCTTCGCGCGGGTGGCGGGCGTGGCCACCACCACGCGCACGGCCGACGCCAGCATCATCCAGACCCGGCATCGCATCCCGGAGACGCCGCTGCAGCACGGCCAGATCATGGTGTTCCAGGTGCCGATCCCGGAGCCCCTGCGCTGGCTCGAGCCGCGCGAAACCCATACCCGGCGCATGCATGCGCTGGCCGACTACGGCGCCATGCATCTCAAGCTCTACGAGGACATCGCCCGCTTCGGGCGGGTGACGACGGCCTATGACTATCCGGTCCAGGTGAACGGCCGCTATCTGATGTCGCCGTCGCCGATCCCGCGGCTCGACAATCCCAAGCTCGATCGCTCGCCGGCCCTGATGCTCTTCGGCGCCGGCCGCGAGAAGCGGATCTATGCCGTGCCGCCCTTCACCCCGGTGAAGAGCCTCGATTTCGCCGATCATCCCTTCGCCGTGGAGCAGTGGTCGACCCATTGCGCCCGCTGCGGGGCGAGCGACAGCTATCTCGACGAGATCGTGGTCGACGATCGCGGCACGCGCCGTTTCATCTGCTCCGACACCGACTATTGCGACAGCCGGCTTCAGCCGCGGGCGGCCGAATGATGGCGCCTTCCGCCGAACAGCCCCTCTTGACCGTCGAAGGCCTGACCAAGCGCTTCGGTGCCCGCACGGCCTGCCGCGACATCGGCTTCTCGCTCTGGCCCGGCGAGGTGCTGGGCGTGGTCGGCGAATCCGGGTCGGGCAAGACCACCTTGCTCGGCTGCATCGCCGGCCATGTGACGCCGACGGAAGGGCAGGTCTGGTACGAGACGCGCGAGGGCGACCGGATCGATCTGGCGAGCCTCTCGGAGGCCGAGCGGCGCCGGCGGCTGGGCAACGATATGGGCTTCGTGCATCAGAACCCGCGCGACGGGCTCCGGCTCGATATCAGCGCCGGCGGCAATATCGGCGAGCCGCTCATGCGGGCGGGCATGCGCCATTACGGCACGATCCGCAGCCTCGCCGCCGAGTGGCTGGGACGGGTCGAGATCGACGCCGCCCGGATCGACGAGAACCCGCGCCGCTTTTCCGGCGGCATGCAGCAGCGCCTCCAGATCGCCCGCAACCTGGTCACCAAGCCGCGCCTGGTGCTGATGGACGAGCCGACCGGCGGGCTCGATGTCTCGGTCCAGGCGCGCCTGCTCGACCTGGTCCGTCAGCTGGTGGCGGATCTGGGCCTTGCCGTGATCCTCGTCACCCACGATCTGGGCGTCGCCCGGCTGCTCGCCCACCGCCTGATGGTCATGCAGGACGGCCGCATCGTCGAGACCGGCCTGACCGACCAGGTGCTGGACGACCCGCACGAGCCCTATACGCAGCTCCTGGTTTCCTCGGTGCTGCCGATATGACCCGCGGCGGCGCCATGCCCATGATCGAGACCCGGGGTCTCGCCAAGAACTTCACGCTCCATGTTCAGGGCGAGGTCAAGCTCGCGGTCCTGTCCGACATCGACCTTTCGGTCGCGGCCGGGGAATGCGTCGTGCTCGACGGGCCGTCCGGGGCCGGCAAGAGCACGCTGATGCGCACCCTCTATGGCAATTACCGGGCCGATGCCGGCGCCATCCTGGTGCGCCATGGCGACGAACGGGTCGATCTGGCCACGGCCAGCCCGCGCCTCGCCCTCGAGCTGCGCCGCCGGACGCTGGGTTATATCAGCCAGTTCCTGCGCGTGATCCCCCGCGTGCCGACCCTCGAGGTGGTGGCGGAGCCGCTGCGCGCCCGAGGCGTCGGCCCGCAGGAGGCGCGCGAACGGGCGGGCGCTCTCCTGGAGCGCCTGGCACTGCCGCGCCGGCTCTGGCCGCTCTCGCCCGTGACCTTCTCCGGCGGCGAGCAGCAGCGCGTCAATATCGCGCGCGGCCTCCTGGCCGGCCACCCGATCCTGCTGGTGGACGAGCCGACGGCCTCGCTCGACGCCGTCAACCGGAGCACGGTCGTCAGCCTGCTGCGCGAGGCCCGCGCCGCCGGGACAGCGATCGTCGCCATCTGCCACGATCCCGAGGCGCGCGACGCGCTGGCGACCCGGTATTACAATCTTCCGCCCAGAGAGTTGGCCGCATGAGCACCGAGACGATCCTGACCCGTGCCCGCATCGTGCTTCCCGACGAGATCCTCGACGGGACGCTGCTGGTCCGCGACGGCAGGATCGCCGAGATCGAGACGGGTCAGACCCGCCTGGAGAGCGCCGTCGATTGCCAGGGCGATTACCTGATCCCGGGCATGGTCGAGCTCCATACCGACAATCTCGACAAGCATATCGCGCCGCGGCCGCGCGTCCATTGGCCGGCGCGCTCGGCGGTGGTCGCGCATGACGCGCAGATCGCGACCGCCGGCATCACGACCGTGTTCGATTCCGTGGCGATCGGCGACATCCACCGCGAAAGCGACCGTATCGAGACCCTGACCGCCATGGCCGAAGGTCTCGAGGAATGCCAGCGCGAAGGCATGCTGCGGGTCGAGCATTTCCTTCATCTGCGCTGCGAGATCTCGCATGGCGATCTGCCGGGCCACCTGGCGCGGCTGGCCGGCCATCCCTGCCTCAAGCTGGTGTCGCTGATGGACCACACGCCTGGGCAGCGGCAGTTCGCGACCCTGGCGCAGTATGCGGCCTATTACCAGGGCAAGTATCAGCTGAGCGACGCCGAGCTCGACAGCTTCGTCCAGCGCTGCCTCGACGATCGGGCCAGGCACGGCGATGCCAACCGGGCCGCCGTCATCGAGCTCGTGCGCGAGCGCAACATCAAGCTGGCGAGCCACGACGACGCGACCGTGGAACATGCCGAGGAGGCGGCCGAGGCGGGCGCCGTGGTCGCCGAGTTTCCCACCACGCGGGTGGCGGCGCTGGCTTTGCGCGAACGCGGCATCGGCATCCTGAGCGGCGCTCCCAACGTGGTGCGCGGCGGGTCCCATTCGGGCAACATCTCCGCGATCGATCTGGCGCGCGACGGGCTGGTCGACATCCTGTCCTCGGATTATGTGCCGGCGAGCCTGCTGCCGGCGGCCTTCCGCCTGGTACAGGAGCTGGGCTATTCCTTGCCGGCGGCCATCCGGATGGTGGCGACGCGGCCGGCCGATGCGATGGGGCTGACCGATCGCGGCCGGATCGCGCCGGGCCTGCGCGCCGATCTGGTGCGCGTCGCCGAGCGCGGCGGCCTGCCGCTGGTCCGCGCCGTCTGGCACCGGGGCGAGCGGGTCGCCTGAGTCATGATCGCGCTCGAGCAGGGGGAGCCGGAGCATCCCTGGGGCGACGGGCGCTTCATGACGGAGGCGCCGATGCTGCACCCGACCGCGATCGTCAAGTCGAGCCGCTTCGGCCCTTGGACCGTGATCGGCCCCCGCAGCCAGCTGCTGGAGGTCGATTTCCGCGACTGGTCCTATACCGCGCGCGATGCCGAGATCTTCAACGCCGATGTCGGCAAGTTCTGCAACATCGCGGCCGGCGTCCGCCTCAATCCGACCAACCATCCGATGGAGCGGGCGACGCTCCATCACTTCACCTATCGCAGCCGCTCGCACCATCTGGCCGACGCGGACGATTCCGAGGTGTTCGCCTGGCGGCGCGCGCACCGGGTCGTGGTCGGGCCGGATGTCTGGATCGGCCACAATGCGATCGTCCTGCCGGGCCGCCGCATCGGCACGGGAGCCGCGATCGGGGCCGGAGCGATTGTGACCAAGGACGTGCCCGACTACATGATCGTCGCCGGCAATCCCGCCCGGCCGATCCGTCGGCGCGTCGACGAGGCGACCGAGGCGAAGCTCAAGGCGATCGCCTGGTGGGACTGGAGCCCGGCCCGCTTGCGCGCGGCGCTGCCCGATTTCCGCCGGCTCGATGCGACGGCCTTCGCGGCTCGATACAGCCGGCCCGAAATCGTGGCGGAGCTGCCGCCGTGACGGAACCTTCGCCGGGGCGGCTGTTCTATGTCATGGGCGCCTCGGGCGTCGGCAAGGACAGCCTGCTGCAATTCATCCGCCAGGCGGGCGATCCCCGGCGGTTCGCGGTGGCCCATCGCTACATCACCCGGCCGGCCAAGGCGGGCGGCGAAAATCACATCGCGCTCAGCGAGGCGGAGTTCCAGGCGCGGCTGGCGGCCGGCTGGTTCGCGATGCATTGGCGCAGCCATGGCCTCCACTATGCCATCGGTCGGGAAATCGATGCCTGGCGCCGGACCGGGGTCAACATCATCCTGAACGGGTCGCGCGAGTATCTGGCCGAGGCGCTGGAGCTCTATCCCGACCTCGTGCCGGTGCTGATCACCGCCGACCCCGACCTGATCGCGAGCCGGCTGGCCGCGCGCAAGCGGGAATCCGCCGAGCAGATCGCCGAGCGCATCCGGCACCAGATCGACCTGAGCCGCGTCACCGACAGGCTCGTCACGATCGACAACAGCGGCGCGCTCGAGGTGGCGGGAGCGGCACTCCTGGCCCTGGTCGAGCAACGGGCCCAGGGGGCCGCCCTCGAGCCGGCGGGCTAGCTAGCGTCGGCAGGCCCTAGGCGGGCCGGGCGCGATGTGGGAAGAATAGCCTCGGCATTGCCGGCTGCCCGGAGGCTGGGAAACCGTGACGCTCGATGCGCCGAAGATCGCAGCGACCGAGGCGGCGCGCGTTCTGATCGATCTGCTCGCGCTCGATCGGTTGATATCGGTCGTGGATATCGGCGCCAGCCGGATCGGCGACCCGCCTCCCTATAGGCCGCTCCTGGCCAGCGGGATCGCGCGATTGACCGGCTTCGAACCGCAAGCGGAGGAGCTGGCAAAGCTGTGCGCCGCGGGCCAGCCCAACGAGACCTATCTGCCTTATGCGGTCGGAGACGGGGCCGAGCATACGCTGCATGTCTGTGCCGCCAGCGGCATGACCAGCCTGCTGCGGCCGGATCCGGAGACCCTGGCGCTGTTCCATGAGTTTCCGCGGTGGGGCCAGGTCGTCGAAACCCGGCGGATCGCCACGCGCCGCCTCGACGAGATCGAAGAGGTCGACAGGATCGACTATCTGAAGATCGACGTGCAGGGATCGGAGCTGCCAATCTTCGAGAACGGCCGCGACAAGCTCCGCCCGACGATGGCGATCCACACCGAGGTTTCCTTCGTCCCTCTCTATCTCGAGCAACCGCCCTTCGGCGAGATCGATCGGGCGCTGCGGTCGTGGGGGTTCATCCCCCACGCCTACGCTTCCCTCAATCGGCGCGCGATCTTCCCCGTCATCATCGACAACGACCCGTATCGCGGCCTGAACCAGCTGCTCGAAGCGGACATCGTCTATGTCCGGGACTTCCGGCGCCCGGAACGGCTCGACGACGAGCAGCTCAAGTTCCTGGCCGCCATCGCTTATTGCTGCTACGGGTCGTACGATCTGGCCATCCACGCCCTCTTGCTGCTGGCCAAGCGCGACGCCGTCGCGGGCAACGGCGTCGAGGCCTTCGTCGCGGCCATCAGGAAGGCCGCGGCGGCGCCGTAAGGCAAAGCCCGGACAGGGCCGTCTCAGCTATGCCCGGCGACCGGGTGCGGCCGGTAGAGTTCCTCGAGCCGCGCGATCTCCTCGGGCTCCAGCTCGATCTCGGCGGCTGCGACCGCGTCGTCCAGGTGATGCGGCTTCGAGGCGCCGACGATCGGCGCCACGACATTGGGCTTCGACAGCAGCCAGGCCAGCGCGATCTGGGCGGGCGGCACGCCGCGCTCCTTGGCGAGCTCGGCGCAACGAGCGATCACCGGCCCGTCGAGCGCCTCCTGGGTGTCGTAGAGCCGCTTCTGGAACTCGTCCGTCGTCGAGCGTGTCGTGTGGGCGCTCTTGCTGCCGGCGAGCCGCCCGCGTGCGAGCGGCGACCAGGGAATGACCCCGATGCCCTGGTCGGCGCAGAGCGGCATCATCTCGCGCTCCTCCTCGCGATAGGCGAGGTTGTAGTGGTTCTGCATGGTCTGGAATCGCGCCCAGCCCTCGCGCGCCTGGATCGAGAGCATCTTCAGGAACTGCCAGGCATACATGGAGGAGGCGCCGATATAGCGGACCTTGCCGCTGCGCACGAGGCTGTCGAGCGTCTCGGCGGTCTCCTCGATCGGCGTCTCGGGATCGAAGCGGTGGATCTGGTAGAGGTCGATATAGTCGGTGCCGAGGCGGCGCAGGCTGGCCTCGACGGCATCCAGGATATGCTTGCGCGAAAGCCCCTTGTCGTTGGGACCGTCGCCCATGACGCCATGGACCTTGGTGGCGATGATCACCTGATCGCGCTTGGCGAAATCGCGGATCGCCCGACCGAGGATTTCCTCGCTCCCGCCGCGCGAATAGACGTCGGCGGTATCGAAGAAATTAATGCCATGCTCGAGCGCGCGCCGGATGAAGGGCCGCGCCGCCTCCTCGGTCAGCACCCACTGGCGCCAATCGGTAGTGCCGTAGGTCATGCAGCCGAGACAGATGCGGGAGACTTTGACGCCCGTGGAGCCGAGGCGGACATAGCGCATGGGGTGATTCCTTCGGATGACAGCCGGGGCGATGCCAGGCCTGCCGGGGAGGGGCAGGGCGAGATCGGCACCGGTTCAGAGAACGGGTCGGCCCGGAAGCGGGCGACGTTGTTCTAGGAGATTGCAGGCAACGGCCTCTCGTCAAGGCCGCTCTGCCGGTCACAAACCCGCAATCAGGCGGGCTCGGCTTCGCGATTGGCGCCGCGCCGCAACCGAAGCAAGGTACCGCGCAGGTTTTTGGCGAAGTCCCGCCGGCCGAGCCAGGCCGCATGAAGGATTCGCAATCCGCGGTAGCGGGGCCGGGACTGGCCGGCAAGCCAAAGTCCGGCCAGCCGCGCCAGGATCGCCCTCTTGCGCTCGCCCTGGTGCGGCTGCATCCGATTGAGCTCGGCGATCGTGTTGGGCAGCAGGTTGAGCTTGTGGGCCTGCTCCATCCGCGCCAGCAGAGCTTCGCCGGCCGCACTCCGGGCGATCACCGCGTTCCAGCTTTCATACTCGCCATGCGCATAGCCGTCGGCCGTGATCCAGGCATCGCCGCAGGCGATGTCGGCCTGCTCGCCGGTGGCATCGGGGCAGATCTTGCAGCGGAACTGGATCTCCTGCGCCAGCTCGTTGCCCCATGTCTCGTCATAGCTCTGCTCGAAGACGCGGCCATCCTTGGCCTCGATCCGGGTCGGGCCGGGGCAGCCATGGCCGCGATAGCGCATCAGCCGCACCTGGTCTTCGGCGAGGCCGTATTTGGCGATGATCGCCCGCGAGATGCCGAGGCTCGACACGCCGGCACAGAAGAAGGCGATGCGGTATTTCACCAGCCGGTCCACGCGCGGATCGAGGCGCGCGAGGTTGCGGACCGCGGCGATGTCGCAGGGCTTGCCCACGACCGCGAAGGGCCGGCCCGCGGCGAGCAGAGTTTCGATGTCGGTCAGCGGCGCCGCCGGACCGTAGCGCGCGCCGGCCGCCTGCATCACCCCTTGCGGGCTGCGGCTCACCTGCGGCATGGAGCGCAAGGCCTGGGCCGGATCGGCGATCGTGTGCAGCACCGCTTCGACCTCGCCGCTCTCGAGGAGATAGCTGGCGAGCGCCGAGATCACGCCGCCCGACGCGGCCTTGAAGCGCGTCGCCTCGTCGGTCGCCTGGCCGCGCGCCAAACGCCGGATCGGTCCCCACAGCGGATCGACCGGCGTCCCCGGCTCGGGCGAGGGCTGCTGGCGGTTGCCGGGGCAGGCGGAAAGGATGCGGGCCTCGTCGGCGGGCGCGAGCGGCTTGCGGATCTTGGGGCGGAGGAATCCGTCCGCCGTCATATCGAGCCGGACATGCTCGGGCCCGGCCATGCTCTGGCACAGGCCGCAGCCGGTGCAGAGCCCCTGGCGGACGACCTCGGTGAGCGATCGGGGATGGCTCACGATGGCGAGCGGTTACCGACATGGCGGCCGCGTCCGGCCGCATTCGAGACCCAGCCGCGGTCCCAGACCTTCTCGCCACGCGAGAAGGTGACGACCGGCCAGGCGGAGAGCTCGCGCCCCTCATAGGGCGTGTAGTCGCAATCGTCATGCAAGTCGGCATGGCGAAGGATGCGGCGCTCGCCCTGGGACCAGAGCGCGATGTCGGCATCGGCGCCGGGCATGAGGCTGCCCTTGCGCGGATAGAGGCCATAGACGCGGGCCGGGTTGGTCGCCGTCACGGCCACGAATTGCTGGCGCGTCAGCCGGCCTTGCGCCACGCCTTCGTGATAGAGCAGCGGCAGGCGCGTCTCGAGCCCCGGCAGTCCCGGGGGCACCTTGCGGAAGTGAGGTCGCTCGCCGCCCTGGCTGCGCTTGCCGTCGGTGCCTGCGAAGCGATAGGGGCAATGATCCGAGGAGACGAGCTGAAAGGCGCCCTGCTGCAGCCCGCGCCAGAGCTCGGCGGCATCGTCGGATCCGCGCGGCGGCGGGGAGCAGACATGCTTGGCGGCTTCCCAGCCGGGCTCGTGCAGATGAGGACCGAGGCCCAGCAGATATTGCGGGCAGGTCTCGGCCAGCACGGGGATGCCGCGATCCTGGCCCCAGCGGATCTGCTCCAGCGCCTGGCCCGAGGAGACATGGACGATCATCACCTTGGCGCCGGTGATCTCGGCCAGGGCGATGGCGCGATGGGTGGCCTCGCGCTCGACCGCCGGGGGCGCGGACTCCGCGAAGGCGCCGAGGCCGGTCTCGCCGCGCGCCTCCAGCCGCTGGCCCAGCCAATGGACGCAATGCCCGTTCTCGGCATGGACCATCGTGAGGGCGCCGCCGCGCCGGGCCGCGTCCATGACCTCCAGGATCTGAGCGTCCTCCAGCATATAGCCCGGATAGGTCATGAAGACCTTGAAGGAACGGTAGCCGTCGGCGATCAAGGCCGGCAGCTCCTGGCCGATCAGCGGGGCCGACACCTGCGACAGGATCAGATGGAAGGCATAGTCGATCAGCGCCTTGCCCTGGGCGCGTCCGTGATAATCCTCGACCACCTCGCGCAGGCTCTTGCCCGGCAGCTGGTTGGCGAAGGGCATGATGGTGGTGGTGCCGCCGCAGGCAGCGCCTCGGGTCGCCGCGACGAAATCGTCGGCGAGCCGGGCGCCCATATATTCGGGCTCCTCCACATGGCAATGGGCATCGACCCCGCCCGGCATCACCAGCA
Organism: Hypericibacter adhaerens; assembly: GCF_008728835.1. Taxonomy (GTDB): domain Bacteria; phylum Pseudomonadota; class Alphaproteobacteria; order Dongiales; family Dongiaceae; genus Hypericibacter; species Hypericibacter adhaerens. The sequence continues at coordinate 2,232,155 of NZ_CP042582.1, forward strand.
GCCCCGTCGCGTCGATCTCCTGGTCCCCCTTGGCCAGGTCGCGGGCGACCGCGACGATGCGGCCCTCCGCCACGCCGACATCGGCCTCGAACTCGTCCGAGGCTGTCACCACGGTGCCGTTGCGGATGACGAGATCGAGGCGCATCAGATCACCTCGTTGAAGAGCAGGTCGGTGTAGCTGTCGCGTCGGCGCATGATCTCGTAGTTACCGCTCGCATCGAGCATGCCGATCTCGGGGCGCGGCCGGCCGTTGTTGGGCGTGATCTGATCGAGCGTGTAGGCGCCGGTATCGAGGAAAGCGACGATGTCGCCGGGGCCGGTCGAGGCCGCCAGGCTGCGCGTGGGCGGCAGCCGCACCAGCGTGTTCTCCAGGAGCTCCCGGGATTGCGCCAGCCGCGGGTCGGCCTTCAGCAGCCGCGCCAGGGTCTGCTCGCCATCGACATCGAAGAAGGCGTCACCATTGTCGCAGAGCGGCCCGACGACACGGAACGCCGCCAGCGGCTCGTCCAGCTTGTTGGCTGTCAGGCCGTGGTAATACCACTTGTAAGTGTAGGACTCGACGATCGTGTTGTAGCCGGCATCGAGATAGAGCCATCGATGGCCGGCGCGCTGTTTCACGTTCTCGACCGAGGCGAGGGTGACGGCGGAATCGCCGACCATCCGCCGGCCGGGCTCGACCAGGATCTCGATCTGCTCGCCGAGCCCCTTGCGCAAGGGGGCGAGGCCAGCGCGGGCGATATCGGCGCTGTCGATCCGGGGCGCGAAGATATCGCCCTGCGGCGTGCGGTTGACGCCGCGCATATAGGGCAGGGGGAAGCCGCCGCCCAGATTGACATGCTCGAGCCGGAGGCTCAGCGCGTCCTGCAACCGGCGCGCCTGTTCGACCAGGACGTTCGCCGCCGAGACATAGGGCCCGGTGTCGGTGATCTGCGAACCGACATGAGCGTGGATCCCGACCAGCTTGAGGGCATTGGGATGGTCGCGCAGAAGTTGCAGGGCGCGATCGATCTCCTGCAACAGGATGCCGAACTTGGTGCCTTCGGAGCCGGTCCGGTTGCCGGGCGAGGTGGGGCTGTCGACCTCCGGCACGATGCGCAAGGCGACGCGGGCCTGCCGGCCCAGACCGCCGGCGACCGTCGCGACGCGCTCCAGCTCGAACAGGCTGTCGACATTGATGGCCTTGATCGGCGGGCTCAGGGCTTCGGCGATCTCCGATTTCGATTTGGCGACCCCGTTGAAGACGATCGCCTCGGGCGGGATGCCGGCGAGCCGGGCGCGGAACAGCTCGCCGCCCGAATTGACCTCGAGCGCGATGCCTTCCGCATGGAGGAGGCGCAGCACCTTGATGGTGGAAAGCGCCTTGGCCGCATAGCAGATCGTGCTGCGCGGGTGGGAGGCGGCGAAGGCGGTCTTGATCGCCCGCGCGGTCTCCGCGATCCGCCGCGCCGAATAGACGAAGAGGGGCGTGCCGCGTTCCTGCACCAACGCCACGAGGTCGACACCGTCCATGGTCAGGCGACCCCGGCGGGACTCCAGATAGCCCTCGATCTTCCAGTCCTGCGCCATGGCCAGGCCGGCGCTCACGTCGTTTCCAGCGGCGGGATGGCGCCGGTGCGCTCGGTGATGAGCTTGTAATGCTCGATGCGGCGGTGATAGGCGAAATTGAAGATGTCGGCCCGGTAGGGCGCGCCCATGTCGAGGTCGCATTTGCGCACGATGAGCTCGTCGCCCATGGTGGCGCATTGCGCGACGATCTCGCCCGAGGGCGCGATGATGCAGGTCTGGCCGATCATGTTGAAGCCTTCTTCGAGCCCGGCCTTGGCGACACCGACCACCCAGGTCGCGTTCTGATAGGCGCCCGACTGCATCACCAGGTGGTTGTGGAAGGGCTCGAGCGCGTCGAGCTCGAAGGGATCGCCCAGGCCGATCGGCGAGTTGTAGCCGAGCAGCACCATCTCGACGCCCTGGAGCCCCATCACGCGATAGGTCTCGGGCCAGCGCCGGTCGTTGCAGATGCACATGCCGAGGATGCCGCCGAAGGCGCGCCAGACCGGAAAGCCCAGGTCGCCCACCTCGAAGAAGCGCTTCTCGAGATGCTGGCCCGGCCGGTCCATCACGTCGGAATGGCCGGGAAGATGCACCTTGCGGTATTTGCCGACGATGCGGCCGGTCTTGTCGACCAGGATCGAGCTGTTGAAGCGGCGCTTGCGCCCGTTCTCGATCACGAGCTCGGCGAAGCCCAGCGAGAAGCCGATGCCGCGCCGCGCCGCCTCCTCGAACAGGGGGCGCGTCTCGGGCCCCGGCATCTCGGTCTCGTAGAAGGAATCGAGCTCGGCCTCGTCCTCGATCGGCCAGCGCGGGAAGAAGGTGGTGAGCGCCAGCTCGGGATAGGCGATCAGGTCGCAGCGGAAGCCGTGCGCCTCGCGCATCAGCTCGAGCAGCCGGCTGACGGTCTGCCTGCGGGTGTCGTGGCGCGCGATGGGGCCGAGCTGGGCGGCGCCGACGGTGATGGTACGAGCCATTGTCTGTTCCGAAAGATGGGTTCGAGGCCGGGATACGCCGTCCCCGGCCGGGGGCGCTGTTCAGTTGGGGCTTCGCAGCGCACCCCGGGCCGGGAACGGCGGCCTTAATCCTATCAGTTGCCGGCCTTCACCAAGTCCCACATCGTCTGCAGCCGCTCGCGCTGCTTCTCCGACATGGGGCCGAGGAAATTGCCCTTCTTCAGATATTCGCTGGGATCGCCGGCCAGCCCGATCGCCTCGAGATCGGCCTTGGGCACCAGCGCCAGCGCCTTCTTGTTGGCATGGCCGTAGCCCCAGTTCTCGACCAGGTTCTTGCCGGATTCCGGGTCCTCGAGGGCGTTGATGAAGTCATAGACCTCGGTGACGGGTGCCGTCGCCGATTTCAGATGCGCGAAGCCGCAGAGCCAGGTCACCAGCCCTTCCTTCGGCTGGAGCATGAAGTCGACCGGCACGCCTTCCTTGCGCAGGTTCTTGAAGCTGTTGGGCCAGCCCCAGGCCACCTCGATCTCGCCCGAGGCCATGGCCTGCTCGAGCTGGGCCGGGTCCTGCCAGATGAAGCGCACATTGCTGCGCAGCGCCTTCATCTGCGCCTCGACCAGCGGATAGTCGGATTCCTGCAGATCGAGCGGGTGCTTGATCCCGGCCAGCACGGCCGTGAGCTGGTAGATCTCGTCGAAGGCGTCGGGGATCGCGACTTTTCCCTTGTATTGCGGGTCGGTCAGGATCGTGAAGCTCTGCTCGCCGATCTTCACCTTGTCGGTGCGGTAGAGCACCGAGGAGGCGCCCCATTCCCAGGGCACCAGCCAATGCTGGCCGTCCAGCACCAGCGCATCGGCCTCGCGCAGCTCGGGGATGATGTCGTTCCAGGCCGCGACCTTGCTGGTATCGATCGGCTGCAGCAGGCCCGCCTCCTTCCATTTCTTGACGTCATGGATGCAGGGATGCGCGACATCGGCGGTGAAGCCGCTTTGCAGCTTGGTGAAGGCCTCGTCGGTGCCGGCATAGAAGGAGAATTGCGGGCCCTCGCCATATTTGTCGGTGTAGGGCTTGCGGAAGGATGGGTCGTCATAGCCGGCCCAGGTGAAGTAGCGCAGCGTCGAGGTGGCGGCGAGGGCGGTCGCGGCGAGGGAGGCGAGGAGGAGGGCGGGCAAGGCCAGCATCGCAAGCCGCGACCCGCGACGGCGTTTGCGATCGGTTCTCTCGATCATGACGTGAATCCCCTGATGACGGACGACAGTCCGGTTCGTTGGCCGGTCAATGGGGGAGCGCGGGCGGGTCCGGACGCCAGCAGCCCCTGTTTTTATCCGGTGTTTCCAGGCTAGGTGCCAGGGCCCCCACCGCCAAACGACGAGTGTTGAGGCAATGGCCCAAATTTTGTTATGGGTCTGTTGGAACAGCCATGCGCCGCCTGCTCAACCTCAACTGGATTCGCAGCTTCGAAGCCTCCGCCCGGCATCTGAGCTTCACCGGGGCTGCGCGCGAGCTGAACATGACCCAGGCGGGCGTCAGCCAGCATATCCGCCTGCTCGAGGGCCAGCTTCGCGAATCCCTGTTCCACCGCCTGCCGCGCGGGCTGCAGCTGACCGATGCCGGCGAGGCCTATCTGCGCGTGGTACGGGAGAGCTTCGACCATCTGACCTTCGGCACGGACGAGATCTTCGGCCACGGGGAGGAGGGGCTGGTGACCGTGCGCACCAACGTCGCCTTCGCCACCCATTGGCTGGCACCGCGCCTGGCGCGCTTCCATGCCCGGTTCCCCGCGATCGCGCTGCGACTGACCGCGGCGGTGCATGGGCTGGACACGGTCTGGGAGGGCGTCGATCTCGAGATCCGCTATGGTCATGACCATGCGACCGGGCTGTCGAGCCAGCCGGTCACGACCGATCGCCTGTTCCCGGTTTGCGCGCCCGCCCTCGCAGGCTCCCTCAAGGAGCCCCGCGACCTGCTGCGCCAGCGCCTGATCCATGTCATCGGCAACCGGCAGGGCTGGACCGACTGGTTCGCCGCCGCGGGCCTGCGCGACGTGACCTTCGACCAGGTGCTGCAGACGGACACCTCCGCCATCGGCCTGGAGCTGGCGGCCGAAGGCGTGGGGATCGCCCTGGGGCACAGCTCGCTGGTGAAGCCGATGATCGCGGCAAACCGGCTGGCGCGGCCTTTCGCTGCCGAGATCGATGCGCAAGGCCCGTTCTATCTGGTGTCGCCGTCCGATCGCCCGATGCGTCCCGAGGCGAGGAGCTTCAAGGGCTGGCTGCTCGACGAGGCTGCCGCCGAGATCGAGGCAGCGGCAACGCCCGCCCGGCGCAAGTCCGCCGCGCCGTCGCCGCGCCGCCGGCGGGCTGCCGGCAAGCGCTGAGGCGGGTCAGACGGCCGTTTCGCGATCGACCAGGATGGCCTGGAGCCGGCCCAGGGCGCGCTTCTCGAGCTGGCGGACGCGCTCCTTGCTGACGCCGAGCTCGTGGCTGAGGTCCTCCAGCGTGGCGCCGTTCTCCGCCAGATGGCGCTTGCGGATGATGATCTGCTCGCGATCCGGCAGCTCGCGCATCGCCGCGGCCAGCCAGCGCGAGCGGGTCTGGGAGTCGAGCTGCGAGGTCGTCTGCTCCTCGGGGGAGGCGCGCTCGTCGGCGATCAGATCCTGCCACTCGCCGTCGCCGTTCTCGCCGAAGGGCTCGTTGACCGAGCAGTCGCGGGCGGACAGGCGGGCGTCGATGGTCTCGATCACGTCGAGCGAAACGTCGAGCTCGCGCGCCAGCAGCGCCGCCTGTTCGGGATTGAGCGTGCCCGCGCCCGATTGGGCGATCTTGGCGCGCAGGCGGCGCAGGTTGAAGAACAGACGCTTCTCCGCATGCGTGGTGCCGACGCGGACCACCGACCAGTTGCGCAGCACATAATCCTGTATGGCGGCCCGGATCCACCAGATCGCGTAGGTCGAGAAGCGCACCTGGCGCTCCGGGTCGAACCGTTCCGCGGCCTGCATCAGCCCGACCGTGCCCTCCTGGACCAAGTCGGCGAAGGCCAGTCCGTACGACCGGTAGCGTGCCGCCTGGGAGATCACCATGCGCAGATGCGCGCTGACCAGCTTCTGCAGGGCGCTTTCGTCGTGATCGTCGGCCCAGGCGCGGGTGAGAACCCCTTCCTCCTCGGCGGACAAGGTGGGCAGCTTCATGGCATAGCGGAGTAGGTTGCGATCCAACCTGTCGGTGCTTGAGCCGGGAACGTTGCCCATGGTTCTCTCCCCTTGATCGATCGCCGCCGTGCGGGCGGCTTCAGGAGGAATGCGGCTGTCGATCGCCGCCCAATCAATGCACCAGGGACAACCGACCCTGGCAAGTTAGAACTTCGCAAAAGCTCACATCGCAATGTCAGGTGGAGACGATTTCCTTCCGCCCCTGAAACTGTCCTCCGCATGTTGCAATCATCCGTCGCCGGCTTGCTGCAACCCGTGGTTTTTTTCGGGCAAATCGGCTGCGGACATGGGTAGGGGGAAATACCTACGACTTTCGTCGCGGAGCGCTGTGCCGCAGCCGCTTTTCTGATTCATCGACAAACAAAAAAACGAGCCCATGGGGGCGAGCGGTGGCGGCCTCGCCCGTTCCGTCCGGCGCGACCCGCTCAAACCCACAGGCGGTGTGGGTGCATTTCATGCCGCCGGACGAAAGTTCGGCGCGCCGGCTGCCGCAACCGGGCGTCGAGTTGCCCATAATTCGCAACTATCGACCTCTTTCTTTTCGGAAAGCGGACGCGGGCTCCGATGACGGCCCTGTCATGACGGCGATGCAATCATGGGCTTTGTGCCCAATTTTGCATCACGGGGGGAAGCCCGGTGCGTCGCTTCACATCGTCGTGAGCGCGCGGGAGGGGTGGGAAGGATCGGGACGCATCGCGTCGTGTCAGTCGCCCGCCACGAACTCCGACCAGGTGCCGTCCGAGTTGATCGACAGCCGCCAGCCGACGTAATAGCCGACCTCGGGACCCTCGATGTACTGGTCCGCGAGCTGTCCCTGGTAGAGTTTCTGGAGCGCGGCGATCTCCTTCTTGGTGAGCCGCTGGTAGGGCAGGTCGGCGGCGCTGGGCCAGGTGAAGACTTCGCCCTCGGCGCCGTTATAGACCGCGCACGGCATCTTCAGCAGGGCCGCCATGATCGGGCGCACATCGTCGCCCTGCTTCAGCAGGCCCTCCCAGTAGGAGATAGGTTCCACATCGTCGCCGACCGAGGCGGCGAAGGCATTGCGATCGATCAGCGGCGAGAAGGCCTGGAAGTCCTTCTGCCCGGCGGCGGCGATGATCGCGTCGCGCGTCTTGGCGACCACGTCGGGAATTTCGGTGCAGCGCACGGCATCCTGCGCCTCGACCGGCGTCGCGAGCAGCAGCCCGAGGAATCCCGCAATCGCAAGCAGCCCGCCTCTCATGCACGAGCCGCGGAATCCAGAAAAAGACATGAAACACACCCCACCATCCCGGCGCCCCGGCTCTCATCCTCCCGGGGCTTGCGGGATCCGTCACCACCCGGCGCCAATCCTATAGCGCCTTGACGTTGCGACCAAGCACGCCGCCTAATTCGCCTCGACAAGAAACGAGCCGGCGGCGCGACCGCCCGGCCGGCGGGGGAGGACGGCCCATGGAACATGTCGAGCGGGCACTGGATCTGCGTTCGGTGCTGGGCGAGGGGCCTCTCTGGCGCGAGGGCGAGCGCCGTCTCTACTGGCTTGATCTGCGCAGCCCGGCGATCTTCCGTTTCGATCCCGCCAGCGGCCGCAACGAGACGCTGGCGGCCAGCCTGCCGACGGGCCTGGGCGGGATGGTGTTCGACCGTCAGGGACGGTGGATCGTGGTCGACGACAGCGGCATACACCGGCTCGATCCGAAATCCGGTCAGCGGGTCGACATCGCGAATCCGGAGGCGGGCCATCCGGAGAACAGCTTCAACGACGCCAAGGTCGATCGCCGGGGGCGCCTCTGGACCGGGAGCTGCAATCAGGATTGGGTCACGCCGACGGGGAGCTTCTACATGCTGGACCCGGCGGGAAAGATCGCCGTCATCGACCGGTCGATCGGTTGCGCCAACGGCCCGGCCTTCAGCCCGGACGGACGCCGCGCCTATTGGACCGACAGCCCCGCGCGCGAGATCTATTGCTACGACATCGATCCCGCGACCGGTGCGGTAGGCCCGCGGCAGAGCTTCCACAAGTTCGGCGCCGTTCCGGAACAGCCGGACGGCATGACCGTCGATGCCGATGGCCATCTCTGGGTGGCGCTCTGGGACGGCTGGTGCGTGGCGCAGATCCGTCCCGATGGCAAGCTGGAACGGCGGGTCAAGCTGCCGGTGCCGCAGCCGACCGCGGTCGGTTTCGGCGGCGAGGGGATGAAGCAGCTCTATATCACGACCGCGTCGCTTGGTCTTTCCGACGAGCAGCTGCGGGCGGCACCGCTTTCCGGCCATCTGCTCGTCGCCGATGTCGGGCAGAGAGGCGTCGTCGAGCCGGATTTCGCCGGGTGACGATCCGCGCGCTGCCAGGCCGGGACTGACTCGCCGAGCGGCATGCGACTGCGATTGCACTTCGTTCGCAGCCGACAGCTTTCTGACAGCAGGATTCTTCACCTTCGCGCGTGATAAGTGCGGTCGCGCGCTCTGCGACCTGTTGGCCATCATCCGACAATCCGCTTGCAGCGTCGTCGATGGCGCTCAACTAATGATGAAGCGCTGATTGTCGCCGTTCGTCATCATCGGAGTGAACTGTGAATCCATCCGTCTCCGTTCGCGTCTGGGATCTGCCCACCCGCGTCTTTCATTGGTTGCTGGCTCTCTCGGTTCTGGTGGCCTATGTCACCGGCGGCGAGCGGGGCACATCCTTCGTCATTCACGTCGGCGCCGGTCATCTGATCCTGCTGCTGCTCCTGTTCCGCCTCGTCTGGGGGTTCATCGGCAGCCCGCACTCGCGCTTCGGCGATTTCATCTTCTCCGCGCGCTCGATCTGGAACTACGTGAAGGGGCTGGCTCGCTTCCGGGCCGGTCACTTCGTCGGCCACAATCCGCTGGGCGGGCTGATGGTCCTGGCGCTGCTTCTGCTGCTGCTGGTGATCGTCGGCACGGGCCTGTCGGCGGCGGCGGCGCGCGGCTACCAGGCGGGATCGCCGCTGATCGCGGCGATGGGCAGCGGCAGCCGCGCCATGGGCGATCTGCATGAGACGCTGGGCAATCTCATCATCATTCTGGCCGGCATCCATGTTGCGGCCGTGCTCGGTCACTGGCTGCTGGCCCGCGAGAATCTGGTACGGTCCATGATCACCGGCCGCAAGCAGCTCGTCCCCGGCACGGAGACCAAGGAGCGGCCCCTGGCGAGCCCTGCCCGTGCCGGCGCCGTGGCCGTCCTGGTGGTCCTGGGGGCGCTGGCCGTGTTCAGCCGGTTCGATGCCGCAACCCTCATGACGCGGCCGGAAAGACCGGCGAGCGAGGCCAGCGACAGCGCCAACCCGTCGGTGGCGGACGATTCCGGCGACGAGCCCGGCGAGACCGCGGATTGATGCGGGAAAAGGCCCCTCTGGCCGCGGGGTCGGCATCGCTTTCCTGCCCATGATATAGTCGCGCCGGCCCGCCTTTCCTGAAAGGCGGGCCGGCGCTGCCATCATCATGCCCACGCAGGAAAGTGAGGATTTGTGGCTGGTCCCATCACCCCGCTCAAGCCCGAGGCGCTTTATCGTCATTGCGATGAAACCGAGCTGCCGTTCCAGACGACGGCGGAGCTCAAGGATATCCATAACATCGTCGGGCAGGAACGGGCCCTCGACGCGTTGGAATTCGGCATCGGGATCCGCCGCCAGGGCTACAACCTCTATGCGCTGGGCCCCGGCGGCACCGGCAAGCACACCATCGCCTTCGGCTTCCTGCATCAGCGCGCGCGCTCCGGTCCCGTGCCGCCGGATCTCTGCTACGTCAACAATTTCGATGTGCCGTACAAGCCGATCGCCCTGCGCCTGCCGGCCGGCCGCGGCAGCAAGCTGCAAGCCGAGATGCGGAGCCTGATCGACGATCTGCGCGTCGCCATCCCGGCGCTCCTGGAGAGCGAGGACTACCGCAACCGCCGCCAGCTCATCGACGAGGCCACCAAGAACCAGCAGGCGGCCGTGTTCGAGGGGTTGCAGGCCAAGGCCGAGCCGAAGGGGATCGCGCTGTTGCGCACCCCGATGGGCTTCGCCTTCGCGCCGGTGCGCGACGGCGCGGCCTTGAGCCCCGAGGAGTTCCAGAAGCTCTCGGAAGCCGACCGCAAGCGCATCGAGACCGATCTCAAGGCGCTGCAGGAGGAGCTCGAGGAGGAGCTGCGCAAGTTTCCGCAGATGGAGCGCCAGCGGCGCGACCAGGCGCGCGAGCTCGACCGGCAGGTGACGAGCGCTGCCGTCGCCAACGGCATCGCCAGCGTCAGGGATCATTTCCGCGACCTGCCGGATGTGGTCGGCTATCTCGACGCGGTCGAGAAGGATATCGTCGACAATGCCGATGCCTTCCTGCCGAGCGACGGCGAGACGCCGGCCGTGCCCGGCGCCGTCCGCCAGCCGCCGGCGGCCCGCGACCGTTTCCGGCGCTACCGCGTCAATCTGCTGGTGGACCACACCCACCAGGTCGGCAGCCCGGTCATCTATGAGGACAATCCGACCATGCCCAACCTGGTCGGCCGGGTGGAGAACCTCGCCGAGCTGGGGGCCCTGATCACCGACTTCACGCTGATCAAGGCGGGCGCCCTGCATCGGGCCAATGGCGGCTATCTGATGCTCGATGCGCAGAAGCTGCTGACGCAGCCTTATGCCTACGAGGCCCTGAAGCGGGCCTTGCGGGCGCGCTCGATCACCATCGAATCCCCCGGACAGGCGCTGAGCCTGGTCTCGACCGTGTCGGTCGAGCCGGAACCCGTCCATCTCGACGTGAAGATCGTCATCGTCGGGAGCCGCGAGATCTACTACCTGCTGGCCTCGCAGGACCCGGAATTCAACGACCTCTTCAAGGTGGCGGCCGATTTCGACGACGACATGCCGCGCGAGGAGGACGCGATCCAGGCCTATGCGCGGCTGATCGCCACGATCGGCCGGCGCGAGGGGCTCAAGACCTTCGACCGCGGCGCGGTGGCCCGGCTGATCGAGCAGGCCGGGCGCATCGCCGACGACAACCAGAAGCTCACCACGCGGTTCGGCGACATTGCCGATCTGATGCGCGAGGGCGACTACTGGGCCGACAAGGCGAAGCGGGACGTCATCGGCGCCGACGATATAGAAACGGCGATCGACCAGCAGATGCACCGTTCCGGGCGCATCCGCGAGCGGTCGCTCGAGGTGATCGACAGCGGCATCGTGCTGATCGACACCGCGGGCAGCAAGGTCGGCCAGATCAACGGCCTTTCGGTCCTGTCGCTGCCGAACTTCTCCTTCGGCAAGCCGAGCCGCATCACGGCCAGGGTCAGGCTGGGTCGCGGCGAGGTGATCGATGTGGAGCGCCGCGTCGAGCTGGGCGGGCCGACCCATTCCAAGGGCGTGCTGATCCTCTCGGCCTTCCTCGCGGCGCGCTATGCCAGCGACCAGCCGCTTTCGCTCTCGGCCACGCTGGTGTTCGAGCAGTCCTATGGCGGGGTCGACGGCGACAGCGCCTCCTCGGCCGAGCTTTATGCGCTGCTCTCGGCGCTCTCGGAGCTGCCGATCGACCAGTCCTTCGCCGTGACCGGCTCGGTCAACCAGTTCGGACAGGTGCAGGCGATCGGCGGCGTCAACGAGAAGATCGAGGGCTATTTCGACGTCTGCCGCCATCATGGGCTGACCGGCAAGCAGGGCGTGCTGATCCCGGCCTCGAATGTCCGCCATCTGATGCTCCGGCGCGATATCATCGAGGCCGCGCGCAAGGGCCAGTTCCGGATCTTCCCGGTCGAGACCATCGATCAGGGGATCGAGATCCTGACCGGCTTTCCCGCCGGCGCCCGCGAGGATGACGGGAAGTTCCCCAAGGGCAGCGTCAACCGACGCGTCGAGGACCGGTTGATCGCACTTGCACAGCAACGCCGCCGTTTCGGAGCCGGTGACGGCGCCGAAACGGGGCAGGAGGGTAGAGCATGACCGCGGAACGTGAGATCGCAGCCGTCCGGCGCATCCTGGTGGCGCTCGACGCCTCGCCGGAAAGCATGGCGGCGCTGGAGCAGGCGGCAAGCCTCGCCGTGCGGCTCCAGGCCGAGCTCGAGGGGCTCTTCATCGAGGATGAGGACCTGATCAACCTGGCGCGCCAGCCCTTCGCCCGCGAGGTCTGCCGCCTGACCAGCGCGGTGCAGAGCTTCGACGTCGCCAGGCTGGAGCAGGATCTGCGCAACCAGGCCGGCATGGCCCGCAACGCGCTCAGGCAGAAGGCCGAAGCCTTGCAGCTGCGCTGGTCGTTCCACGTCGTGCGCGGCCGGATCGAAGGGGCGATCGAGGCCGCAGCCGGGTCGGCCGACCTGCTGGCGATCGGCCGGCGCCGCCAGCCGATCGGCGGCGAGGCGCTGGGGCGGACCTCGACCAGGATGGCCAAGCGCCTCGGCTGCTCGGTGCTGATGGCGATGCCGTCGCAGCCGCCGGCCCAGGCCCCGGTTGCCGTCGTCTTCACCGCCTCGCCCTGTGGCGACGCGGCCCTTGACCTGGCGCAGCGCACCGCGCGCGAGGAGGGGCGGCGCCTGCTCGTGATCGTCCAGGCCAAGGACAAAGCCGAATACGAGGCGCGCAAGCGCCTCATCGAGGAAGGGATCGGCCGCGATCCGAAGCGGATCCTGATCAAGCCGGCCATCGGTCCGGACGGCAAGACGCTGCAGCAGGCCCTCGAACGCGAGCAGCCGCAGCTCCTGGTGCTGGGCTGCGACCTGGCCGGCCAGTTGCCGCCCGAGCTGGCGGAGTTCGCGGCGGCCTCCAACTGCCCCGTGCTGGTGATGCGGGGCTCGCTCTAATCTGACGGAGGACGGCGGCCCGGGCTTGCCCCGAGGCCGCACCCGTCGAACTCGCGTCGAAGGAAAAGCGATGGCCAAGCAGCAGACGAATCCACAGCCGGTGGATGCGGCGGTGACGCCGCGTTTCGGCTCGATCCCGACCTTCATGCGGCTGCCGCATCTGAAGGACCCGAGCCAGCTCGACATCGCGCTGATCGGCGTGCCTTGGGACGGCGGCACCACCAACCGCGCCGGCGCCCGGCATGGCCCCCGCGAGATCCGCAACATGTCGAGCTTCATGCGCAAGGTCCATCATGTGAGCCGCATCGCGCCCTACGAGCTCGCCCGCGTGGCCGATCTCGGCGACGCGCCGGTCAACCCGATCGACCTGATGGACAGCCTGGCGCGGATCGAGAGATTCTTCGCCAAGGTCCATGCCGGCGGCTGCATCCCCCTTTCGGCCGGTGGCGATCACCTGATCACCCTGCCGATCTTCCGCGCCATCGCGGCGAAGCGGCCGATCGGCATGATCCATGTCGACGCGCATTCCGACACCAACGACCGCTATTTCGGCGACAACAAATACACCCACGGCACGCCCTTCCGCCGCGCGGTGGAGGAGGGGCTGCTCGACCCCCGGCGCGTCGTGCAGATCGGCATCCGCGGCTCGATCTACAGCGCCGACGACATGGAATTCGCCGAGAGCTCGGGGATGCGCGTCATCTATATGGAGGAGTTCGCCAGGCTGGGCGTCGAGAAGGTGATCAAGGAGGCGCGCCGCGTGGCGGGTCGCGGCCCCACCTATATCAGCTTCGACGTGGACGGGCTCGATCCGGTCTATGCGCCCGGCACCGGCACGCCGGAGATCGGCGGGCTGACCACGCTCGAGGCGCAGCATCTGCTGCGGGGCCTGCAGGGGCTCGACCTGATCGGCGGCGACGTGGTCGAGGTCTCGCCGCCCTTCGATCCCTCGGGCAACACGGCGCTGGTCGGCGCCACCGTGATGTTCGAGATCCTCTGCCTGCTGGCGGATGCCGTCGCGCGCCGGCGCAAGCCGCCGAAGAAGCGATGAACGCGTTCTGAAGCCGCCTCAGGCGCCGCGCTTCGGCCAGAGCCCCAGCATGGCTCCGGTGACGAGCGCGGCGGCGACCGTCACGCCGGCATCGATCCAGGCGGCCGGCCAGATCGCGGGAATGAAGGCGTAGTGCAGCAGCACCGCGCTGCCGGCGAAGGCGATGCCGGTGAAGAGGCCCAGGGCGAGGCCCTGTCCCAGGCCGCGCCGGCCCGTTGCCGCCATCAGCCAGGCGAGGCCATAGGCCGAGAGCAGGCCGCAGCCGATCGCCACCGCGAACCGCCATTGCCGGCCCTGCATCTGGTCGGGCGTCATGCCGAGACCTGCGAGCCAGGCGGGCCCGAACAGGAGATGGTACCAGACGAACCCCACGACCTGCTGCAGCACAACCGCCAGCAGCACCGCGAAATGGTTGATGCGTCCCATGAGCTCCACCCGCCTCCCGTCCTGATCGCGCGAGGTTCATAGCATGATCGGCAGCGGCGGCGAACGCGCCGGCATGTCGCGGTTCCGGTAGGCCGGTCCGCGCCCGGGCCTGAGACTCGGGAGCTTCGAGATCCGGCACGGTTCCCATTCCTACGCCATGGCAAAGCGCTCTAGAATTGCCGATCCACGGCATCGAATCGCGGGCGCCCCATGGCTTTGCCGATCATCATCGACACGGATCCCGGCCAGGACGATTGCATCGCCATCCTGCTGGCGCTGGCCTCGCCGGAATTGCAGGTGCTGGGGCTGACCACGGTCGCCGGCAACGTGTCGGCACCGCAGACGGCACGCAACGCCCTGCGCATCTGCGCGCTCGCCAAGCGGCGCGACCTGCCGGTTTTCGCCGGCTGCGAGCGGCCGCTCCTCAACCAGCCCTATCACGCGCCGGAGATCCACGGGGAGTCGGGGCTCGACGGGGCGCATCTGCCCGAACCCCGCACCAAGCTGCAGCCACGCCACGCGGTCGACTGGCTGGTCGAGACCCTGATGAGCCGCGACGAGCCCACGACGATCGTGGCGGTGGCACCGCTGACCAACATCGCGATGGCGCTGCGCCGCGAGCCGCGGATCGCCGACAAGATCAAGAGGCTCGTCATCATGGGGGGCGCGCTCCGGGTGGGCGGCAACATGACGCCGGCCGCCGAGTTCAATGTCTTCGTCGACCCGCATGCGGCGGCGATCGTGTTCGACAGCGACATCGATATCGCGCTCTTCCCCCTGGACGTGACCTGGAAGGTGCGGGTGCGGTACGAGCATGTGGAGCGCCTGCGCGCCGCGAAGGGCGCCGCCGCCCATACCGTCGCCGACCTGATGGATTTCTATCTCGGCACCGAGGCCATGGCCCAGAGCGGCCAGGACAAGGGCGCGCCGCTGCACGATGCCTGCGCCATCGCCTGGCTCATCGACCCGACGCTGTTCCGCGGCTCGCGCCTCTCGGTCCGGGTGGAGACGGGCAGCCCGCTCACCCTGGGCCAGACGCTCCCCGACTGGCGCGGCCTCTGGGACCGCCCCGCCAATGTCGAAGCCTTCGAGGACGCCGACGCGCCCCGCATCCTCGACCTGCTGATCCAGCGGCTGGGAAAGCTGTAGCGGGAGATCATCGCCGCACACACCCTCTCCGCGCGAAGCGGGGAGAGGGAGGGTGAGGTGCTGGTGAGATCGAGGGTTTGCAGGTACCCCTCACCTCGCAAGAGGGGGCGAGAGGGAGGTTAAGTCCTCACAAATACCACTCATACTCCCGCGGGATGATCTCGCTCAGGATCTGCTCGTGCTCGCCGCGCTTCACCGCAGCGTAGATCTGGAGATAAAGCGGATGGATCGCTTGGCGGAGGACCGTGCCCTGCTCGAGCCGGTCGACCGCCTCCTGCCAGGTGAAGGGGATGTCGGGATCGACCTCGCCGCTGACATTGCGCGAGGGCGCGGGCGCGCCGGGATCGAGCCGGTTCTCGATGCCGTGCTGGATCGAGGCGAGGAGGGCGGCCGCCACCAGATAGGGGTTGGCATCAGCGCCGGCGACGCGATGCTCGATGCGCCGCGCCTGGGAAGAGCCGCCCGGGATACGGAAGGCGACCGAGCGGTTCTGCGCGCCCCAGCTCTTGTTCACCGGCACGAAGCGGTTGGGGCCGTAGCGCCGGAAGGCGTTGAGGTTCGGGCTGCAGATCGCCATCGCCTCGGCCATCGCCGCCTGCAGGCCGCCGACCGCATGGCGCAGGGTGGCGCTGCCGAGCTCCGATCCGTCGTCGAACACATTGCGGCCCGCCTTGTCGAGCAGGCTGACATGGATGTGGGTCCCGCTGCCGTTGCGGTCGAGGAAGGGCTTCGACATGAAGCTCGCGCGCATGCCATGGCGCTGGGCCACCGCCTTGATCACGCGCCGCTGCAGCACCGCATGGTCGGCGGCGAGGAGGGGATCGTCCACATGGTCGAGATTGATCTCGTACTGCGCCGTGGCGAACTCGGTGCAGGCGACGGAGCTCGGAATGTTCTGGGCACGGCAAGCGGCGTCCACCTCGGCGAGGAAGCTGCCGAAGGCGTCGAGCTCCTCCATCGAGTTGGTCTGCATGCTGGCGAGGCGCTGCCGCGTACCGGGCTGGATCGGCGATTGCGGGCGGCCCAGCGCATCGGGCGCCGGATCGAGCAGGTAGAATTCGAGCTCGAAGGCCATCATCGGCTTGAGACCGGTTTCGGCGAAGCGCTCCGCCGCCAGCCGCAGGATCTGGCGGGGATCGACGAAATGGGGCGGGCGCTCGCTGCGCGCCTGCGTCATGAGCAGCTGCGCGCGCGGCTCGGCCGCCCAGGGAACGGGCGCCAGGCTGCCGGGCACGGGATAGGTCACGCAGTCGGGATCGCCGTCGCTGAAGCCGCGCCCGCAGGGATCGACGGAATCGCCGGTGGCGTAGAGGATGTAATGCGCTTCCGGCATCTGCATGCCGCCGCTGTAGAGCTTGCCGGCCTTCGCCGCGGGATAGCGTTTCCCGCGCACGAAACCGTTCAGATCGACATAGAGCGCGTCGACGAAGCGCGTTTCGGGACGGGCACGCAGATAGTCCTGAAGCTCGGTCGTGGGCAGGCCTTCATCCATGATGAACCCGGTATGAGTGGCGAGAAGGCCGGCACTCTACCGGGAAGCGCCGCCGCCGACAAACAGCTACCCCTCGCGGGGTAGTGGCCGGCCCCCACGTGACGCGCCAGGACTTTGCGCTGTCCCCGAGCCCAAGCGGGCCCGGGGCAAACGGATCGCTTTCGCGAACGAGCTCTTATTTGCCGCCGAGCGGATCGGGGCCGAAGCGGTTGTCGCCGACCGTGCCGCGCAGGAAGCCGCACTCGATCAGCGCCCAGAGCGAACCGATGATGGGGACGAAGTTGATCAGGATCCACCAGGCGCTCTTGTTGCGGTCATGCCAGCGCTTTCCCTGGATACAGATCGCGGGATAGATCAAGACCAGACTGGCGATGATCGTGATCGGGCCGTAGCCGGTCGTGGGGTCGGCCAATCCCAGAACGGCATCGAGCACTCCGGCGATGATGCCGATGATGATGAAAGCCACCACGCCGAACAGCCAGTATTTGGAACGGTTGATTCTGCCATTGAGAGACAGGTAGAGCCACTTCAGGTCCTGATTGGACGGTGCGGTCACGGACGGCACGGTAGCCATGATTTGAACTCCCCTGATTGCCCCGAGATGAATCCCCTAAGGGGTAAGGGAGATAATAATCCTGACCAGGGAAGCCGACAATGAGCGGCCCCTCGGGACATCCCCAATTCGCGTCGGGTTGACCGGACGGCTAACCAGCGCGATTCTCATTGTTATGGATGACAGCGCTCCCCGCAGCGAATGGGTGAGGGCCTGCAGCCGCCAGGAGCTGGAGCAGGCGGGCCGCACGCTGTTCCGCGCCGGACCCAAGCAGATCGTGCTGTTTGCGACGCCGAAGGGCGTTCGCGCCTGCAATAATCGTTGTCCCCACGAGGGTTATCCGTTGAGCGAGGGCACGCTCGACGCCGAGTGCCGGCTGACCTGCAACTGGCACAACTGGAAATTCGACCTGGAGGACGGCGCCAATCTCTACGGTGGCGACCGGCTGCGGACATACCCGGTTGCGTTGCGCGGCGAGGATTACTGGGTCGATGTCGCGGACGCGCCGGCGGCGTTGCGCCAGCGTGAGGCGCTCGAGCATCTGCGCGACGCCTTCGCCGACAAGGAATATGACCGGATCGCGCGGGACCTCGTCCGTTTGCGGCGGGCCGGCGGCGCGCTGAGCGACGCGCTGGCCGCCGCGATCCTCTGGTCTCATGACCGGCTCGAGTTCGGCTGGACCCATGCCTATGCCGGCGCCGCCGACTGGCTGGCGCTGGCGGACGAAGCCGGCCCCGATCCGGAGCGGCCGCTCATCGCGATCCTGGAGGCCATGACCTACATCGCCGAAGATGTGCTGCGCGAGCCGGTCTTCGGCTATGGCGACGATGTCGCCGACTATGACGAAGCGGCGTTCCTCGCCGCGATCGAGGCGCAGGACGAGGGCAGGGCCATGGCCCTGGTTCGCGGCGGGTTCGAGCGCGGCCTGGGCTTCGCCGATCTCGAGCCGGCCTTGAGCCGGGCCGCGCTGGCGCATTACATCGATTTCGGCCACCCGCTCATCTATGTCGTCAAATGCGGGCGGCTGATCGCGCGGCTGGGCGCTGCCGTGGAGAAGCCCCTGACGCTGGCGCTGGTGCGCGGGATCGCCTATGCCGCGCGCGAGGACCTGATCCCGGAGTTCCGGGGCTATGCGAAGGCGTTGGCCCGCTTCGGCAAGGCGCCGGCCAAATCCCTCGATGACGAGGCCTTGCGCCGTGCCGGCATCGGGCTGGCGCTCGAGCTGGTCGCCGCTGCCGGTGCCGCGCCGCCGCTCGATCTCTACCGCTCGATGCTCGCAGCCGGTGCCGAGCGGCTCCTGACCTTCGATCTCGGCTTCGACAGCCGCCATGACGGGCCGGTCGCCGACAATGCGAGCTGGCTCGACGTCACCCATGGCATCACCTTCGCCAATGCCGTCAGGCGGCAAGGCACGAAGTTTCCGGATCTCTGGCCGGCCGGTCTGCTGCAGCTCGCCTGCCATGCCGGGCGCAACCTGGGCTTCACCGACCGGACGCAGGACCTGTCGCGCTGGGCGGTCAAGGACGCGGACCGCTTCTTCGAGGAGGAGATCGCAGCCCTCTTCGATCACGGCATCGAGGAGGAGATCGTCGCGGTCCATCGGCTGAAGACGCTGCTCGCCGCGCGCGAGGAATGGCGCGCCGGGGCCGCCGGCAAGGACGGGCCGCTCCTGCTGGCGGCGGTCCATCGCTATCTGCACGAGCCGCTCAAGGGCCGCCATCCGCGGCGCACGGCACGCCAGGCCATGGCTTTCGTCGCGCGGGAAGGCTAGGGCAAAGCTTTCGTCGTCGCGACTTGCCTGACCGTCGGGCTTGGCCGGCCGACGACGAGCCATCCCGCAAGGGCGATCAGCGCCATCCCGGCCATGGTCGGGAGGTTCGGTGCTTCCGCGAAGACGAGATAGCTCCAGAGGCCCGCGAACAGCAGATAGCTGTAGTCGAATGTGGCGATGATGGAAGGTGGCGCCGATTGATAGGCCTTGGCGAGCCCGATACTGATGCCCAGCATGAGGACGGCAAGAACAGCCAGAATTCCCCATTCCCGCAAACCTGTCGTGCCCCAGGGACCGAGCAGGAAGGGATAAGCGGCACCGTCGGGCAAGCTCGGCTGCCATGAGGCGAGGAGTGCGCTCATGGCGCCGCCGAGGATCAAGAGGCCGAGATTGAGGGCCAGACCGAGGACGGGCGGTGCCTCCGCGGCGCATTTCGATCGGGTGATGATCGCCGCCAAGGCATAGAGCAGCGCGGAGCCGACCGGGATCAGCGCCAAGGGCGAGAAATCGGCTGCCGCCGGCCGGATGACGAGAAGGACGCCGCCGAATCCGATCGCGATGGCAAGCCATCGGCGCCCGCCGACCGGCTCTCCGATCAGGAGCGCCGACAGCAGTGCGATGAAGAGCGGGCCGGTATAGGCGGACGCGGCAATCACCGGCAGGCTCAGCACCGGGATCGCTGCATAGAGGGCGACATACATGAACGCCAACAGCAGGCTGCGCAGAATGACCCATGGCTTCAGCACGGCTCGCAGGTCGATGGGCGATCGGCGTAGACGCATCATGGCGATGAGCGTGGGGATCACCAGCAGCGACCGCAATACGTAGACCTGCCAGAGCGTGAAATGGGCGCTGCTGGACTTGATGATCGTATCGGCGATCGACATGGCGAGCACGCTCGCCACGATCGTCGCGATTCCCGTCGTCAGATGCTGTGGCCGCCGCACCGCCTCGGTCATCATCGCCTCCCTCGGCGCAATATTGCGGGCCGGTCATTGTTTCGTGAACTGGCCTAAATGGGATCAGTGTAGTAAGAAATAGGACATGATCAGGAGGCTTCCGACAGGCGGTTTCGAGATTTTTCTGGCGATCGCCGATGGCGGTTCGCTGCGCGCGGCCGCCACGGCCATGGGCGTTCGGCCGCCAGCCATCAGCCAGCAGCTGAAAGCGTTCGAGAACGAGATCGGCGTCAGCCTGTTCACACGAACCACCCGATCGGTCGAGCTGACCGATGCCGGACGGGCCCTTCTGCGGCGGGCTCGGCCCGCGATGTCTGAGCTGAAGGAGGCCCTGGAAGATGCCCGCGGCATTGGCAGAGCGCGGAAGGGAAGCATCCGGATCACGCTGCCCTATCGCGCCTATCAGTTGCGGATCGCCCAGCGTCTGGCTGCCTTCCAGCAGAAATACCCGGAGATCGAGCTGGAATTGTCGTTCAACGAGGCCTTCGTCGACATCGTGGCGGAGCGGTTTCACGCAGGAATCAGGTTGGGCGACCGTATCGACGAGGACATGGTCGCGGTCCGGCTGACGCCGCCTCTCAAGGGATGCTATTTCGCGTCGCCCGCCTACTTCGCCCGGCACGGGCGGCCTCGGCGGCCGCGCGATCTCCTGCGGCACAATTGCATCCGCTATCGCTTCATCGATTCCAAACGTATCGGCGAATGGCAGTTCCAGGGGCCAGCCGGACCTCAGACTGTTACCGTCAAGGGCAATCTCATCGTCAACAGCTTCGCGGCGGTCGTGGCGGCGGCGCGGGACGGACTGGGAATCGGCTGGTCGTTGCGTGCCGGCGTTCAAGAGGAACTGAACGCCGGGCTGGTGGAAAGCGTGCTTGACCGTTTTGTGCCCGTGCGTCCGGGTTTCTACTTGTATTATCCCAAGGAAAATGCCCGTATCGAGATCCTCAGGCTTTTTGCGGATTTCATGCGGGTGGGCCGGGATTGATTCCCGAGCCGCTCATGGTCGGCTGGTGGCAATGAAATCGCTCTGGCTCGATCGCCTGTCGGGCAAGGAGCCCGGCTGGGCGGCGACGCCGCTGGCGGGGCTGACCAACCGCAGCTTCAGGCTCCAGCGCGGCGCCGAGACCGTCGTCGTCCGGCTGCCGGGTGCCGGGACCGAACGCTATATCGACCGGCGGGCGGAGCTGCACAACCATGACGTGGCCGCGCGGCTGGGCATCGCGCCGGCGATCCTGCTGGCCGATCCCGACTGCCTGGTGACGCGCTATGTCGAAGGGACGGAACCGCTGACCCCGGAGACGTTGCGCGAACCGGCGACATTGTCGGCGGTCGGCCGTCTGTTGGCGCGGCTGCATCGCAGCGGCGAGCTCTTCCAGGGCCGGATGGCGCTCTTTCCCAAGACCGACCAGTATCTGTGTCTGGCGGGCGACGAGACCCCGGCCGCCCTGCGCCGCTTGTGCGAGATCGCGACGCCGGCGCGCCCGATCCTTGCCGATCCCCGCGTCGCCTGGGTCCCCAGCCATATCGACCCGTCGCCCGCGAATTTCCTGCGCAGCGCGGAACGGCTTTCGCTCATCGACTGGGAATATTCGGCGATGTGCGATCCGGCCTGGGACCTGGCCGGCCTCGTCATCGAAGCCGGGCTCGGGGAGGGGCAGCGGAGGAGCCTGCTCGATGCCTATGGTGTCGGCGACGAAAGGCTGCCCTTGCGCGTCGAGCTGTTCCGGGCGCTGCTGCATCTGGTGGCGGCGAGCTGGGCCGCGGCGCAGATCGCGACCGCCGAGGATCGCGACGGCTACCGCCGCCTGGCGGAGGACTACACGCGGCGGGCCGAGCCGCTGATCGCCGGCCTCGGTTTTGCGGCGCTGATCGCGGCGCTGCGCTGACGGGCGTCCGGCTCCGGCTTGCAATCGCGGATTGCCTCCCTATGATGGGCGCCACTCAACGGGGTGCCCTTCGGGGCTGAGAGGAGAGACGGGGCCGTTCCCGCCTCCAACCCGACGAACCTGATCCGGGTCATGCCGGCGGAGGGAAATGAGCCGCTCTCAGAGAACCGCTCGTCCGCGCACCCTCCGCGTCACCAAGGGAGCGACGCGATGCGCCATTTCAAGTCTTTTGCCGTTCTGGCGGCGATATCCATCGGCCTCGGCCTCGGTGCCTTGGGCACCGCGGCGGCCGACACGCCGACCCTCCGCATTCTGACCTACGAATCCTTCACCTCCGAATGGGGGTTGGGCACGGCGATCAAGCCGGCCTTCGAGAAGGAATGCGGCTGCAAGCTCGAGTTCATCTCGGTCGAGGACGGCGCCGCCCTGCTGTCGCGCCTGAAGCTCGAAGGCGCCAGCTCCAAGGCCGATATCGTGCTGGGGCTCGACACCAACCTCACCGCCGAGACGGCGGCGACCGGCCTGATCGCGGATCATGGGCTCGATCTCTCCCGGCTCGACCTGCCGATGGCCTGGGCCGACAAGCAATTCGTGCCGTTCGACTATGGCTGGTTCGCCTTCGTCTACGACAAGACGCGCCTGCCCAACCCGCCGCAGAGCCTGGCCGACCTGGCGAAGGGCGACGCCAAGGACAAGATCGTGATCGAGGATCCGCGCACCTCGACGCCCGGCCTCGGGCTCCTGATGTGGGTGCGCAAGGTCTATGGCGACAAGGCGCCGGACTATTGGGCGAGCCTCAAGCCTCGCATCCTGACCGTGACCAAAGGTTGGAGCGAGGCCTACGACATGTTCCTCAAGGGCGAGGCGGCGCTGGTGCTGAGCTACACCACCTCGCCCAGCTATCACCTGATCGAGGAGAAGAAGGACCAGTACGCCGCCGGCGATTTTGCCGAGGGCAACTATCTCCAGATCGAGGTGGCGGCGAAGCTCGCCCATGCGCCGCAGCCGGCGCTCGCCGACAAGTTCCTCGCCTTCATGCTGTCGCCGGGTTTCCAGTCCGCGGTCGCCACCACGAACTGGATGTATCCGGCGAAAACGCCGGCGGAGGGCCTGCCGGCCGGCTTCGCGGCGCCGCTGCCGAAGGACAAGACCCTGCTCTTCACGCCCGAAGAAGCGGGGCAGGGCCGCCGCGCCTGGGTCGACGAGTGGCTGAAGGCGATGAGCCGGTGAAGGCAGATGGCGGCGTCCGTGTCCCTCCCCTCCCCCTACCCCCTCCCGCAAGGGGAGGGGGCTTGAGTTGTTCTTTGCTCGCTTCGCATTCTTCACTGATCCCCACAGAAGGGTGCGGCGCAGAGGAAGCTTTCTCGCCCCCTCCCCTTGCGGGAGGGGGTAGGGGGAGGGGTTGCCGCAGGAACGGGTCTCGTTGACGACGCGCGCCCACACGCTCAACCTCCCGCTCCTCGGCGGCCTCGCGAGCCTCGTCGTCATCCTCCTGCTGATCGGCGGCGCCTTCGTCGCCCTGCTGCTGGCGGCGGCCGACATCGACATCGGCGCGGTCGTGGGCGACAGCTATATCCGCCACGTCGTCGGCTTCACCGTCTGGCAGGCGGCGCTCTCGACCCTGCTGAGCGTCGGGCTGGGCGTTCCGGTGGTGCGGGCGCTCGCGCGGCGCCCGCGTTTCTTCGGCCGGGAAGGGCTGCGTTACCTCTTCGCCATGCCGTTCCTGACGCCGGTCATCGTCGCGATCTTCGGGCTGGTGGCGATCTATGGCGTCAGCGGCTGGCTCAATCGCGGCCTCGATCTGTTGGGCTCCGCGCAGGATTTCCATCTCTACGGCCTTGCCGGCATCCTGATCGCGCATGTGTTCTTCAACATGCCGATGGTGGTAACGCTGCTGCTGCCCCGCTTCGAGGCGGTGCCGGCCGACAGCTGGCGGCTGGCGGCCCAGCTCGGCATGAAGAGCGGGGCGATCTTCCGCGTCATCGAGCTGCCGCTGCTGCGCCAGACGCTCCCCACCATCGCCATGCTGGTGTTCCTGCTCTGCTTCGTCAGTTTCGTCGTGGTGCTGGCGCTGGGCGGCGGCCCGCAGGCGACGACGCTGGAGGTCGCGATCTACCAGGCCCTGCGCTTCGATTTCGATCTCGGCCGCGGCGTGTCGCTGGCCTTGCTGCAGCTCGCGATCGGCGCGGGCTTGTTCGCGATGACCCGCCTGCTCGAGCGCCAGATGCCGCTGATGCCGAAGCTCAGATCCCTGGTCGCCCGGCCGGATGCGGCCGGGCGCCTCGGACGGGCGCTCGACCTGATCGTCATCGCGATCGCGGCCCTGTTCGTGGCGACGCCGCTGGCCGCGATCGTGATCGAAGGCATCCTGGGATCGGTCGGGCATCTGGTCTCGGACCCGCGGCTGCAGCTCGGAACCCTGCGCAGCCTGACGATCGCCGGTTGCGCCAGCCTGCTTTGCGGCTGCCTGGCGCTGGGGATCTCGATGTCGGGCCGGCAGCGCCCGGGCCGGAGCCCGCGCTGGTCGGGACTGCTCCAGATGGCTTCGGTGAGCGGCCTCGTCGTCTCGCCGCTGGCGTTGGGCACGGGGCTCTTCCTGCTGTTCCGCCCGGTCGTCGACCAGCCCTGGATCGCTTACGGGCTCGTCGTCGCGATGAACGCCATCATGGCGCTGCCGTTCGGGCTGCGGACGCTCTCCCAGGCGGTCGCCGACGCGGCGCGCGAGGACGACCGGCTCTGCGGAGCGCTGGGCCTTTCGGGATGGAACCGCTGGCGCCTCATCGATTGGCCCAAGCTGCGCAGGCCGCTGGGCGGCTGCCTGGCGCTGGCGTTCAGCCTGGCCCTGGGCGATCTTTCGGCCATCGCGCTGTTCGGCCGCGACGGCATGGAGACGCTGCCGCTGCTGCTCTATCAGCAGATGGGGGCCTATCACATGCCCGATGCCAACGTGACGGCAGCCCTGCTGCTGATTCTCAATTTCGCATGCTATGCGGCGATCGCCGCGGGAGTGGGGGGCCGTGCTCGCCGTTGAGATGACCGCAGTCACCTTCCGCTACGAGGCGATGCTGATGCGCTTCGACCTCGCGGTCGAGGCGGGCGAGAGCCTCGCCATCATCGGTCCCAGCGGCGCCGGCAAGAGCACGCTGCTCAACCTCGTCGCGGGCTTCGAGACGCCGCTTGCCGGCAGCATCAAGCTCGCGGGGCTCGATATGGCGGGCCTGCCGCCGGCCGAGCGCCCCGTGACCATGGTGTTCCAAGAGCACAATCTCTTCGCCCATCTTCCGCTCTTCGACAACGTCGCATTGGGCATCGATCCGGGCCTGCGGCTGAAGCCCGGCGACAGCGCCCGGGTCGAGGCGGCGCTGGCCGAGGTGGGGCTGACCGGCCTCGGCCATCGCAAGCCCGAGCAGGTCTCGGGCGGCGAGCGCCAGCGCGCGGCCCTGGCACGCGCCCTGGTGCGCAACCGGCCTCTGCTGCTGCTGGACGAGCCCTTCGCCGCGCTGGGTCCCAAGCTGCGGCGCGAGATGCTGGATCTCGTGAACGCGCTGCGGCGCGGCCGCGGCCTCACCGTGCTGTTCGTCAGCCACCAGCCCGAGGATGCGCGTCACGGCGCCGACCGTGTCGCCTTCGTCCAGGACGGCCAGATCCGGCGGATCGCGGCCACGGCCGACTTCTTCGCCGAGCCGCGCCTGCCTGAGATCGCGGCCTATCTCGGCGAGGCCGAGGGCTAATCGTTGTCGTCGCCGGTGATCAGCCGCGCGCCGCTGTGGAACAGGAAATAGGCCCAGAGCCAACTGAGCAGCACGAAGATGCGGTTGCGGAATCCGATCAGGAAGAAGATATGGACGCCGCCCCAGAACAGCCAGGCGAGCGTGCCGCTCATCTGCATCCAGCCGAGATCGGCGACCGCGGCCCGGCGCCCGATGGTGGCAAGGTTGCCGTAGTTGAAATAGGCGAAGGGCTTGCTGCTTCGTCCCGCGAGCGCGCGCAGGATATAGCGCGCGACATAGCCGCCCTGCTGCTTGGCGACCGGCGCCACGCCGGGGAGCGGCTTGCCGTTGGCGCCCAGGCACAGCGCCGTATCGCCGATGACGAAGATGCGGGGGTCGTCCGGCAGGTTCAGGTGCGGCGTCACGGCGACGCGGCCGGCACGGTCGCCGGCGATGCCGAGCCATCTGGCGGCCGGCGAAGCCTGGACGCCGGCGGCCCAGATCACGGTTGCGGCGGGAATGAAGCGCCGGCCCCGGCTGTCCTCGATCTCGATCCCGGCCTCCTCGCAGCGCGTGACCTTGGCGCCCAGCAGCAGCTCGACGCCCAGCTTGTGGAGCTGGGTTGTCGCCTTGACCGAGAGATGGTCCGGGAAGCTGGTGAGGGGCCGCTCCGCCGCCTCGACCAGCAGGATGCGGGCCTCGCGCGGGTCGATGGCGCGGAAGTCGGCGGCCAGCGCCTTCTTCGCCAGCTCGGCGAGGGCGCCGGCCAGCTCCACCCCGGTGGGGCCGGCACCGACGATGGCGAAGGTGAGGAGACGTTCGCGGGCCTTTTCCGCCGTCGCCATCTCCGCCCGCTCGAAGGCGAGCAGGATGCGCCGGCGGATGCCGGTGGCGTCGTCGATCTGCTTGAGGCCGGGGGCCACCGGCTCCCACTCGTCATGGCCGAAATAGGCATGGCGGGCGCCGGTCGCGACGATGAGGCTGTCGAAGGGAATGCGTCGGCCATCCGCCAGGAACACCTCGCGCGCCTGGCGGTCGACGCCCTCGACCTCGCCCATCAGCACGCGGGCATTGGCCTGGTGGCGCAGGATGCTGCGGATCGGCACCGCGATGTCGGCCGGCGACAGGCCGGCGATGGCGACCTGGTAGAGCAGGGGCTGGAAGAGATGATAGTTGCGCCGGTCGATGACCGTGACCTCGACCGGCGCCTTGGCCAGGGCCTTGGCGGCGGAGAGGCCGCCGAAGCCCGCGCCCAGGATCACCACGCGATGGCGCGATCCCGCCGCGCTGGACCGATCGCCGCCCGATGCGGCGGAAGAAGCCGGACGCCGGTCGAGCGTGGCTTCCGGCGCCATGGTTATCCGAGGGCGCTCTTCACCAGCGCGCCGCGCGTCGCCAGGAACTCGTCGAGCGCCGCCTCGAAGCGCGCCACATCGGGCTCGCGCATCGGCAAGCTGAGGGCGACGAAGCCGCGTCGAGCCAGATAGATCCCGGCGGCGATCATGTCCAGATGGAAGAGCTTCAGCAGCTCGCCCATGCGGTTCTCGAGCGCGGGGTCGCTCGGATGAGCCTCGGCCGGCGTGCGCACGGGGCCTTTGACGAAATGCAGGTTCATCAGCGAGCCCACGCCGGTGACCTGAAGCGGCGCCGCGTGGCGGCGCGCCACCGCGTTGAGGCGGTCGCGCATCTGGTCGCCCAGCGCGTTGAGCCGGGTCGCCTCCTCGGGCGTGAAGACCTGGGTCAGGCCGGCGACGCCGCCCGCCATGGAGCAGACATTGTTGTTGAAGGTGCCGGCATGGCCGATCGAATCCGGGCGATAGGGGTCGTAGCGTTCCATCAGGTCGCGCCGGCCGCCGAAGGCGCCGAAGGAAAGGCCGCCGCCCAGATATTTGCCGAGCGTGGTCATGTCCGGCTTGACGCCGACCAGCGCCTGGCAGCCGCCGGGCGAGAGGCGCGAGGTCATGACCTCGTCGAAGATGAGGACGATGCCGCGCCGGGTGCATTCCTCGCGCAGCATCTTGAGGAAGGCGGGATCGGCCGGCAGGCAGCCGGCGGAGCCCTGCATCGGCTCGACCAGCACGGCCGCGAGCTCGGCGCCATGCTGCGCGATCAGGTCCTTCGTGTATTCGGTCTCGTTGTAGCGGCCCTTGACCCAGTTCAGCGGCAGGTTGAGCGGATTGCCGTGGCTGCCGAAATAGAACACGCCGCCGTGATAGGCGAACTCGAACACCATGATCTTGTCGCGGCCGGTCATGATGCGCGCGGTCTGGATCGCGAACAGATTGGCCTCGGTGCCGGAATTGCAGAACCGCACCAGCTCGATCGAGGGGATGCGCTTGCAGATCGCCTCGGCGAGCTGCGCCTCGTAGCGGTTGGGTCCGCCCAGCACGATGCCGTCGCCGAGCGCCTTGCCGATGGCGCCCTGGATCACCGGGTCGGAATGGCCGTAGAGCCCGGCCGTGTATTCGCCGAGGAAGTCCAGATATTCATGCCCGTCGAGGTCGGTGAGTCTGTTGGCCTTGCCGTGGCCCCAAGCGAGCGGGAAGGGGGTGTAATGCAGCACGGTGCGGGTGTTGCCGCCCGGCATGACCTGCGCGGCCGAGGTGGCGCGGGCCTTGCTCTTCGGGTTGGCGGCGCTGTAGCGCGCCTCGGCCTCGGCGATCGCCGCATCGAGATCGGCATTGGGGCGGGATCCATCGGCCATGGGCGAACACTCCTGCTGGAACGGCCGGCCTCGGGGCGGCCGGAAAGCCCCGAGCATCGGGATTGAGGGCGCCGCCGTCAATCGTTCACAGCGGTGGTTTCCGCAGGGTGTGGGGGACGCCGATCGGCTTCATCACCGTCACGATGTCACCAGGGGACCGTGCGGCCGAGATAGTCCAGATATTCCAGGCCCGGCCTCCGCTGCTTCTCGAGAAGCACGTTCACCAGGCTGGGGATGCTCTCTTCGATGGTGAGCCTCGCGTCGGGGCCGCCCAGATCGGTTTTGACCCAGCCCGGCGCCATGACCGCCAGGGCGCGCGATGTCCCGGCCTGGCGCGCCGCGAAGCTCCGCATGAACATGTTCAGCGCCGCCTTGCTGCCGCGATAGAGCTCCCGCTGACCGGTCTCGTTGTTGGCGATGCTTCCTTGTCCGGACGACATCACGCCGATCAGGCCCGTCGCCGCAACGTAGGGCTCCAGGCTTTCGATCACCCGCATCGGGCTCAGGGCGTTGGTGATCATGAGATGCACGAAATCGTCGGTCGACACCTCGCCGATCGTCTG
This sequence comes from Hypericibacter adhaerens, assembly GCF_008728835.1. Taxonomy (GTDB): domain Bacteria; phylum Pseudomonadota; class Alphaproteobacteria; order Dongiales; family Dongiaceae; genus Hypericibacter; species Hypericibacter adhaerens. The sequence continues at coordinate 2,260,885 of NZ_CP042582.1, forward strand.
CGTCGGGTCTCGATTGGCCGTGCCGGCATTGACGAACAGCATGTCGAACATCCGGCCGGACAGGCGGTCATGCAGCGCCGCGAGCTGGTCGGGCTCGCAGATGTCCAGGATCTCGATCTCGACCCGGCCTTTGTATTCGTCCGCCAGGTCGTGCAGCAGGGTCCGGGTCGCCCCGCCGCGGACCGTGCCGACGACGTTCCAGCCCTTTTTCAGGAACTCGGCCGCCATGGCATGGCCGAGCCCGCGGGAGGCGCCAATGAGGAGGATCGTGCGGGCTGCGTCGCGCAGGACGGCTGTGCTCATGGGTGAATGTCTTTCCGCTGGTGAGGTTGACCGCAGATATGCGCAGCCTTTCATTGGGCGCCAGACGCATTCAAATCAAAATATAGTTGCATCGAACGCTATGTCCTGCCGCGCCGATGCGATAGGCTCACGCCAATGAGCGACGTGGATCTGAACCTTCTCGCGGCGCTGGATGTGCTGCTTGCCGAGGGCAGTGTGACGGGGGCGGCCCGTCGCCTCGGCTTGAGCGCGTCGGCCATGAGCCGGACGCTGACGCGGCTTCGGGCGGCGACAGGCGACCCGCTGCTCGTCCGTGCCGGGCGAAGGCTTGTGCCGACGCCGCGGGCGGCCGAGCTCCGCGATCGCGTCCATGAGCTGACGCGGGACGCGCAGGCGGTGCTCCGGCCGCAAGTCGCTCACCTGGACGTCGCCTCGCTCGAGCTGACCTTCACCCTGCGTGTCAGCGAGGCCTTCCTGGAATATCTTTCCGGCCCCGTCGCGGCCGCTGTCACCCAGGCAGCGCCACGCGTCTGCCTCCGGTTCGCCCCCAAACCGAACAAAGACGCCGGGCCGCTGAGGGAGGGGCTCGCTGATCTGGAGATCGGCGTGCTGGGAACTTCCGCGCCGGAGATACGCACCCAGCTCCTGTTCCGAGACCGCTATGTCGGCGTGGCCCGGATCGGGCATCCCCTTCTGCGGAGCAGAGCGGTCACGCCCGAACGATATGCGGCCTGCAACCATGTCGTCGCGTCCAAGGACGCGGATACGATCGAGCCGATCGATGCCGCCCTGCAGAGCCTGGGGCTCAAGCGGGCCATCAGGGTTGTCGTGCCTGGATATCCGGATGCGATGCGGATCGCCCGCCAGTCGGATCTGGTGGCGCTCGTGCCTCAGTCGTGCCTTGGCAACAGCCTGACCGCCGATCGCGCCGCCTCGTCGGGTCTCGCGAGCTTCGAGCTTCCGGTCCCCGTGCCGGAATTCAATATATCGGCGATGTGGCATCCCCGCATGGATGCCGACCCGGCCCATCGCTGGCTGCGGAACACCGTGATGTCGGTCTGCCGGACGGCCTATGCCTCGAGGTGAGGACGGTGCCGCATCAGAGCCCGCGGTTGACGCCGCCATCCACCATGATGTTCTGCCCGGTCGTGGCCCCTGACTCCGGCGAGAGCAGGAAGGCCGTCATGCTGACGAGTTCGGCCATGCGCGTGGCCCGCGCGATGGGGATGGTCCGTCGCACCTCGTCGGTCATCGGCCAGTTCTCCACGAAGCCCGGCAGGATGTTGTTCATCCGGATGCCGTCGCGCGCGTAGCGGTCGGCATAGAGCTTGGTGTAGCCCGCGAGCGCCATGCGGGTCGTGCCCGAGACCGGGAAGATCAGCCGCGGCTCGAGCGCGGCGAAGGTCGAGACATTGACGATCGAGCCGCCGCCGGCGCGCTGGAAGACCGGCGTCACGAACCGCGCCATCCGTACCACGTTGAGGAAATAGAGATCGAAGCCGAAGAGCCAGGCCTCGTCGGTGATGTCGGTCAAGGAGCGGTCCAGGTCCGGATCGTAGGGCATGCCGGAGGCGTGGTAGGATTCCGGATCGCGACCGGTATTGTTCACCACCCCGTCGATGCGGCCATAACGGCCCAGCGCCAGCTCGACCAGCGCCGCCAGATCCTTGGGCTCGGTCACCGAGCCCTTCATGCCGATCCCGCCCAGCTCGGCGGCGAGCTTCTCCGCGGCATCCGATCTCGACATCAGGGCGAGCTCGTAACCCTTCTCGGCAAGACCCTTGGCGAGGGCGGCGCCGATCCCTTGTCCTGCGGCCGTGACGATGGCGACGGGCATGATGGCCTTCCTTTTCTGCTTTGGCCTCTGTTTGGGGGCCTCTAGCTCTTGGGCCGCTGCGCATGGCCGCGGTCGTCCTGCCAGCGCTTGGCCTTGTATTCGCTGCGGGCGAGCGCCTCCGGCGCCAGGATCTCGACCCCGAAGCTGATCCCGATGCGCTTGTTGAGGATCGCGGACAGCCGCTGCTGCCACAGCTGGGCCGCTTCCGGAGAGAGGGTGTGCTTCGGCATGACCCGCACCGTCGCGACATCGGCGTTGCGCTCGTCGGAGGTGAGGATGACCTGATACTCGTCGACCTCGGGATCGGAGAACAGCGCGTCGTCCACCGCCTGCGGCCAGATATTGACGCCCTTCACCTTCTTCATGTCGTCCGTCCGGCTGATGGAGGCGACCTCGATGCCGGAGAAGGGGCGCCCGCAGCGGCAATAGCGCGGCTCGTGCCAGATGCCGCGGTCGCGGGTCCGGCAGCGGATGAGCGGCGTGTCGGTGTGATAGAGGCTGGTCACGACGATCTCGCCGGCCTCGCCGTCCTTCACATGCTTGCCCGTCGCCGGGTCGATCACCTCGGTCAGCACCATCGGGTCGATATTATGCAGCAGGCCCGGCCGGGACGCCGTCCCGATCCCTTCCTCGCAGCAGAAGGCATGGTCGTTGCCGGTCTGGGTCGAGCCGTAGCGGTCGAACACCTTGGCGCCCCAGGCCTCCTCGAGCCGCTCCAGCCAGGCAAAGCCCGAGCCTTCGCCGCCGGTCATGAGCACGCGCAGGCCGTAGCTCGAGGCCTTGTCGCCGGCGATCGCCGCCAGATGGCCGAAATAGGAGGTGGTGCCGAAGAGGGCGGCCGGCCGGTAGCGGGTCATGAGCTCGAGCTTCCGGGCCGCGTTGTAGTTGCCGACGGGAAAGACCGAGAGCCCGTAGGAGACGGCACCCTGGAACTCGCAGCGGCCGCCCGACATGAGCGTGATGGGCAGCGTCAGGAACACGCCGTCGGCGCGCTGCAGCCCCGACCAGCACATATGGAAGCCGTAGATATGGCCGGTGCCGATGAACTCGTCGGCCGTCTGGGCATGGATCTCGACGCCCTGGCCCGAGGTGCCGGAGGTGTTGCTCCAGACCAGGGGATAGCGGCGCTCCAGCACATGCTGGTGGCGCAGCCCGAAGGGCGGGGCCGCCTGCTGGTCCTCCATGAAGTCGCGCTTCTCGACGGTCGGGAACTCGGCCGTGAAGCGCTCGAGGGTGGTGGTGTGATCGGGCGATGCGCCCACGGCTGCCCAGCGCTGGCGGTAGAACTTGTTCTCACGCAGGACCTTCGGCAGCAGGTGCGTCAGCCGCTTCATCTGCAGCGCCTTCACCTCGTCGCGCGAGAGCCGCTCCACGCTCGGGTCATAGATGCGCTTTTCCACGTCTCCACCTTGCCGGGCCGTTTCCTCTTGTCGTCTAATTTACTAGACGGCCCTGCGAGTGCCAAGGAAGAATGAAGCGATAACGCGCGCCGTCGTTCAATTGCCGCCGCGAGGCGGGTGGACATCGTGTTTAAAGAATCATAGCATCTGACCCCTGCGCGTGGCGGCCGCCCGGCCGCCGGAAAGACGAGTGCCATGGCAGCCATCGACATCCTCTGCAACGACTTCACCCCCGCCGGCATCCGCAAGAACTATGCCGAGAACGAGGAGGAGAAGAGCCGCTTCGAGCAGGTCGGGCGGCATCACAATTTCGTCGGCTACGAGCCGCCCGAGTTCCTGAAGCGCATGGATGCCATCGGCGTCGAGACGCTCCTGGTCTGCGCGATCCAGACCTGGTCCTACAAGGAGCAGAAGCCGCTCGAAAGCTCCTCGGTCGAGGAGATCGTGGCCGTGGTGCGCCAGGCGCCAAAGCGGCTCCACGGGCTCTACGGCGTCAATATCCATCGCGGCATGAAGGGGGTCGCCGAGTTCGAGCGCGCGGTGCGGGAGCATGGCTTCAAGGGCCTTCATATCCATCCCCATGGCTACGGCCTGCCGCCCGACCATGCCTATTATTTCCCCTATTACGCCAAGGCGCAGGAGCTGAAGGTCCCGGCCGTCATCTCGATGGGCCATACACTCGACCTGATGCCGAACGATCCGGGGCGGCCGATCCATCTCGACAAGGTGGCGCTCTATTTCTCGGATCTGGCCGTCGTCTGCACCCATACGGGCTGGCCCTGGACCGAGGAGGCGATCGCGCTCGCCTGGAAGCACCCCAACCTGTTCCTCGGCACCTCGGCCCATGCGCCCAAATACTGGAAGCCCGAGCTGGTGAAGTTCATCAACTCGCACGGCCAGGACAAGGTGATGTGGGGCACCGACTATCCGTTGATCGACCACAAGGAGTCGCTGCAGCAGATCGAGGCGCTGGGTCTCAAGGAAAGCTCGAAGGAAAAGTTCGTGCGCAAGAACGCCGCCCGGGTCTTCGGGCTGTAGGGTCTTCGGGCTCTGGCGCTCTGCCGGTTATCGGAAGAAGGAGATATCGATGTCGAATGGCAAAGTCGCGTTGGTCACCGGGGCCGCCGGTGGTATCGGCCAGGGCGTGGTGCTGCGCCTCCTCAAGGACGGCTTCACGGTCGCGGCCATGGATATCAACGAGAAGGCGCTGGCCGAGCTCAGCCAGCGCGGCCAGAGCTACAAGAGTACCCTCTCGATCTGGCCCTGCGACCAGACCAACGAGAAGATGACCCGCGACGCGGTCGCCAAGATCGAAGCCAAGCTCGGGCCCGTCGAGGCGCTGGTGAACACGATCGGCTGGGTCGGCACGAGCCGCTTCGCCGACGAGGATTCCGATTACTGGCGCAAGGTGATCGCCATCAATCTCGAGGCGGTGCTCTATTCGACCCATGCGGTGCTGAAGGGCATGGTCGAGCGCAAGCGCGGCAAGATGGTGCATTTCGCCTCGGATGCGGGCCGCGTCGGCACCAGCGGCGAGGTGGTCTATTCCGCGACCAAGGGCGGCATCATCGCCTTCGCCAAGAGCCTCGCCCGCGAGCATGCGCGCCACAACATCAACGTCAATTGCGTCTCGCCGGGCCCGACCGACACGCCGCTCCTGCAGCAGGAGATCAAGGACGATCCCGAGCTGATCCGGCGCATGGTCCGCCTCATCCCCTTCCGTCGCGTCGCCACGCCGGAAGACCAGGCGGCCGTGGTCAGCTTCCTGGTCTCGCCCGATTCCGACTATCTCACCGGCCAGACCATCAGTTGCAGCGGCGGCCTCGTGATGGTGTGAGGGCGCTCTGTCGATGGCACTCGCGCGCGTTCACACTCCCGTCATCCCCGCGAAAGCGGGGATCCATGGAAGGGCGGGAGCACGGCATCGACATGGGCCCCCGCTTTCGCGGGGGTGACGGCAAAAGGGGGGAGCATCGCCCATGGATGCCGCGGTTCAGAAGCAGATCCTCGAGACCGTCGACAAGCTCGCGCGCGAGCGGGTTCTGCCGCGCGCGGCCGAGATCGACCGCACCGACGAGTTCCCGCGCGACCTCTACAAGGCGGCGGGCGAGCTCGGCCTGTTCGGGCTCTGGATCCCGGAGGAATATGGCGGCATCGGTCCCGACATGGCGACGCCGCTCCTGATCTCGGAACGGCTCGCGCGGGCGAGCGCCAGCTTCGCGCTCGTCTATAGCAATTGCGGCGACGCCTGCACGCCGATCGTCCATGCCGGGGCGCCGCATATCAAGGAACGCTACCTGCCGGGGATCGCCTCGGGCGGGATCATCCCCTGCTTCTCGCTGTCGGAGCCGGGTGCCGGTTCCGATGCGGGCGGCATCACCACCACGGCGCGGCGCGAGGGCGACCACTATGTCATCGACGGCCGCAAATGCTGGTGCACCAACGGTTCCGTCGGCGACGTCTTCATTCTCTTCGCCAAGACCGACAAGGAGGCCGGCAACAAGGGCGTCTCGGCCTTCGTCGTGCCGCGCGATACGCCAGGCTTCACCATCGGCCGCGACGAGGACCTGATCGGCCTGCGCGGCAGCCCGGCCACCCAGCTCCAGTTCGACGGCGCCAGGGTGCCGGTCGACCACCGGCTGGGTGAGGAGGGCGAGGGCTTCAAGATCGCGATGGTCTCGCTCGACGAGGCCCGGCTCAACTGCGCGGCCATGGCGATCGGCGTCGCGACCGCGGCGCTCGAAACGGCGGTCGCCTATGCCAAGGAGCGCGTGCAGTTCGGCAAGCCCATCATCCAGCATCAAGGCCTGCAGTTCCTGCTGGCGGAATCGGCGGCCCAGCTCGCGGCCGCGCGCAGCCTGTGGGAGCAGGCGATGACGCTGGTCGCCACCGCACCCGGCAGACGTTCCTCGAGCTTCGCCGCGATGGCCAAGCTGGTGGCGACGGATGCGGCGATGCAGATCACCACCGACGCCGTGCAGACGCTGGGCGGCTACGGCCTCAGCCGCGATTTCCCGGTCGAGCGCATGATGCGCGACGTCAAGGCCTTCCAGATCTTCGACGGCACCAACCAGATCCAGAAGATGCTCATCGGCCGCTATCTGGAGAAGTTCGGCGTGCCCTTCGCCGACGACACGCCGGCCTGAGGCTGGGACAGCAGAGGAAAGGAGCGACCCTTGTCAGACACTGTCATGCTGGAGATCCACGATCGCGTCGCCTGCCTGACCATCAATCGCGAGCGGTCCCGCAACGCGCTGAACGACGAGGCGCTGGGGCGGCTCAAGGCCAGCCTGGAGAATCTGGCACCGCCGGCCGTGGCCGCCATCGTGATCCGCGGTGCGGGCCTCAAGGCCTTCAGCGCCGGGTCCGACATCAAGGAGCTGGCCTCGCAGTCGCTGAAGGATCGCATCGCCCATACCGATCTCGGCCACGCGCTCGGCGACGCCATCGAGCAGCATCCTTGTCCCGTGATCGCCGCGATCGAAGGCTACTGCCTGGGCGGCGGGCTCGAGATCGCATCGGCCTGCGACTACCGGATCGCGGGTGCCGGCGCTGTGCTGGGCCTGCCGGAGGTGGCGCTGAACGCGCTGCCGAGCTGGGGCGGCACCATAAGGCTGCCGCGGATCGTCGGCGTGGCGCGGGCGCGCGAGCTCGTGCTGTTCGGCCGCCGGCTGACGGCGGAGGAGGCGATGAGCTGGAGCCTGGTCAATCGCGTGGTGCCGCAGGGCGAGGCCTTCGCGGCGGCGGTGGCGCTGGCCAAGGAGACCTTCGGCAACACCGATCCCGGCATCGTCAGCATCGCCAAGGGATTGCTCACCCACGGCACCGGAGCGTCGACGCGGACCGCGCGCCATCTCGAGCTGTTGGCGGACATGTCCGTCCTCGCTTCGGAGGCGATGGACCAGGGCGTGAAGGCGTTCTCGGGGAAGGGACCGGGTTGACGGGAGCCGCCGCTCAGAAGCTGGGTGGCGTGGCGGCGCTCACCATCTCGCATTCCTCGTCGCCGAGATTGCGGAAGCGGTGCGGCACGGTGCTGGAGAAGTAGTAGGCCTCGCCCGGCCCCAGCACCTTCTTGTGCTTGCCCACCGTGATCTCGATCTGCCCGCGGATGACGAGACCGGCTTCCTCGCCCTCATGGGCCAGCATCTGCTTGCCGGTGTCGGAACCGGGAGCGAAGACCTCGTGGAACATCTGGATCTTGCGGCTGCGGTTCTGGCCCGCGACGAGCCTGAGCGAGATGTCCGCGCCGCCCATCTCCACCAGGTCCTGCGCCGAGAAGAAGATCTGGTGATCGTCCCGGAGCGTCATCGAGAAGAATTCGGCGATGGAGATGGGGAAGGCGGCGAGGATCTTCCGCAAGGACGCCACCTGCGGGCTGGTCGCGTTCTTCTCGATCAGCGAGATCGTGCCGTTGGTCACGCCGGCGCGCTTGGCGAGCTCGCGCTGCGAGAGCCCATGCTGCTTGCGCAGCCAGACCAGCCGGGCGCCGACATCCTCCGGCACGCCGTCGGTCTTGGCTGACGGGTTGTTCCGGCTGCCCTGCCGGAGGCGGTCCAGCGAGGCCGAGGTACGACCTGACAAAGTCTTGGGTTTGCGCATATCCACGAGCGGATAGTTACTGCTGATTCCGTCGGGACTTCAAGCCGCCCGCGGGAGCGGAAACCGGTTCCCGCCAACCCTTGCGCCGTCCCGGTTGCCGCCTCATTATCCCTCGCTCTCGCGCGAGGGAAGGAACGGGGGAATGAGCGGATTGCTGCGGCTTCATCGGGAACGGGTGCAAGAGGGCTGGATCGACTATAACGGCCATCTGCTCGATGCCTACTACCTGCTCATCTTCTCCAACAACACCACCAGCTTCATGGACCATATCGGCCTCGGCGAAAAGGAACGGGCCGAGAAGGGGCACAGCCTCTTCACGCTGGAGATCCATCTCAACTATCTGCACGAGATCCTGGTGGGCAAGGAAACCTGGGTGGATACCCAGATCCTCGGGCATGACGCGAAGCGGCTCCATGTGTTCTATACGCTCTATGCCGAGGATTCGCCCGAGCCCCGGGCGACCAGCGAGCAGATGCTGATGAACATCGACATGAACCTGCGCCGCTCCGCTCCGTTCCTGCCGGAGGTCCAGGCGAAGATCGACGCCATCGCGCGTGCGCAAGCGGGCCTGCCGCGCCCGGCCAACGCCGGCCATGTGATCGCCCTCCCGCCACGGAAATAGCGCCGGATTGTTGTCGGCACGGCCCTCCATGCATCTCCGCCCGGCTCGTTCTGTCCCTTCCCCCGGAACGGGGGAAGGTCAGGAAGGGGGCTGCGCGATATCAGAAACCGAGCGGTCCCCTCTCTTTCCCTCCCCCGTTCCGAGGCTGAGGCATATACACGTCTCCAAGAGCGGGCGCTTTCACTCGTTCGTCATCCCCGCGCCCGGGTCCGGCCGTAGGCCGGCCCGAGCATAAACTCCAGCGGGGATCCATCTTGATCCAGCGCATCAAGCTTAGAGTTGGATCCCCGCTTTCGCGGGGATGACGATAAGGGCGACGGCTCGACATCAATGGAAAATGGCGGTGTCGGCAGGGGCAGAAAGGATGCATAGATGCCCTAGCCGTCTTCGGGGGAGGGGATAAGGCGGCCGTTTTGACTCTTGAGGAAATCCGCCATTAGATGAGGCTGCCCGACAGCGCTGCCTCAAGGCCGGACCTCGCCCCATGCCCACGCCCGCCCGGATCGATCTGCCCGAGACCCTGGGTTTCCTGCTCCTGCCCAAATTCTCGATGATGGCCTTCGTCTCGGCGGTGGAGCCGCTGCGGGTGGCGAACCGGCTCGCCGGTGCCATGCTCTACCAGTGGGAGATCGTCTCGCTCGAGGGCGCCTCGATCCTCGCCTCGAACGGCATGGCGCTGGTGGCCGACCGCCAGCTGAGCCAGCTCAGCCGCGGCGGGGCGCGCTATCGCACGGTGGTGGTGGGGGCGGGCTTCGAGCCCGAGCGCGGCTATGACCGCAGGGTCCGCGACTGGCTGCGTCGCCTCGACCGCAACGGCGTCGAGCTCGGCGCCATGGACACGGGCAGCTTCGTGCTGGCGCGCGCCGGGCTTCTCGACGGCTATCGCGCGACCACCCATTGGGAGAGCCTCGACAGCTTCCGCGAGCGGTTCCCGAAGGTCGAAGCCGAGGGCGGCCTGTTCGCGATCGACCGCAACCGCCTGACCTGCGCCGGCGGCACGGCGGCGCTCGACATGATGCTCCATCTCATCTCGCGCCGGCATGGCCACCGGCTTGCCACCGCCGTCTCGGAACAGTTCATCCATGCCCGCATCCGCGATCCGCAGGACCGGCAGCGCATGGAGCCCGCGGCGCGCCAGGGCGTGTCGCATGCCGGGCTCGGCCGCGCCATCGCACTCATGGAGAAGAATCTCGAGGAGCCGCTCGACGCGGCCCGCATGGCGCGCGGCGCCGGCCTGTCGCAGCGCCAGCTCGAGCGGCTGTTCCGCGAGCACCTCAAGACCACGCCGCAGCGCTATTATCTCGACCTGCGCCTGCAGCGCGCCCGGGCGCTGCTGCAATATAGCGAGATGCCGGTGGTCGAGGTCGCGGTCGCCTGCGGCTTCGGTTCGGCGGCGCATTTCTCGCGCAGCTATCGGACCTGGTCGGGACGCGCGCCTAGCGCCGAGCGGCGCCCCCGGGCCTGAGGACGTTAGCGTCGCCGCCGGCCCGGGGTCTTGTCTTTCGCGGCGTTCCGGTGTCGCTTTGCCGCCGCCCCGGCCTTGGGCGTCGCTCGCCCGGCTGGCCGGACCGCACGGCCGATATGCGCGTAGGCGACGATCTCGATCCGGGCGCCCGGCACCACCAGTCCTGTGATGAAGACGGCGCGGTTCGGATAAGGCTCGGAAAAGTAGGGACCGTAGACGGCGTTCATGCCGGCGAAGTCCCGCGCGTCCGGCAGATAGACGAGAACCTGCGTCACATCGGCGAGCGTGCCGCCGGCCGCCTCGACCGTGCGCCGCAGATTGGACAAGGTGAGTGCCGTTTGCAGGCCGATGTCGCCGGTCTCGAAGCTGCCGTCGGCTCTCAACGGGAGCTGGGCGGTGTAAAGGATGCCATCGGCGATGGTCGCCCATTGAATCGGCCGCCCGGCGATCGCCGGCAGGCCGGTGTCCACGGCACGTTTCGTCATCGGCTCTCCCTGGCCGCCCGTGTTCCCGGCGGCCCGCGCGATGGCAGGAAATCGTCAGAACTTAGCGGCCCCTCGGCCTGGTGGGGAATGCGTGGCGAGAAGGGAGCGCGGTCCTGTCGGCTTTCCTCATGTGGATGGCGAAATTCATCAAGCGCGCGGAACGGCGGCGGCTGACCATCCGGCCAGTTTCGGTTCCATAAGACGCCCCCAGGGAGGAGAGACCCGATGAACTACGATGTTGTCGTGACCTGTGCCGTGACCGGCGCCGGCGACACGGTCGGCAAGCACCCGGCCATTCCCGTGACCCCCAAGCAGATCGCGGATGCGGCGATCGAGGCCGCCAAGGCGGGCGCCGCCATCGCCCATATCCATGTGCGCGACCCCAAGACGGGGAAGGGCGCGCGGACGGTGGAGTACTACAAGGAGGTGGTCGACCGGGTCCGCTCCAGCAACACGGACGTGGTGATCAACCTCACCGCCGGCATGGGCGGCGATCTCGAGGTCAATGACGCCAGCCCGACCAAGCCCGGCCCCAACACCGACCTGGTGAGCGCGATCGAGCGGCTGGCCCATGTGGAGGCGCTGCTGCCCGAGATCTGCACGCTCGATTGCGGCACGCTCAATTTCGGCGACGGCGAGACGATCTATGTCTCGACGCCGGTCATGCTGCGCAAGGGCGCCAAGCGCGTCCAGGAGCTGGGGGTGAAGCCCGAGCTCGAATGTTTCGACACCGGCCATCTCTGGTTCGCCAAGCAGATGTTCAAGGAAGGCCTGCTCGACGCGCCGCCGCTGTTCCAGATCTGCCTGGGGATTCCGTGGGGCGCGCCGGCCGATACCGTCTCGATGAAGGCGATGGTCGACAACCTGCCCGAGGGCGCCAACTGGTCGGGCTTCGGCATCGGCCGCAACCAGATGCCGATGGTGGCGCAGGCCGCCATCCTCGGCGGCAATGTGCGCGTCGGGCTCGAGGACAATATCTGGCTCGACAAAGGCGTCCATGCCTCGAACGGCACGCTGGTCGACCGCGCCATCAAGATCCTGAACCTGATGGGTGCGCGCGCCATGACGCCGGACGAGGCGCGCAAGAAGTTCGGCCTCAAGAAGCGTCACTGAGCCGATCCGGCGAAGGAGCGATCCATGGCGAACGCCATCAAGACCTGTGCCGTCATCGGCACGGGCGTCATCGGCGCCGGCTGGGCCGCGCGCTTCCTGGCCCATGGCCTCGCTGTCGTGGCCTGGGACCCCGGCAAGGATGCCGAGACCAAGCTCAAGGCCAGCCTGGAGAACGCCTGGCCGGCTCTGACGCGGCTGGGCCTCAAGCCCGGCGCCGACCTCAAGCGCTGCCGCTTCGTGAAGACCGTCGAGGAGGCGGTGAAGGATGCCGATTTCATCCAGGAATCGGCGCCCGAGGTGCTGGAGCTCAAGATCAAGCTCCATGCCCAGATCGACGCGGCCGCCCGGCCCGACGTGATCGTCGGCTCCTCGACCTCGGGCCTGCTGCCCTCGGACATGCAGGCCGCCTGCAAGCATCCGGAGCGGCTCGTGGTCGGCCATCCCTTCAACCCGGTCTATCTGCTGCCGCTGGTCGAGGTGCTGGGCGGCAAGAAGACGGCGGCCGCCTCGGTCGACCGCGCCTGCGCCTTCTATGAATCGATCGGCATGCGGCCGATGCGGGTGAAGAAGGAGATCGAGGGCTTCGTCGCCGATCGCCTGCTCGAGGCGCTGTGGCGGGAGTCGCTCCATCTCATCAATGACGGCGTGGCGACCACGGCCGACATCGACGACGCGATGCGCTTCGGCGCCGGCATCCGCTTCTCCTATATGGGGCAGATGATGATCTACCACATCGCCGGCGGCGATGCAGGCATGCATCATTTCATGGCCCAGTTCGGCCCCGCGCTGAAGCTGCCCTGGACCAAGCTCGAGGCGCCGGAGCTGACTCAGGAGCTCATCAACAAGGTCGCCGACGGGACCACGGCCCAGGCCAAGGGCCGCTCGGTCAAGGAGCTCGAGCGCTATCGCAACGACTGCATCATCGAGGTGATGGAAGCGATCGCGCGGGTGAAGAAGAAGCACGGCATGCAGCCGGGGGACTGACCCGGCATACCCCTCCCCCGAACCCCCTCCCGCATCCTCCTTCGCCCGATGGGCTTCGGAGGACAGGCGGGGAGGGGGTAAGGGAGGGACGGCCACGGGATGCGATAGCTAAGAGGCCTTCGCCATGGATTTCGGGTTGAGCAGCGAGCAGCAGCTTCTGGTCGAAAGCGTGCGGGCCTTCGTCGAGACCGAGCTCGCGCCGTACGAGAACGAGGTCGAGAAGACCAACGCGGTGCGCCCCGAGCTGATCCGGCAGATCAAGGAACGCGCGATCAAGGCGGGCTTCTGGGCCGCGAACATGCCCGAGGATCTGGGCGGCGGCGGGCTCGACCATGTCTCCCTCGCGCTGATGGAACGCGAGCTGGGCCGCACCTCCTTCGCGCTCCAATATGCGGTGGGCCGGCCCTCGAACATCCTGCGCGCCTGCGTCGGCGAGCAGATCGACCGCTATCTGCTGCCGGCGATCCGCGGCGAGCGGGTCGAGTGCCTGGCGCTCACCGAGCCCGGCGCCGGCTCCGACCTGCGCTCGATGAAGACGCGCGCGGTGCGCCAGGGCGACCATTACGTCGTCAACGGCACCAAGCATTTCATCTCCTATGCCGATGTCGCCGATTTCATCGTGCTGTTCGCGGCCAGCGGCGAGGAGCAGACGGGGAAGGGGGCCAAGAAGCTCATCACCTCCTTCCTGGTCGACAAGGGAACGCCGGGCCTCGAGGTGCGCAAGGGGCCCAACTCGGTCTCGCATCGGGGCTATCACCATTGCGAGCTGATCTTCACCGACTGCAAGCTCCCCGTCGCGCAGATCCTGGGCGAGGAGCATCACGGCTTCGACGTCGCCAACAAATGGCTGGGTGCCACGCGTCTCACGGTCGCGACCCAGTGTGTCGGCCGCGCGCAGAAGGCGCTCGAGATGGCGACGCAGTGGGCCGCGACGCGCAAGCAGTTCGGCCAGACCATCGGCAAGTTCCAGGGGACGTCGTTCAAACTTGCCGACATGGCGACCGAGATCCAGGCGGCCGAATGGCTGGTCATGAACGCCGCCTGGAAAGCCGACCAGGGCACGGTCGAGGACCAGGATTTCGCGATGGCGAAGCTCTACGCGACCGAGATGCTGGCCCGCGTCACCGACCATGCCGTACAGATCTTCGGCGGCATGGGGCTGATGGAGGAGGTCGGCGTCGAGCGGCTCTGGCGCGATGCCCGCGTCGAGCGCATCTGGGACGGCACCTCCGAGATCCAGCGCCACATCATCAGCCGCGCGCTGCTGCGCCCGCATGAGGGGTGAGGGCAGTTTCCCTCGTCAGGTTGGCGCCTTCGATGCACGGGCGAAAGCGTCGCCCTCCATCGTCATCCCCGCGAAAGCGGGGATCCATCCTGATCCAGGTCACCAGGCTTTGACATGGATCCCCGCTTTCGCGGGGATGACCAGGGGGCGGGCGCTGACAGTGTCGGCAGGAGCATGCCGACGGTCAGGTCGCAGCGCCCTCACTTCCGCTTCGGCTGCCAGAGCCCCAATGCCGCGCCGCTCGGGTCGGTGATGATCGAGAGCGAGCCGGCCCCCATCACCTCCGTCACGTCCTTCATCACCTTGGCGCCGAGCTTGCGGGCCTTGTCGGTGGCGGCGACGATGTCCTCGACCAGCACATAGGGCAGCCAGAAGGAGGGGGCGCCGGGGATCATCTGCTTCATCATGCCCCCGCCGGTGCCGTCGCCGACGCCGATCATGGTGTAGGTCATGCCGCCGCCCATCTCGACATCCTCGAGCTTCCAGTCGAACAGCGACTTGTAGAAGCTCTTGGCCTTGCCGAGGTCGGTGCTGCTCAGTTCCACATGCACGAAGGGATTGCCCATGGCCGGTCTCCGGGGTTGGGGTTCGTTCGTGGCGTGGACTTCAGTCCTGAGCCAAAATATGTTCAAGAACATATTTTAATGCCGGCCCATTCTCGTCATGACAGGGAGGTGACGGACCATGCCCTATCCCCAGGATCATCGGCAGGAAACCCGCGAGCGCATCCTCGCCAGCGCCCGGCGGCTGTTCAACCGCAAAGGCCTGTCCGAGGTCTCGATCGACGAGGTGATGGCCGGGGCCGGCCTCACCCGCGGCGGCTTCTACAGCTATTTCACCAGCAAGGACGAGCTCTACGCCGAGGCGATCACCGTCTTCACGCGGCGCTTCCCGAGCGAGCCCTGGCAATGCGGCAAGGAGGGCGCGCCGCCGCCGGCCGACCGTCCGCTGGCCGCCAGCATCGTCGACGCCTATCTGTCGCGGGCCCATTTCGACGATATCGAGGGATCCTGCCCCATGCTGGGCCTGCCCAGCGACGTGGCGCGCGGCGGCCGGGCGGTGAAGGCCGCCTATCGCGAGGTGCTGGGCATGATGGTCGGCGCCTTCTCGGCCCATCTCGGGCCCGACCGCAAGGCCGCCTATGAGCGGGCGCTCGGCATCGCCGCACTCTGCGTCGGCGGCATGGTGCTGGCCCGCGCGGTCGACGATCCGGTCCTGGCCGACGATCTGCGCGAGGCCGCGCGCAAGATGGCGCAATCGATCGGCGCCTGGGACCGGACGCCCGAGCCGGCCTGACGCGTCACGCCGGCCGAAACCGGCGGAATCCACAGGAATCCGGTCCGGCTGGCAAGAGAGGCCGCGGCTTTGCTAGCTTGCGGGGAAGGCGGGGCGAAGACCTCGCGCAAAGACCTTCCCCTGGGAGCTGACCTTTTGGCCGTCATCCGCGAATTTCGCCCTGTCCATCGTCCCAAGCCGGCACCGGGCCCGAGGCGCCGTGGCGCATCCGGCCGGTCGCGGCCGGCCTCGTTGACAGCGGCGATCCTCGATCCCGCGGCTCTGGGCGGGCTGGTCGAGCATCTCGAGACCGAAAGCTTCTTCGACCGGCTGCATGCCCTCCTGAACACGGTGCTCCATATCGACAATCTGGTGGCGATCGTGTTCCGCCCGGAAGGCTCGCCGCTCATCCTGCATCAGAAGTCGCCGCAGCAGCCGAACTTCTTCCGGATGATGTATGCGCAAGGCGCCTATCTGCTCGATCCCTTCTATCTCGCCAGCCGGGACGAGCGGCGGACCGGCATCCATCGCTTGAAGCATCTGGCGCCCGATCGCTTCGCCGAGAGCGAGTTCTATCGCAGCTACTATGCCAAGGTCTCGATGATCGACGAGATCGGGCTGCTCTGGCCGTTCGACGACGAGCTGACCCTGCATCTGTCCCTGGGACGCCGCCTCGGTTCCGAGCGCTTCGACACCCGCGAGTTCGCGGCCTTCTCGCATATCGCGCCGCTCCTGGGCGCGCTGCTGCGCCGGCAGGCCCGGGGCGCCGTCGACGCCTGGCGCGAGGGCGACACGTCCGGGGATGTGGCGGAAACCGGCGAGCCCTTCAGCAACATCGCGCAGGATTGGCTCAAGGATTTCCACGCCACCGCGCGCGAGACCGAGATCGCGGCCCTCATCCTGCAGGGCCATTCCAACATCTCGATCGGCCAGGCCCTCAAGATCAGCGGCGAGACGGTCAAGGTCCACCGCAAGCATCTCTACGCGAAGCTGGCGATCTCGTCGCAGACCGAGCTGTTCCTGCTCTTCATCGACCGCATCAAGAAGTTCTCGGCGGCCCGGCGCCGGGCCTAGGGCCGGCCTACCGTCGGCAGGGTATTGGGCCGCGGGTCGGGGCGGGCATAATGGGATCGGGCTGAATAAATCGGGCGGGCAAGGAGGTGCCATCATGACGTTGAGCTGCGCATTGACCTTCGATTTCGACGCCATGTCGGTCTGGGTGGGCTCCTACAAGGCGCGCAACCCTTCCGTGGTGTCGCGGGGCGAGTTCTGCGCCGTTTCCATCCCGCGCATCCTCGACCTCCTGGCCAAGCACCGCATCCCCGGGACCTTCTGCGTGCCGGGCCACACGGCGCTGGCCTATCCCGAGCTGATCAAGCGGATCCATGGCGAGGGCCACGAAATCGCCCATCACGGCTGGGTCCATGAGAACCCGGCCGATTTCGACGAGGCCGGCGAGCGGCGCAACATGGAGCTGGGGCTGGAGGCGCTGCAGAAGGCGGCCGGCGTGCGGCCCAAGGGCTACCGCTCGCCCTCCTGGGATTTCAGCCAGCACACCATCAAGATCCTGCTCGATTACGGCTTCTCCTATGACTCGAGCCTGATGGGCGGCGATTTCATTCCCTACTATGCGCGCGTCGGCGACAAGTATGACGACAAGACGCCCTATGTCTTCGGCGCCAATGTCGATCTGGTCGAGCTGCCGATCACCTGGCTCCTGGACGACTTCCCGCATTTCGAGTTCGTCGATCGCGATTGCCAGGGCTTGGCCTCGGCCTCCAAGGTGGAGGAGATCTGGCGCGACGAGTTCGACTATGCACATGAGAACGCGCCGGGCGGCCTGTTCAACCTGACCATGCATCCGCAGGTGATCGGTCGCGGCTATCGCATGAAGATGCTCGAGCGGCTGATCGAGCATTACAAGAGCTTCGGCGACGTCGAGTTCACGACATTGGACGGCTATGTCGAAGGCTGGCGCAAGGCCAACCCGCTGGAGGTGTGGCGGAATTCGGGCGCGATCCAGGCCCAGCCGGCCTCGCACCGGGTCCCGGCCTGAGTGCCGGACCGGCCTCGGGTTCAGGCCGGGCGGACGGCCAGGATGAAGATGCGCTTGAAGGCGAAGAGCGTGCTGCCGTCGGCCTCGGGCGGATAGGCCTTGCGGATGCGCTCGGCATAATCGGCTTCGAAGCGCGTCTTCTCGTCCTCGTCGAGCGGCTCCATGAAGGGCCTGAGGCCCGTGGCGCGCGTCCAGGTCACGACCGGGTTGTCGCCCGCGAGCCGCATCAGATAGTCCGTCTCCCAGATCTCGACATTGTCGGCCAGGGGCGCCATCAGCCGGGCATAGAAGGCCGGCTCGGCCACGGGCGCCGGACGGTCGATCTGTGTCGCGAGCTTGGCCCGCCAGGGGCCCGACTTCGCGGTCTCGATCATCAGCGTGTGGGAGGGGCGGCCATGGTTGCGCGGCATCTGCACGGCCATGACGCCGCCGGGCCTGACGAGCCCGAACAGGCGGGGAAACAGTGTCTCGTGATGCGGCAGCCATTGCAGCACGGCGTTGGTGAAGAGCAGGTCCGGCGGCTCGGGCGGCGTCCAGCGGGCGGCATCGCCCTCGACGAAGGCGACCTCCGGCAGCAGCCGGCGGGCCGCGGTCAGCATCGCGGGCGAATTGTCCATGCCGAGGAGCCGGGATTGCGGCCAGCGCTCGCGCAGCAAGGCCGTGACATTGCCGGCGCCGCAGCCGACATCGAGGATGAAGTCCGGCCGGTCGAGCGGAACGCGCTGGATCAGGTCCAGCGCCGGACGCTCGCGCTCGCCGGCGAACCGCTTGTAGAGCGCGGGCTGCCAGTCGGGTTTCGCCGGACTGCCGTTCGCGGAGGCACTCATGGCGGTATCAGGTGTCCGACCACATGCGCAGCAGGTTGGCGTGGCTCTTCTGCGCGAGATAGGCCTCCTCGGCATCGGGCTGCTTCTCGTGCAGCCGGCGGCGAACCAGGTCGAGCTCGTAGAGGATCTCGCGCTTGGCGGGATCGCGGACCAGGCTCTGGACCCAGGTCACGGCGCAAAGCCGCTCGCCGCGCGTGAGCGGCGTGACCTCGTGCAGGCTCGAGGCCGGATAGACCACCGCGGCTCCCATCGGCAGCTTCACCTGCCGCGGCCCGTAGCTGGCATGGATGGTCAGCTCGCCGCCGTCGTAATCGGTCGGCGGGCAGAGAAACAGCGTCACCGCGATATCGCTGCGCACCGGATTGTCGGCACCCATCACGCCATTGTCGACATGCTTGCCGTAATGCATGCCCGGGCGGTAGCGGCTGATGAGGCAGGGGCGGATATGCTTGGGCATGGCCGCGCGGCGGAACTCGACGCTCCGCAGCAGCGCGTCGCGCACGCGCTTCTGGACCTCCGGCTTGTTCTTGTCGCTGCGGGCGAGCTGCTCGTTCTTCTTGACCCGGCGGGCTTGCGAGCCGGCCGTGGCGATGCCGTCTTCGAAACTGCCCTCGGTGACGAGGTCGCGCAGCTCGGCGATCTCGGCGGCGGTCATGACGTCGGGGATGAAGTAAATCATCGTGAGGCAGGCCGGGCCTTGTCGGTCGCGAGGAAAGCGGTCGGTCGGCCCGTATCTTGGCGGTGGCGGGCGGGCGCGGCAAGGCTCCTGACGCGGCGTCTGCCGCCGGCCTCAAGACGCTGCCGGACCGGGCGCGGCGAGATCGAGCGTCACCCGCAAGGCATCCGCGCGGTCCGATTCGAGCTCGGTGCGGAATCCGAGGCGGCGGCAGATGTCGATCATCGCCAGGTTCTCGTTGAGGACGATGCCGACGATCCGGCGGATGCCGCGCCCGCGCGCATAGGCGATGATCTTCTCCATCAGCCGGGTGCCGATGCCGTGTCCCGCCAACTGGTCGAGAACCGCGATGGCGAACTCGGCGCTGTCATTGTCGGGATCGGCGCTGATCCGCACCACGGCGAAGATCTCGGCCTGGCCGGCCGGTCCCGGGCCGACCAGGACCAGCGCCATCTCCCGTTCGTAATCGATCTGGGTCAGCCGCGCGCGCAGATAGGGCGGCACCTCCTTGAGCGGCGCGAAGAAGCGCATCCGGACGGATTCGGGCGACATGCGCGCGAAGGCCGCCGCGAGCTGCGGCTCGTCCTCGGGCAGGATCGGGCGCAGCAGCAGCGTGCCGCCGCCGTCCGGCATCGGGAACGGCTCCTCGAGCCGGCGCGGATAGGGACGGATGGCGAGGCGCGAGCTGCCCGGCCGGGCGGCAGGTTTCAGGCGCAGGCGGCTGTCCACGGCGAGCACGCCCTTGGCATCGGCCAGCAGCGGGTTGATGTCCAGCTCGGCGACGTCGGGCAGGTCGATCGCGATCTGCGACAGCTTGACGAGGGTCAGCGCGATGGCGTCGAGGTCGGCGGCGGGCCGGTCGCGATAACCCTGGAGCAGGCGGAAGATCCGGGTCCGGGCCATGAGCTCGCGCGCCAGCGCCATGTTGAGCGGCGGGAGCGCGATGGCCCGGTCGGCGACGACCTCGACGGAGGTGCCGCCGCTGCCGAACAGCACGACCGGCCCGAAGGTGGGATCGTCGGTGAGCCCCAGGATCAGTTCGTGGGCGGTCGCGCGGTGGATCATGGGCTCGACGGTAAAGCCTTCGATGCGGGCGCCGGGGCTGAGGCGCTCGACCCGCTCGCGCATGGCGAGCACGGCGACGGCGACGTCGCTCGGCGATTCGAGATTGAGCGAGACGCCGCCCACGTCGGATTTGTGCGAGATGTCGGGCGATCGGATCTTGAGGGCGACCGGCTGGCCGATCCGGCGCTGCGCGTCCGCGGCCTCGGCCCCCGTCGCGGCGACGATGCTCTCGACCGTGGGGATGGCGAAGGCCTTGAGGATCGCCTGCGCCTCGGGTCCCTGAATCAGGTTGTGCCCGGCCTCGAGAGCCGAAGCGATCGCGGCCTGCGCCGTCGGCAGGTCGGTGGCGAACTGCTCGGGCACGGAAGGCGGCGTCTGCATCAGCATGTCCTGGTTGCGCCGGTAGCGGACCAGGTGCATGAAGCCGCGGACGGCCTGCTCGGGCGTCTCGTAGCTGGGGATATGGGCGGCGGCGAAGAGCTGGCGGGCGTCGCGCGCATCCTGCTCGCCGATCCAGCTCACCAGCACCGGCCGCTCCGCCTTCTTCACGGCCTCGATCACCCTGGCCGCGCTCTTGACGCTCGGCGCCACCGCGGTCGGGCAGTTCAGGACCAGCAGCACGTCCGATCCCGGATCCGTGAGCAGGGGGCCGATCGCCTGGGCATAGCGCTCCGGCGGCGCGTCGCCGATGATGTCGACGGGGTTACCATGCGACCAACTGGGCGGAAGCACGGCCTCGAGCATGGCCTGGGTGCCGGGCGAGAGTTCCGCCAGCTTGCCGTTCTGGGCAGCCAGCTCGTCGGTGGCGAGGATGCCGATGCCGCCGCCATTGGTCAGGATCGCGAGCCGGTCGCCGGCGATGCGCCGGCCGCTGCCGAGCGTTTCGGCGGCCGCGAACAGCTCGTCCAGGCTGAAGACGCGCAGCATGCCGGCGCGCCGGAAGGCCGCGTCATAGACGGCATCGGCACCGGCCATCGACCCGGTGTGGGAGGCGACCGCCTTGGCGGTCTCGGCGAAGCGGCCGGCCTTGATGACGATGACCGGCTTGCTGCGCGCGGCGATCCGGGCCGCCGACATGAATTTGCGTGCATGGGTGACGGCCTCGACATAGAGCAGGATGGCCCGGGTTTCTGGATCGCTCGCCAGGTGATCGAGCATGTCGCCGAAATCGACATCGGCCATCTCGCCCATCGAGACCATGCAGGAGAAGCCGATGCCGCGCGGCTTGGCCCAATCGAGCACCGAGGTGATGATCGCGCCCGATTGGGACAGGAATGCGATCGGCCCCCGCAGCGGATCGAGATGCGCGAAGCTGGCATTGAGCGAGAGGCCCGGCAGCATGAGGCCGACGCAGTTGGGACCCAGGATGCGCAGCAGATGCGGCCGGGCCGCGTCGAGCATGGCCTGGGTGAGCGCACGGCCTTCGGCACTCGAGCCGAAACCGTTGCCGATCACGACCGCGGCCTTGCAGCCGATGGCGCCCAGCTCGGCGATGATCGCCGGCACGGTCGGCGCGGGCGTGGCGACGACGGCCAGATCGGGCACGAAACCCAGCGCCGAGGCGCTGGCCGCGACCGGGCGGCCGAAGATATCGGCGTGGCGCGGATTGACCAGGCCGACCGGCCCCTTGAACTGATGCAGCAGATTGCGGGTCAGTACGCCCCCCACGCTGTCGCGCTTCGGGCTGGCGCCGATCAGGGCCACGCTCGCCGGTTTCATCAGCTTGTCGAAATTGCGGATGGTCATGGCAGTCCCTGATGGCTGGCGATCGCGTCCTGCCGATGGATCAAGGCCTCGCATGGCCGGGCTGGCGCGAACGGCGCGCCTGCCGACCCGGCGAGGGAACAGTAAACAGGATAGCGGCGATCGATGGCAAATGGCCGAAGAGACGGGGCGCGAAGCTTCGGCGATGCACCGGTGTCGTTCAAATGTCCGCGCGGCGCGGGAATGTTCGGGGCGGCGATGGGGTCGAACGGTGAGGAGGCGAGCCCGGCGGCTACCGAGGCGCGCCGCTAGGCGGCGTCGCTGTTGCCGCCGGCGATCAAGCCATCGAGCGCCGACCGGTCGGTGAGCTGAACCAGACCGTTGCCCTCCAGGGCGATGATCTTCGCCTTGCGCAGCCGGGTGAAGGTGCGGCTGACGGTCTCGGTGGTGAGCCCGAGGAAATCCGCGATGTCGGTGCGGCTCATTGCCAGGCTGACGGGATTGCCCGGAAAGCCATGGCGCTGGGCCCGCTCGGACAGGCTGACCAGGAAGGAGGCGACGCGCTCCATCGCCGTCTTGCGCCCCAGAAGGAGCATCTGGTCCTGGGCCGCCACCAGCTCATGGGCCGCTTCGCCCAGGAGCCGGTGCTCGAGATTGGGGATGTCGGCCAGCAGGGTCTCGATGTCGCGCCGGCCCATCCGGCAGAGCTTGGTGCCGGTGATCGCCTCCGCCGAGTAGGCGTAGGTGGCATTGAGCGCGATGCCCAGGAAGTCGCCCGGAAACAGGAATCCGGTAATCTGGCGGCGGCCGTCCGGCAGGAGCTTGATCAGGCGGACAGCGCCGGTGAGGACGTTGAAGAGGTTGTCGGCCGGCTCGCCCTCGCTGAAGATCAGCTGGCCTTCTTCGTACTGTGCCTCCCGGACGATGCGCTGCATGCGCTCGAGCTCGCCGGGTGCGAGCGAGCTGCAGACCCCGATCGCCCGGATCTCGCAGTCGGCACAGCCCGTGGTGATCGCCCGATCCTGCCGCGGTTTGGCCAGCGGCGACGCCGTGTTTCCCATGGTCCGCCACCCGTTCGGAATTGGGTCCGGGCATTCTGTAGAACCAGGGACAGGGATACAACCCGAAGCGGCTCGTTGCGGCGCGACAGTTTGATCCAGATCATCGTAGCGCGGGCGCCACGAGGCCAGAATTCCGCCGAACTGCAACCGGATTGCAACCGGATCCGCCATGTCCCTCAGATTGCAGACCGTTCTGCTGCATGCCGCCGAGGCCGACCGGGCCTACCCGATCGTTCAGCTCGCCACCGGCATCTCGCTCGCGCGCTGGCGCGCCTTTGTGTCGCAGCGTACCGGCGACGAGGACGGCAGCGCCGGGATCATGGTGGCCCAGGATTCGCACGGCTATATCCAGGGAATCGGCAGCTTCTACGCGACGGAGGATCTGCGCCACGGATCCTGCCTGGTCGTGGACAATCTGCTGGCGCTCGATCTCCTGGGCGGGCAGGGCGTGTCGAAGTTCCTGCTGCGCCGGCTGATCACCTTCGCCCGCGAGCATGATTTGCAGGCGATCGAGACCCATCTTCCCCGCGGCG
Source organism: Hypericibacter adhaerens (assembly GCF_008728835.1). Taxonomy (GTDB): domain Bacteria; phylum Pseudomonadota; class Alphaproteobacteria; order Dongiales; family Dongiaceae; genus Hypericibacter; species Hypericibacter adhaerens. The sequence continues at coordinate 2,284,154 of NZ_CP042582.1, forward strand.
GCTTCATCATCCGCAGCGCGTCGGAAGGGCTTTCCCGATTGCTGCTCAATGACGGCCATCACCTGGAGGGCGTATGGGCCATGCTGCCGCTGGATCACCGGCCGCAGGCGGACCCGGCGGCCCATTGAAAGGGCCGCGATCCGACGCGGATTCCCCGCCGGGCGTTCAGGGATGCCGAAGCAGGAGGCGGTTGACCCGCGCGATCAGATCCTCGCGCGCGGCATCGTCCGGCAGCTCTTCCAGCTTCCGGCGCAGATCGAGCGTCAGGGCCGCGAGCCCGTTATGCCAGTCGGCGGCCGGCTGCTGGCCGGTGGCGAGGCGCCGTGCCGTGCCCGGCTGCTTCGCCGGCCGCTCGCCTGAGAGCGCGAAGACGTCGTCGAGCTCCGGGATCAAGATCCGGTCGGCCGCATAGCCGGCCGAGACGAGCCCGTCGCGCAGGCCCGCCAAGGCGTCCGGCTCGCCATGGGTCAGGTAGATCGCGCGGGCCACGGGGAGACGGGCCTTCACCCATTCGATCAGGCCGCCGCGGTCGGCATGGCCGGAATAGGCGTCCATGCTGCGCAGGGTCGCGCGCACATTGATCTCGTCGCCCTGGATCCGGACGGACGGCACGCCGGATTGGAGAAGCTGGCCGAGCGTACCGAGCGCCTGGTAGCCGACGAACAGGACCGTCGCGTCGTCGCGCCAGAGATTCTGCTTCAGGTGATGGCGGATGCGTCCGGCATCGCACATGCCGCTGCCGGCGATGATGATGGCACCGCCATTGATCCGGTTGATCGACTTGCTCTGCTCCGAGGTTTCCATCAGATGCAGGTTGGGCGCCGAGAAGGGATTGCCGATCGCGCCGATATCCTCGAGCTCGGCCGCATGGGCGAGGAAGACCTGCGTCGCCTTGATCGCCAGCGGGGAATCGAGGAACACGGGTACCTTCGGCAATTCGCCCCGGGCCATGAGCAGGCCGAGATCGAGCAGCAGCTCCTGGGTCCGCTCGACGGCGAAGGCCGGGATCAGCAGGTTGCCGCCGCGGGCGAGCGCCGCCGTGACCTCGTCCCGGAACTGGGCGCGCCGTGAAGCGGCATCGGTGTCCGCACGGTCGCGGTTGCCATAGGTGCTTTCGACGACGAGATAGTCGCAGCCGGCGGGGCCGGTCGGATCGGGGTGGAAGGATTTGTTCCGGGGCCCGATATCGCCCGAGAAGACCACCCGCAGCGGCCGCCCCGCGGCGGCGCCATCCGCGATCTCGATCTCGATGGAGGCCGATCCCAGGATATGGCCCGCATTCCAGAAGCGGGCGCGCACGCCGCGGCCGCAGGCGATCCACTCGTCATAGGCGCAGGCGCGCAGATGTTTCAGCGAGGCCTCGGCATCGGCCTGGGTGTAGATCGGATCGACGGCCGCGCGGCCGCGCCGGAGGTTGCGCCGGTTGAGCGTCTCCACCTCCATCTCCTGCACATAACCGCTGTCCGGCAGGGTGAAGGTCAGCAGATCCAGGGTGCCGCGTGTCGTGTAGATGGGGTGCTTGAACCCGGCTTTGACGAGCTTGGGCAGCAGGCCGCAATGATCGGTATGCGCATGCGTGAGCAGCGCGAAATCGATCTGTGCCGGCACGAAGGGGAAGGCCGTGTAGTTGAGCGCCTTGAGGGTCTTGGGGCCCTGGAACAGGCCGCAATCCACCAGGAACGACCCGCCCGGGTGGGAGATGCGGTAGCAGGAGCCGGTGACGCCGCCGGAAGCGCCGGCGAAGGCGATCTTGACAGTCATGGGCACCACTCAGGGTGAGGATGGGCTGCGGCCATCGAGCTCATAGCCGATGCTCTCGGCGGCGAGCTCGGTGGCGAAGCGGAAATCGGACTGGAAGCAGGCATGGATCCGATAGAGCGGCTGGCCCTGCTTGACCCGGTCCCCCAGCTTGGCCAGGAGATCGATCCCCGCCCCCTTGTCCATGGGGGCGCCGGCGAGCCGCGCGATGCGGCCGATGCGGTAGCAGTCGATCGCCGTGACGATGCCGCTTGCGGGGGCGGCGATCTCCGCGGTCAATTCGCCCGGGCTCTCGCGAACCGGATTGCGGCCCTGGCCGTCGATGATGCGTTCCATCGCGGCCAGCGCCTGGCCGCTTTCGAGGATCTCGCGCGCCCGCGCATGGCCGCCGCCGCCCCGCAAGGCCGGGTCGAAATCGATGATGCGGCCGGCCAGCAGCAGCGATTTCTCCTTGAGGTCGTGCGGTGCCTCCGGCGCATTGGCCAATACGGCCATCACGTCCCGTGCCTCCAGCACCGGGCCGATGCCGCGGCCGACCGGCTGGCGGCCGTCGGTGAACTCGATCTCCACCTGCAGCCCGACGCGGTCCCCCACGAACTCGAAGAGCTTCCGCAGCCGGATCGCCTCGGCCAGGCTGCGCACCTTGGCCGTGGGGCCGACGGGAATGTCGATCAGGAGATGGGTCGATCCGGCCGCGAGCTTCTTCGACAGGATCGAGGCCACGAGCTGTTCCTGGGTGTCGATCGAGAGCGGCCGTTCGACCGAGATCAGGATGTCGTCGGCCGGGGAGAGATTCACATGGCCGCCCCAGACCAGGCAGCCGTGCGCCTTCTCCACCACGTTGCGCATCTCGGCGATGCCGAGATCGACCCGGGCCAGCACCTCCATGCTGTCGGCGGTGCCGGCGGCCGAGGTGATGGCGCGCGACGAGGTCTTCGGCATCGTCAGGCCATGCGCCGCGACGATCGGCACCACGATCATCGAGGTCCGGTTGCCGGGAATCCCGCCGATGCAATGCTTGTCGACGATCACCGGGTCCGCCCAGGACAACCGGTTGCCGACCTCCGCCATGGCGCGGGTCAGGTCGAGCACCTCGGTGGCGGAGAGGAACCGCGCCGAGGCGATCAGGAAAGCGGCGATCTCCGTCTTGGAATAGCGGCTGGCGGCGACGTCCTGGATGATCGCCTCGAGCTCGGCGCGGGAGAGATGCGCGCCCGCGATCTTGCGGCGGACCGCCTCGAGGCTCTTGGGCGGCGAGGCGGGGGCGATCTCGACGGCCGCGCCTTCGGCCAGGCCCAGCTGGCGGAAGGCCTGCTCGGCGAGGCCGAGCTCGTCGGGGGCGATCAGCCCCGGCTGGTCGACGATGTTGAGGACGGCCAGGATGCGCCGCCCGTCCTGCTGCACTTCGATCTTGCTCAGGGCCTGGAACTCCGCCGGACGGTAGGTCGGGCAGTCGCGCGCCAGGAAGGCGACATTCTCGCGGTAGGTGTCTATGGCGAGGCGGCGGAGCCTGAGCATCGAATCACCGTCGGGGGTGTGGAAAGCCGCCGCCATCCTAGCCGCGAATCCGCATTCGCGTGGAAGCGCGGCGCCGGAGTTCGGGAGGAGGGATGAAAGGGTGAGAGGAGGGCGGTCCCCCGGCCTCGGGCGGAGAGCCGGGGGACCTACCCGAGCGCGAACGTCAGGAGTCTAACGTTTTGCGATCGGGATCTTCTTCTGCGCGGCCGCCGTCCCCGCCCGCTTGGGCAGGGTGACCGTCAGAACACCGTTCTCGAACAGGGCGCTGACGGCGCCCTCATCGACATTCTCGGGCAAGCGGAAGCTGCGCTGGAACGCGCCATAGCTGCGCTCCGAGAAGTGATAGTTCTTCTTGTCGTCCTTCTCCTCGCGCCGGGTCTCCTTCTGCCCTTTGATATCGATCACGCCATCCTGGATGGTCAGCTCGATATCCTTCTCGCTGAGGCCCGGAAGCTCGCAGCTCAGCTCATAGCTCTTGTCGGTTTCGCTGAACTCCGCCTTGGGGGCCACGGCATTGCCGCCGACGGCTCCCTGGGCCGCGCGCGCGGCCGGGAGGTCGAAAAGCCGCCGCTCGAACGGGGATAGGAAAAGCCCGCGCATCATGCCGTCGACCATGCGGTCGAAATCGCCGAACAGGCCGGAGGGGGCGAAGGGATCGACGCCCCTCGGCAACAGCTCGCCAGATCGCGCTTCCGCCTTCTGTCGCTCATTGCCTGCCATGCTGTCCTCCATCACGTCGCCAATGAGGCACTCCGATGATGGAAGAATGCGCCGGCCCGGAGGGGGCAACATTGACCTGAATCAACCGTCGAGGGAGAGGCGGGGAAAATCCCGGCCGGTCGATGGACCTCGCGAAGGGCCGGTGTTAGGGTCGGCCAGCCCAACCGCCCGCATGCCATGATCAAGACCCCCACGCCCAATCCCAACCTGCATGTGACGGCCACCGTTCGCGGCTATTTCACGCCCCGCGAATGCGAACGGATCATCGCGGCCGGCAAGTCGCAGATGATCGAGGAAGGCACGATCATGACGCCGGGGCAGGGCAGCAACGTCATCGACCGGAGCAAGCGCTCCAACGGCATCACCTGGTTCAAGCAGGGGGAGCCCACCACCAAGGCGCTCCAGGCCAAGATCGGGCGCCTGGTGGAGGACGTGAACAAGGAAATCTACCACTTCGATCTGACGGGCTTCGGCGAAGCCCTGCAGTTCACGCGCTATGAGAGCGTCGGCGACACCTACACCTGGCACCAGGATCTGGGCGTCGGCGCCTCCTCGATTCGCAAGCTCTCGGTGGTGGTGCAGCTTTCGGACCCGGCCACTTATCGCGGCTGCGATTTGCAGATGTTCCGGGACGGCGAGCCGGCTGCCGTGGAGCGCAACCAGGGCACGGTCCTGATCTTTCCGTCCTGGACGCTGCACCGGGTGACGCCGCTCGAGGAAGGCGTCCGCTACAGCCTCGTCGCCTGGATCAGCGGCGAGCCCTTCCGCTGATGCGTGGGGCCACCCGCCGGCCCGGCCTGAGAAACAAATCCCTTTCAAGGTAGTGCAAGGCGACGTTCATCCGGCTCGGGCCACCGGTCGGCCGCCGCCGGCTCTTCCTGCCGGCTCGGATGAGGCATCGGCAACTAGCTCGGTGATCCGGCTGGAAAATCCGGCCGGTAGGGCCCCGGGGGCCGGCGACAGGCTGGGAAAAAATTTCCGAGCCCTCCGCGTGCGCCGCGGCCTTCCAGGCCACCATTGACCGGCCTTCAGCATCCGGCCATAGATTCTTGTGAACCAACAATAATCGGAGGAACCCCCATGATTTCCCGCCGTGCCCTTCTGGGCACCGCCGCCGCCGCGGCCACGCTGGCTGTCATGCCCCGGGCGCGGGCGGCCGGCGATCTTCACGTATTGAATTGGCAAGGTTACGGAACCGACGAGGCCTGGGCGCTCGAGGCCTTCAAGAAGAAGACCGGCTTCAACGTCGTCCACGATTATTTCAATTCCGAACAGGAGATGCTGACGAAGCTGCGCACCAGCCCCGGCGCCTATGACGTGGTGCTGATCAACAGCACCTACACCCAGCAGGCGAGCTCGGAGGGCCTGATCCAGCCGATCGACAGCGCGAAGATCACGAACTTCAGCACGCTCCTGCCGGCGATGCGCGACTCGGTCTATCTGAACACCGACGGCAAGATTTACGGCGTGGCCTGGGTGTGGGGCATGACCGGGATCGCCTATAACGAGGAGACGGTGAAGCCGGCCCCGACCTCGGTCGAGGTGCTGTGGGATCCGAAGCTCGCCGGCCGGGTCTGCCTGCGCGACGACGCCATCGAGGTGGTGAGTTTCGCCGCGATCGCGACGGGCCAGGACATGAACCACCCCAAGGATCTCGACAAGATCAAGGCCAAGCTCCTCGCGCTCAAGCCGCAGGTGAAGACCTTCTGGGCCTCGGAGGACGAGTGGAACAAGTTCTTCGCCGCCAAGCAGTTCGATGTCTCGACCTATTGGAGCGGCTCGGCCGCGCGCAGCAAGACCAACTCGAAGCTGCCGGTGGGATTCATGATCCCGAAAGAGGGCGGGATCGGCTGGTTCGACGGGCTTTCGATCGCCAAGGGCGCACCCAATGCGGACGGGGCCGCGGCCTTCATCGACTATATGGTGAGCCCGGAATTCTACTATGAGTGGGCGACCAAGATCGGCGCACCGGCTTCCGCGAACCTCAAGGCGAACGCCACGCTGCCCGACGGCGATGTCGGCAAGGCCATCCATGGCGATGCCGAATCGGTCAAGCGGCTGACCTACATGGCGCCCTTGAGCGACGAGGAGCGTCAGGCTTACGGCGATCTCTGGTCGGAAGTGAAGACCGAGTTGGCGCAATAGAACGAGCCGCAAGGAGAGGCGTGGGCGCGCGGGCGGCGCGCCCGCGCCTTTCGCTTTTCCGGGAGAATTCACGGGCATGATGCAGGAGGCACGCCGACGCGCCACGATCGGCTTCCTGACGGCACCGGCCTATGTCTGGCTGACCGTGACGGTGCTGCTGCCCTTGTCGGCGATGCTGTTCTTCAGCTTCCTGACCGTGGCGCCCATCAACGGTCGCGTAGCGCAGCTCACGACCGAGCATTATCTCACCTTCCTCGACAAGGATTTCTACCGGACGCTCACCTGGCGGTCGCTGCGGCTCGGCATCGACGTCACGCTGGTCTGCGTGCTGGTCGGCTATCCGGCGGCGATGGCGCTGGCGAAATATGTCCATGGCCGCTGGCGCGAGGCGATCTTCCTGCTCATCATCCTGCCCTTCTGGAGCAACGGCCTGGTCCGGGTCTATTCCTGGACCATGGTGCTGCGCGAGGGCGGCTTCCTCGATTGGGTGCTCCATGAGATCGTGCCGGGCGCTCCGGCCGTCAGCGTCCTTTTCACCTATCCGGCCATTGTCATCGGATTGGTGCACAGCTACCTGCCCTATGTGGTCCTCACCTGCTACGTCTCGCTCGAAGCGATCGACGACAGCCTGACGGAAGCCGCCCGCAGCCTGGGCGCTTCGGCCTTGCAGGCGTTCCTGCGCGTGATCCTGCCCTTGAGCCTCCCGGGGCTTCTCGTGGGGGTCATCCTCACCTTCGTTCCCGTCATCGGCTCCTTCATGGAGCCCCGGATCCTGGGCGGGCGTTCGGGCATCATGCTGGGAACGGTGATCGAGGATCAGTTCACGACCGTGTTCAACTGGCCGCGGGGCGCCGCGCTCTCCTTCATCATGCTGGGCATCGTGCTGCTGATCTTCGCTGCCAGCGCGCCGCTGCTGCGCGGCCGCCTCAAGGGATTCTGAGGCATGCGCAAGCTCGTCATCTGGGTCGTCCGGGGCTATCTGGGGCTGCTGCTCCTGTTCCTCTATCTGCCGATCGTGGTGATGGTGCTCCTGGCCTTCAACCAGTCGCCGCTCTACAAGCTGCCGATCGTCTGGGACACGGTCTGGTTCCAGTCGCTGGCCCATAACGACCGGCTGATCAATGCCGGCCTCAACAGCGTCGGCCTGGCGTTCGCCAACATGGTGGTGGCGACCGTGCTGGGCACGATGGCGGCCATGGCGTTCTCGCGCTATCAGTTCCGCGGCAAGCTCCTGCTCGAGCTCCTGCTGTTCCCGCCCATCACCATCCCCTGGCTCATCATCGGCATCTCGATGCTGATCTTCTTCTTCTGGATCGGCATCGGGCGCGGGCTCCACGCCATGCTGCTGGGCCATGTGGCCCTCTCCTTGCCGTACGTCATCATGGTCGTCGGCGCGCGCCTCGCCGGCCGCGGCGTGGTGCTGGAGGAAGCCGCGGCGACTCTGGGCGCCTCGCCCTGGCAGGCCTTCTGGCGGGTGTCGCTGCCGGTGATGGCGCCGGCCGTGATGGCGGCGGCGCTCTTCGCCTTCGCGATCAGCTTCGACCAGTTCGTGATTTCCTACTTCCTGGCGCCGCCGGGCGTCTCGACCCTGCCGGTCGAGATCTATGCCGCCATCCGCAAGGGCTTCACGCCGGAGATCAACGCCATCTCGACCATCATCATCGCCATCTCCATGGGCTTGATGCTGCTCTTCGCCAGGCTCTATCGTTTCGGCGGCGAACGGTGAGGGATCGATCGTGAGCACCGTGGATGTCATCGGCGCCGTCAAGCGCTACGGCCGGGTCGCAGCCCTCGACGAGGTCTCGATCCGCTTCGCCGAGGGCGAGTTCTTCGGCCTGATCGGTCCTTCCGGCAGCGGCAAGACCACCTTGCTGCGGGCCATCGCCGGTTTCGCCGATCTCGACGCGGGCGAGATCCGGATCGACAACCAGCCGGTCGGGGACCGGCCGCCGCACAAGCGCGACATCGGCATGGTGTTCCAGAACTACGCGCTGTTCCCGCACCTGACAGTCTTCGACAACATCGCCTTCGGTCTCTCGGTCCGGGGCCGGTCGCGGGAGATGATGCGCAAGGAAGTGAGCGCGATGCTCGATCTGGTCCGGTTGTCGGGATTCGAGGCCCGCAAGCCGCGTCAGCTCTCGGGCGGCCAGCAGCAGCGGGTGGCGCTGGCCCGCGCGCTGGTGACGCGCCCGCGGGTCCTGCTGCTGGACGAGCCCCTGGGGGCCTTGGACAAGCGGCTGCGCCAGGAGATGCAGATCGAGCTCCGTCAGATCCAGCGGGAGGTCGGCATCACCACCATCTTCGTCACCCACGACCAGGAGGAAGCCCTCACGCTCTCCGACCGGATCGCGATCTTCAACGACGGCAAGGTGGTGCAGGTGGGAGCGCCCGGCGAGGTCTATGAGCGGCCGCGCTCGGCCTTCGCGGCCGGGTTCCTGGGCGACGCGAACCTGTTCCAGGGCGCGGTGCTGGAGAGCGGCACGGTCGAGGTCGGCAATCTCGGCATCCTCAGAACCGCCGATGCGCTGCCGGTCGCCGGAACGCATGTGATGCTCGCCGTCCGGCCGGAGAAGATCCAGGTCTGGGTCGAAGGCCTGGCGACGCCGGGCGCGGAGCTCAACCGCTTCAAGGGCCGGGTGCAGCGCGCCGTCTATGCCGGCACCAACCTGACCTACAAGATCGAGGTCGGCGGGCATATGGTGACCGTGTTCGAGCAGAACCGCGCGGCCCACCCGCTGCCGACGGGAACGGCGGTCAATGTCGGCTGGCTGCCGGTCCATAGCGTGCTGGTTTCCGCATGAGCGCGTTGGCACGGCCGCTGGGGCCATCGACGGTCCATGCCGTCATCGACATGCAGCGGCTGTTCATGGAAGGAACGGCCTGGGGCTCGCCCAACACGCGGCGCGTGGTGGCGCCCATCGCGCAACTCCTGAGCCATCGGCCGTCGGCCGCGATCTTCACCCGCTTCATCACGCCGCACCGTCGCGAGGATGCGCCCGGCGCCTGGGATCATTTCTACAGCCATTGGCCGGACGTGCTGCTCGAGAAGATGGATCCCGCGGTCCTGGATCTGGTGCCGGAACTGGGCGCTTTCGTGCCGCCCGGCGAGGTCTCGGACAAGATCACCTATTCCGCCTTCGCCGATGGCGATTTTGCCGAGCGGCTGCGCCGCCGCGGGGCCGATACGCTGGTCTTCAGCGGCGTCGAGACCGATGTCTGCGTGCTGCTCTCGGCGCTGGACGCGGTCGATCGCGGCTATCGCGTCATCATCGCGACTGACGCCGTGGCCAGCTCCGTCGACAAGGCCCATGAGGCGACGCTCGAGCATGTCTATCCGCGCTTCGATGCCCAGGTGGAGCTTGCCACCGTCGCCGAGATCATGGCGGCCTGGCAGCCGGCGGAAAGCCGGTCATGACAGCGAAGCTGGCGCCGGAACGGTCGGTCCTGCCCGCCCGCGACTGGAACAGCTGGGACAGCGTCTATCCGGCGGAGTTCTGGCATCTCTCGAGCGGCATCAAGCTGGGAATCGCCGCCTATGCCGGCAGCCGCAATCTGTTCACGCGGTTCCCACCCGGCGCTGGCGTGACGCTGGGGCCGCGCCGGGTCGATGGCAGCCGGATGGCTCTGACCTTGCGCCATGCCGGTACCGAGATCGAGCTCACGATCGACAAGCCGGGCGATCACCTGCTGCGGGGCCGCTGGCGCGCACTCAAGCTCGGCGAATGGGGCCTGCGGTTCTGGCTGCTGCTCTGCCTGCGCTGGGAGCCACCCGGGGAACTCGACGCGGTCCCGTGGCGCTACCAGCCGCAGGCCGGCCATCTGCAAGCCGAACGCGACGGTGTCCATGCCATGGCGTTGGCGGAGCGCGTGCCGCTGATGACGACGTTCCATGGCCAGGCGGATGCGGCGGCGCGCGACGGTTTCGCGGCGCTCAAGCAAGAGCTGGAGGCCCACGGTTATTTCTACCTGGCGTCCCAGGCCCCGGGCGGCCGGTTCGCCGTGATGCGGTTCAATCTCGAGGAGATGCCGCAATGCCGCTTCGCCGTGGGCGTCGGCAGCGATGCCTCGATGCTGGCAAGCCGGTTGAGCCAGGCGGTAACAGGCGCGGCGTTGCCGGAGCCGGAGGAGGCGATGCAGACGGGCGCCTTCGCCGGTGCGCTCGATGCGGTGCGCGATGTGGTGGGCTGGAACAGCGTCTGGGACCCGATCAACCGGCGGCCCTATACCAGTCTCAGCCGCAACTGGGTGGCGCAGAAGTTCGGCGGCTTCGGTGTCTGGCTCGACGACATCTTTTATCACGCGCTGATGGCGGGTGCCTTCGACGGCGAGGTGGCGCGCGAGAATCTCGAGACGGTGCTGGCGGGATCGCAGCCCGCGGGCAATCTGCCCTGCCTCTTGACCGGGAACGACGCCTGGGTCGACCGCTCGCAGCCGCCGATCGGCAGCTTCATCGTCTGGATGCTCTATCAGCGCCTGCGCGACCGGGGCTTGCTCACGCTGAGCTATCGGCGCCTTCTCGCCAACCATGACTGGTGGTGGCGCTTGCGCGACGGCAATGGCGACGGGTTGATGGAGTACGGCACCTCGCCGGTGGGCGGCGGCCTTTATCGCGGCACCAAGCTGGCGGCGAAGGACGAGTCGAGCATGGACAATTCGCCGACCCACGACGAGGCGACCTTCGATCCCGCGACGGGCACCCTCGATTGCGCCGATGTCGGGCTCAACAGCCTGCTGGCGCTCGATGGCGAGATGCTCGCGCTCATGGCGCGCGAGCTGGGCGAGGGGGCGGAGGCGGAACGGCTCGATCGGCGCGCGGCCGACTTGCGCGAGCGCATCGCCGAGCGCCTCTGGGACCCGGCCCGCCAGGTCTTCGCCAACCGGCTCTGGTCGGGCGCCTTCGTGAAGAGCCTCGCTCCCACCAGCTTCTATCCGCTGATTGCCGGCGCGGCGCGCCGGGAACAGGCCGCCGCCATGGTCCGGTTGCTGCAGGATGTCCGCAAGTTCGGGGGAACCTGGCTGCTGCCATCGGTGACCCGCGACGACCCGGCTTTCGACGACAATGTCTATTGGCGCGGGCGCATCTGGCCGCCGCTGAATTTCCTGGTCTGGCACGGCCTGCGCCGATACGGCTTCGATCGCGAGGCCAGCGCACTCGCCGAGAATGGCTGGCGCCTGTTCCAGGGCGAATGGCACCGGCATCGCCGCTGCCCGGAGAACTTCAACGCGGTCACGGGCGAGGCGATGGATCAGCCCGACACGGATTCCTTCTATGGATGGGGCGCGCTGATGCCGTGGCTGGCCGCGGCCGAGACCGTCGATTTCAATCCCTGGCATGGCTGGGAGATCGCGCATGGCGGTCAACCGTTCCGCCACGGGCGCTTCCTCTCGCCGGCAGGCCCCGCGCTCTTGTCGGGGCAAGGCGGGGTTCTGACGCTGTCGGTGAAGGGCGAGCCCGTGTTCGAAACCAACCTGCAGGGCCGTATCGGCGAGATCGAGCTGGAGGCCGGCGCGATCCGTTTGACCCTGCCGCCGATCGCTCGGGAAGGCTCCTGGATCGAGTTTCCCGCTCGCGCGATCGCGAGCGCCACGCTCGATGGCCGTCCCGTCACCGCCGCGGGCCGGCGCATCGTGCTGCTGCCGACGCGTGCCGCCCAGCGCCTGGAGGTGGGGATCGCATGATCCTCGTTTTCGGCTCGCTCAATGTCGATCTGGTGGTGCCGGTTGTGCGCCTGCCGGTTGTGGGCGAGACGGTGCTCGGCGAGGGCTATCGCGTGGCGGCGGGAGGGAAGGGTGCCAACCAGGCGCTGGCGGCACGGCGCGCCGGCGCCGATGTGCGAATGGTCGGCGCGGTGGGGCGCGACGGCTTTGCGCCGGTGGCGCTCTACGATCTGGCCGAAGCCGGCGTCGATCTCGAGGGCGTGACGTCGGTCGATGCGCCGACGGGCGCGGCCTTCATCGGCGTCGATGCGGAAGGTCGCAACCAGATCCTGGTCGCATCGGGCGCCAACCGGTTTGCCAGCGCCGAACAAGTGGAAGAGTCGTGGCTGCGGCCGCCGGGCCTGCTCCTGCTGCAGATGGAGGTGCCGCTGGCCGAGAACTGGGCGCTGCTGAAGCGCGCTCGCGCGGCTGGGCTGTCGACCATGCTCAATGTCGCGCCGGCGGGGCCCTTGCCCGAGGCGGTGCTGCCCTTGATCGACTGGCTTGTCGTCAACGAGGTCGAGGTGCTCGCCGTGGCCGCGGCGGCTGGACATCGCACCCAGGATCCGCAACGGGCGGGAAGGCTGCTGGCCGATGCCGGCGGGGCGGTCCTGGTCACCCTCGGCGCCAAGGGAGCCGTGGCGTTCGCGAAAGGAAAAGTCTGGCGGATCGAGGCCCTTCCTGTCGATCCCCTGGATACAACCGGCGCGGGTGACGCCTTTGTCGGGACCTTTGCCGCCGCGCTCGACTCGGGAAACGACCTCGCCTCCGCCATGGCGTGGGCGAGCGTTGCCGGCAGTCTGGCCTGTACGGTGGCCGGTGCCCAACCCAGTCTGCCCGATCGAGCCGCGATCGTCGCGCGCATCGACGAGATTGCACCGGCACAATGCTTATCATGGTGAAGTAGGGGCGCTTGGCCGCGACCGTCAAGGCCTATCCGCGTGAATTGTTTGAGCAGAGTTTGCGTTTTGTTGTCTTCTCGTGACCATGGCTCGGGCTATCATTGCCCATCGCCGCGAAGGCCCATCGCTTCTAACAACCGGTCAAGGCGAGCCGTCATTTCATCTGGTTTCCGTGACACAGTCACTCCGTCCGATTCCCTTCATTGATCTTCAAACGCAACGTGCCCGGCTCGGGCGGCGAATCGAGGAGCGTATCGAGCGCGTGCTCGCGCACGGCGCCTTCGTCATGGGGCCGGAGGTGCTCGAGCTCGAGCAACAGCTCGCCGGCTTCACCGGCGCGCGCCATTGCATCTCCTGCGCCAACGGTACCGACGCCTTGCAGATGGCGCTGCGCGCCCGCGAGATCGGGCCCGGCGATGCGGTCATCGTCCCGGCCTTCACCTTCGTGGCCGCGGCCGAGACGGTGTCGCTGGTGGGCGCGACGCCGGTGTTCGCCGATGTCCGCGAAGAGGATTTCAATCTCGATCCCGAGAGCATCCGGCCCGCGCTGGCGGCGGCCCGGGCCGCCGGATTGCGGCCGGCCGGAATCATCGCCGTCGATTTGTTCGGTCAGCCCGCCGACTATGGCCGGCTCGAGGCGATCGCCGAGGAGGAGGGACTCTTTCTCATCGCGGACGCGGCCCAGAGTTTCGGCAGCGCTCTCGACGGAAAGCGCGCCGGCCGCTTCGGCCATGTGACCGCCACAAGCTTCTTCCCGTCCAAGCCTCTCGGTTGCTACGGCGACGGCGGCGCGCTGTTCACCGACGATGACGAACTGGCCGCGATCCTGCGCAGCCTGCGGCAGCATGGGCAGGGCGAGGATCGCTACGACCACCAGCGCGTGGGCATCAATGGCCGGCTCGACAGCATCCAGGCGGCGGTGCTGCTGGCGAAGCTGGAGACGTTCGGCGAAGAGATCGTCGCCCGCCAGGAGGTCGCCGACGAATATGGCCGGGCCCTATCTGCTGTCGCGGCCGTACCGGTTTTACGAACCGGCGCGTCCTCGGTCTGGGCCCAATATACGATCCGCGTTCTCGAGCGCGATCGCGTCGCGGCGGCGTTGAAGGCGGACGGGATCCCGACCGCGATTCACTATCCGCGGCCCCTGCATCATCAGCCGGCCTACGCGGGTTCGCCCATTGCGGCGACCGGACTGGCGCGCAGCGAAAGACTGGCAGGCGAGGTGCTCAGCCTGCCGATGCATGCCTATCTGGATCTCGCGACGCAGGATCACATCGTGGCGTCGCTGCACAGGGCGGTGGGCGGCACCGGCCTGGGCCGGGCCGCATCGGGCTATCGCTAGGCCGCCGTTCCTAGACCCGTTTCGCCTAGATCAGGCCGGCGCCTTCTTCGTCGGCCGAGAACATGCCCGTGATCGGCGCCAGCGACGAGCGCAGCTTCTTGCGCCGGACGATCTTCTCCTGCGCCGCCTGCGGGAAGTCCGTCAGCAGGACGATCCGCTTCGCCATCAGGATGTCGATGAGGTCTTCATAGACGCGGATCATCTCCAGGTCGGAGCGATCGAACTCGCCGCGCAGGGCCTGGGCGGAGCCTTCGGGGGCGATGCCCGTCAGCCTGACGATGGAGGTGTTCTTGTCGGCGTCCTTCATGTGCGGCGATCTCCTTGTGAGGCGCGCATATTAGCAGGACCGTGTCGTTAACATTTCACCAACCAGCAGTACGGGCAGTACCGCTTTCCAACTGACAGGAAAGAAACCGCACACTATGATGTGGGCCTTGTCGAGGGGCCCATGCGACATCGAATTGTTCAATTTGAAGGCCGGCGCTATTCCGTGAAGCTCGAGCCGATCTGGTGGGAGCGGCTCGAGGACCTGTCGCAGCAGCAGGGCTTGCGGCTCAATCAGCTCATCGGCCATGTCGCGCGCGGCGCCACGGAAGAGGTCAATCTCACCGCGGCGATCAGATCCTACTGCCTTTCCAAGACATTGGAGCAGTTAAATCGAGTTGAGGGCGAGCTGGAGGAGCGCAGCCTGACCAACCAGGGGGTGCCCCTGGGCCTGATCGTCGATGCCTGCCCGAGCCCGACCCTGATGGTCTCCCACAACCAGTCGATCCAACGCGCCAACCAGGCGGCCGTGCAATGGCTGGGCGTCGACGCGACCGCCCTCATCGGCCGCATGATCGGCCACTACATCCAGATTAAATCTCAGATACCGCTGGATAAAATATTGCAGGAATTTGAGAATGGGGCGCACCACGTCTACCAGGGGCGGATCGTGTATCTGCGCCCGGGGCGGGTGGTGACGGCGCGGGCCAATATCTGCCCGGGGGTGATCGACCCGGTCGGGGGGTCCTCCTTCCTCATCCTGGTCGACCGGGGACCTGGTTAACGGCCCCGGCACGGGACCTGTCCCCGCGGCTAAGTCCCCGGCAGGGCTGCCAGATGCGACAAATTTGCGCTAAATTCTGTTGAAACCCGCTCCCCTCTCCCTTAGGATTTAATGACGTGTAAACCCTAAACGCCTTTTCAGGATTCTTGCGCCTGAGGAGGAGAGCAGGGGACAGGAGCGGATGGTCATGACTATCGTCGATGACAGCGGCGATCTGAAACTCACCGCGGCGCCCACGGCGCCGGCGGCGGGTCCCGATGCCGACCACATCACGCTCTCCCTCAACGATCTGCTGCCCGACGCCAATGGCGAGATCGTGGTGGTGAGCCCGCAGGGCCAGCTGCATCTGAACATCGTGACCGATCTTCAGATCTCCGAGAGCGGCATCGCGGACAGCCATCTCACCGCCGACGGTACCGACGTCAACGGGCTTTCGTTCTTTACGTTCGAAGGCGGGATGCGTCTGTATTACTCGCCGGAAGTCGAGATCACGATCGCAACCCACGCCGGTTGATCTCAGGGGACGTTCCCGCTTGCGGGAAGTACCGGGCTTTCTCTTCCGTTTTCATGGCGCGGCAGCGATGTTTCATCGCGGGCCTTCTTTCTGCTGACCGCCCGCGATGCCGACGAGGCGCCGTAGCGGGGTATGACGGGAATGTAATCTTGTCCGGCCCTTGCTGGCGCAACCCGCGACAAAGGCCCGGGCGGGCTCGTCGGATTGCCATTGTTTTACGCTAGTGCCTTAGGGCGGCTGCCGAATTCTCGGGCCGGGACCGATCTCCCTTCCGCGAGGGCGGCAACTCCGATATAAGGCTGCGCTCTTGTCGGCCACAGAGCGGTCACAATTAACGATAATCTAAGACGCGACCGGCAGATTGGGGCGACCAGTAAAACAAGGATAGTTCAGATGGATTCGGCGGTTCAGAAAGCCCCAGAAGCGGCCGTGCCTGTCGAGTATTCGGGCCCGGTTGAACGCGACGATCCTCTCCTCCAGACCCTCGTCATCCTGTCGCGCCTCTATGGTGCACCGCGGTCTCCCGCCGCCCTGGCCGCCGGCCTTCCCGTCGCCGCCGGCGGGCTGACGCCGCCCCTGTTCCTGAAGGCCGCCGAGCGCATCGGGCTTGCCGCCAACGTTTCCAAGCGCGCGCTGCCGTCGATCCCGGACCTGGCGCTGCCTTGCGTTCTGCTGCTGAAGGACAAGCAGGCCTGCGTGCTGCTGCGCCGAGACGGCGAGTTCGCCGAAATCGTCACCACCGACAACATCGACGGCAGCAAGCGCGTCTCGATCGCGACGCTCGAGGATCTCTACAGCGGCAGCTGCATCATCGCGCGCCCGAAGATCCGTCTCGACGCGCGCTCCGGCGACATTTCGATCGAGCAGCAGGGCAGCTGGTTCTGGGGCTCGGTGCGCGGCTTCTCGACGATCTATGTCGAGGTGATCATCGCCTCGCTGCTGCTGAACATCTTTGCCGTGATCTCGCCGGTCTTCGTGATGTCGGTCTATAACCGCGTCGTCCCGAACCGCGCCTTCGACACCCTGTGGGTGCTGGCGATCGGCGTCTCCGCGGCCTACTGCTTCGATTTCATCATGCGCACGCTGCGCGGCTACTTCCTCGAGCGCACGGGCAAGGCGCTGGATCGCCAGATCTCGGCGCGCATCTTCGGCCAGGTCCTCGGCATCCGCATGGATTCGGCGCCGCAGTCCTCGGGTGCCTTCGCCAACTACATCCAGGGCTTCGAGCCGCTGCGCGATTTCTTCACCTCCGCCTCGCTCGCCGCCATCGTCGACCTGCCGTTCCTGTTCCTCTTCATCTTCGTGATCTCGCTCATCGCGGGCCCCATCGCCATCGTGCCGCTGGTCATGATCCCGGTGGTGATCGCGGTCAGCATGATGGTGCAGATCCCGATGCGCAAAGCGTCGGAGAAGGCCTATCGCCAGGGCGCGCAGAAACATGCGGTCCTGGTCGAGACGATCGCGGGCCTGGACACGATCAAGGTGGCGTCGGCCGAAGGCCACCGCCAGCGCGACTGGGACGGGTTCGTCGACGCGCTGGCCACGACCTCGACCAAGGCGCGGTTCTGGTCGGCGATCTCGGTCAATTTCGTCTCGCTCTCGCTGCAGTTCACCACGCTGGCCACGATCATCTGGGGCGTCTACCGCACCGCCGAGGGCGAGATGACCATGGGCGCCATGGTGGCGACCTCGATGCTGGTCGGCCGCGCCATGGCGCCGCTCGGCCAGATCGCCGGCATGATGGTGCGCCTCAACCAGTCCTGGAGCTCGCTCAAGGGCCTCAACAAGCTGATGACCCTCCCGGTCGAGCGGCCGCTGGGCAAGGACTTCCTGCGCCGCCCGCATGTCGAGGGCGCGGTCGAGTTCCGCGACGTCTCGTTCCGCTATCCGGGGCAGGAAACCAAGGCGCTGGATTCCATCTCCTTCAAGATCCAGCCGGGCGAACGCGTCGCCATCGTCGGGCGCATCGGCTCGGGCAAGACCACGATCGAGCGGCTGGTGATGGGCCTGTTCGAGCCGGAAGAGGGCGCGGTGCTGATCGACGGCACCGACATCCGCCAGCTCGATCCCGCCGACCTGCGCCGCAACATCGGCTGCGTGCTGCAGGACGCGCATCTCTTCTTCGGCTCGGTGAAGGACAATATCGGCATCGGCGCGCCCTATGTGGACGAGGCCTCGGTGCTGCGGGCGGCCACCGTCGCCGGCGTGGACGAGTTCGTGCGCAGCCATCCGCATGGCTATGACATGCAGGTCGGCGAGAACGGCCGCTATCTCTCGGGCGGCCAG
Organism: Hypericibacter adhaerens; assembly: GCF_008728835.1. Classification (GTDB taxonomy): domain Bacteria; phylum Pseudomonadota; class Alphaproteobacteria; order Dongiales; family Dongiaceae; genus Hypericibacter; species Hypericibacter adhaerens. The sequence continues at coordinate 2,302,084 of NZ_CP042582.1, forward strand.
CGCCAGGCGATCGCGATCGCCCGCTCGCTCCTGATGAATCCGACCGTGCTGGTCTTCGACGAGCCGACCAGCCACATGGACAACAGCACCGAGACCACCTTCAAGAACCGCTTGCAGCAGATCCTGCCCGGCAAGACCCTGCTGCTGGTCACCCACCGCAACTCCATGCTCTCGCTGGTCGACCGCCTCATCGTGATCGACGGCGGCAAGGTCGTGGCCGACGGTCCGAAGGCCGGCGTGCTCGATGCGTTGATGAAGGGCCGCGTCAAGGCCGCCGAAGGCTGAGATCCGAAGGGAATATCAAGATGGCTTCCACCGCGCTGCAACGTTACGACGACTGGATCGATCCTTCCGAGATCGATCGCCGCGTAACGCGACGCTTTGCCCATGTGCTGCTGGGCATGGTCTTCGTGATCGTCATTTCCTTCCTGGTCTGGGCGGATCAGGCCGTGCTCGACGAGGTCACCCGCGGCGAGGGCCGCGTCGTTCCCTCCGGCCAGACCCAGGTCATCCAGAACCTCGAAGGCGGCATCCTGGCCGAGGTCCTCACCAACGAGGGCCAGATCGTCGAGAAGGGCCAGGTGCTGATGCGCATCGACAACACCGTTGCCGAATCGCGTCTGCGCGAGCTGAAGCAGCGTTATTTCAGCGGCCTGTCGACGGTGGCCCGCCTCGAGGCGGAGATCGCCGGCGCCACCGATCCGGAAGGGATCAAGTTCCCGGACGACCTTCTGCAGGGCGCGCCGGACGTGGCGCGCTCGGAGATGGCGCTCTTCACCATCCGCCAGCAGCAGCTCCAGTCGCAGCTCGCCATTCTTCAGGACCAGCTGGCCCAGCGCCAGCAGGAGCTGGCCGAGCTGCGCGGCAAGGCCGACAATCTGCGCAATTCCTTCGGGCTCGCCCAGAAGGAGCTCGACATCACCCGGCCCCTGGCGGCGCAGGGCGTCGTCTCGCAGGTCGACCTGCTGCGTCTCGAGCGCCAGGTCAACGACCTCAAGTCCGATATCAATGCGGCCGATCTGGCGCGGCCCCGCGCCGAGGCCGCGGTCGAAGAGGCCCGCAAGCGTCTCAACGAGCGCATCGTCACCTTCAAGACCGACGCGTCGCAGGATCTGACCAAGGCCAAGCTCGAGCTCGCGGCCACCACCGAGGAGATGAATGCCAACCAGGACCGCGTCACCCGCACCGAGGTGCGCTCGCCGGTCCACGGCACCATCAAGGAGATCAAGATCCGCACCATCGGCGGCGTCATCCAGCCCGGCCAGAACCTGGTCGAGATCACGCCGATCGAGGATACGCTCCTGGTCGAGGCGCAGATCCGTCCCTCCGACATCGCTTTCATCCGCCCGAAGCAGGCGGCCGTCATCAAGGTCACGGCCTACGACTTCTCGACCTATGGCGGCCTCGACGCGGTCGTGGAGGACATCAGCGCCGACACGATCCAGAACGAGAAGGGCGAGCACTTCTTCCGCATCCGTCTGCGCACGGACAAGAACTTCCTCGGCACCGCCGAAAAGCCGCTGCCGATCATCCCCGGCATGACCGCCTCGGTGGACATCCTCACCGGCCACAAGACGGTGCTGGAATATCTGCTGGCGCCGGTCATGCGGGCCCGCGATACGGCTCTGCGCGAACGCTGAGCGCGAGGGCGGGGCCGGGGGCCCCGCCCGTTTCGCATCGGCGAACGGACCCGTCTCGATGTCGGGCCTTGGGGGTTACCCCCCGCGGCCGGGGTCCATGGCTGCATAATTTCCTAGGAAAGCGGGTCGGCCGGCCGGCCATCGGGTGCCGGAATCGGGCGGTCCCCCGACGAGTCGGGGGCGGTCCGAGCCGTGCCAGGGCTGGTGCCTTGTTAGGAAAGAATATTTCCCCTGTTGGCACTATGGCGCCACCGCCACAGCGCGTCGGAAAATGCACCGGCCCGCCTGCCTCAAAACTTTATTATTGGTCATTCTAAGGGACATGCAGCGCTTTCTTCGATTGTGCTGCCGCTAAAAGGGCGTGCATTTGTAAATAGGTAATGGTAATTATCGGGCATACCCGTCTGACCGACGGGAGGGGGCTCGGTTCGCGATTCGCGACGAGGGCCATGATCGATGGGGGCTGGTGCGCCGGGTTCAACCGGCAAGCTCCCGACCATATGACCAGGTGTGGGGGCCTGAATCCAATGAAGCAACGGAAGATTCTTCTGCTCGCTGCTGTCGCGGCGTCGGCATTGTTTGCCATGTCCGATAACGCCAGGGCGATCACGCTCGAGGAAGCGGCGGCGCTCGCCGTTTCGACGAACCCGCGCGTCGGCGTCGTATCGAACGATCGCAAAGCGGTCGATCAGGAACTGCGCCAGGGCGAAGCCCTCTATTATCCGCAGGTCGACGTCCGCTTGGACGGCGGCCCGGAATGGGCGAACAACAACACGACGAACAACAACGGCTACGAGGAAGGGCGCCTTCAGCCGCGCTCCGACCAGTCGCTGACGATCAGCCAGCTGATCTTCGACGGTCACTTCGCCGACAGCGAAGTCGCCCGGCAGCAGTCGCGCGTGAAGTCGGCGGCCAATCGCGTCAGCGAGACCTCGGAAGACGTGTCGCTCGATGCGGTCCGCGCCTATATCGACGTTCTGCGTAACCGCGAGCGTCTGGCGATCTCCGAGGACAACGTGGCGGTCCATCGCAGCACGCTGTCGGACGTGCAGCTGCGTGCGCAGTCGGGCGGCGGCAACATCGCCGACGTTCGCCAGGCCGAAGCCCGCTTGGCTTCGTCCGAAGCGGCCCTGACGCAGATCCGCGGCGATCTGGCCGATGCCGAATACGCGTTCATGAAGACGGTCGGACAGACGCCCGACTCCCTGACGGTGCCGACGGTGCCGACCGACATGCTGCCGCAGAGCCTCGAGGACGCGGTGGCGCAGTCGATCGCCAACAGCCCGACGGTCGGCTTCTCCCGCGCCGACGTGGAAGTCGCGGCTCACGATGTCGAGCAGCAGCAGGCCTCCTACTGGCCGGATGTTCGCCTCGAGCTGTCCGCCAACAACAACATCAACGCCGGCGGCACCAGCCGCAGCGACCAGGATGCCTCGGCGCTGGTGGTGGCCCGTTGGAACCTCTATCGCGGTGGTGCGGATACGGCTCGCATCCATGAGTTCAAGCACCGCCTGACCGAAGCGACCGACCAGCTGCTCGTCAATGAGCGCCAGGTTGCCGAGGACGCGAAGGTGGCCTGGAACGCGATCCAGACCGCCCGTTCGAACGTCGAGATCCTGCAGCGCAGCGTCGAGGCGTCGCGCAATACCCGCGACATCTACCGTCAGCAGTTCGACATCGGCCAGCGCGGCCTGCTCGATCTGTTGGACGCCGACAACGAGCTGTTCCTCAATCGCGATGCCTTGGTGACGGCGACCTACGCGGAGATGACCGCGAGCTACCGTCTCCTGGCGACGATGGGCGTGCTGACCAAAGCGCTCAACGTCACCAAGCCGGAGACGTCGGTCGTCCCGACCTTCGACTGAGGCTAGGACACAATCTCGCCAACGGGCCCGACGGCCTCAACACTGTCGGGCCCGGGGCAGAAACCGGCCCGGTACCCCCACTCACGCCAGCGGCCGGCCTACACTGGTCCCCCGGATCCCCCGATCCGGGGGATTTTCCTTTTGCGCCGCAAAAATCGCTCCCGCCTTCGCCGCGTCTCCTTCCATGCCGCCCCATGGAGGGATAAGCGCTTGCTTCTAATGGATAAATCTTGACCCCTGTTAGGGGTTTTGAAGCGAATGCGCGAAATGATCGGAATCGTCATTCCGCCGTCGTCCGGCCCCAGGCTGTTCCGGCACGACCGGCGGAGCAGGCGGCGACCAGAGCGAAGAAGGAGCGGTTCATCCCGCAAAGGCCATGAGCGGCGTGCTGTCGGGCATCTACCACGTCGTCTTGCACGCCTCGATCATGGGCCTCTTCTGTCTGTGGATCGGCTGGCAGCGCTCGGTCGTCGACGCCATGCCGCCGGGCCGCCGTATCCTGATCTGGGGCGCCGGTTTCGCCGTGCTGGCGATTCTGGCCCTGCTGCAGCCGACCGAAGCCCTGCCTGGTCTTCGCATCGACATCCGCGCGACCATGATCGCCCTCAGCACCCTTTTCGGCGGCCCCGCGGCGGGCTTCCTGACGGCGGTCGCAGCGGCGCTGACCCGGCTCGCGGTCGGGGGACCGGTCGCCACGACGGGGCTGGTCTCGATCGGCCTCTGTTATCTGGCGGCCGTCGCCGTCCTGATGACGATGCGCCGGCGGGAAGGGCGCCGCCGGATCTTCCAGCTCCTGCTGCTGGGCGGTCTGGTGGGGATCGCCGGTCCGGCCGCTTCGTTCGTCACGAACGACTGGTCGACGGCGCTGACGCTCATCGGCGCCGGAGCCCTGCCGCAAATCATCGCGGTGACGCTCACGGTACCGATCTTCGCCATCATCATCATCGAGACCGACCGGTCGCGGCGATCGCAGGAGGATCTGCGGACCCACGAACGGGAGCTGCGCGCGGCCAACACCAAGCTGTCGGAGCTCGCGGCGCAGCTCGAGCGGCGAAACGGCGAATATATGGCGGCCCTCGAACGGGCCGAGGCCTTCGGCCGCGCCAAGTCGCAGTTCATGGCCAATATCAGCCACGAGCTGCGCACGCCGCTCAATGCGGTGATCGGCTTCTCCGATCTCCTGCTGATGCAGGGACCGGCGGAGCCTTCCGGCACGACGCGGGAATATGTGCAGATGATCCGCGCTTCCGGCGAGCGGCTCCTGGAGATCATCAACGACGTGCTGACCGCCGCCCGCATCGACGGCGCCGGGTTCGAGGCCGAGCTGCGGGAGTTCTCCCTGGCCGCCCTCCTGCAAGAGGTCACCGGCTTCCTCGAGCCGGCCGTCAACGAGAAGCGGCAGCGGATCGAGCGCAAGCTGGATGACGGCCTCATGATCCATGGCGACGCGAAGCTGTTGCGCCAGGCGCTGATCCACGTCCTGGGTAACGCGTCGAAGTTCGGGCCGCGCGACAGCCTGATCGAGATCCAGGCGATCGCGGCGGCGGACATGGTCGAGCTGACGATCCTCGACCAGGGCCCCGGCATCGAGGCCGAAACCAGCGAAGCGGCCTTCCGGCCCTTCTGGCAGCGCGATGCCTCGGATACGCGCGAGCATGGCGGACTGGGGCTCGGCCTCACCATCGCCCGGCATTTCGTGGAGATGCAGGGCGGAAAGATCGAGATTTCGCGCCGGGCAACCGGCGGCACCTGCGTCCGGATCCGGCTGCACCGCGGCGCGGCTGCATTGGCCGCCTGAGGCCGTCTGCGCCTTAAGGTTGCAGGCGTTTCCCCTGTTTCCGGTAATCATGACTATGGAAGCGGGACGGCTATTGACCTTATATCCCGTAAAAGTAGTAGTATCGTCGCGCGCGAGCTGGCGGAGGCGAGGTCATGCGGATCGGCCCCATTGTTGCGCTGTTTTCGGCCTCGATGCTGGCCGGCTGTGCCGGCGCGCAGTTCCAGCTGCCGCAGATCAGCGATGCCGATGTCGATCGTGCCTCGCTGACCGTCGCAGGCGGCGGGGCCAGTGCCGATGCTCTGCCGCGGCATATCAGAAGCGCCGAAGAAAACCGGGCGATGGTGAGCCGCATCGCCAGCCGACTGGAAGCGGCAGCGCCGGGTCTCTGCGCTTATGCCGAGGCGCCGCGTTGCAGCTTCAATGTGGTCTATGTCGCCGATGACACCGTCAATGCTCAGACGGACGGCACCCGCATCGAGATCTTCCGTGGTCTGATGGAGTATCTCGATACGGAGGACGAGATGGCGGCGGTGATCGGGCACGAGATGGGTCACGAGATCGCGCAGCATGTCGAGGAGAAGAAGGAGAACGCCACCATCGGCATGATCATCGGCGCGATTCTCATGACCGGCGCGCAGATCGCGACGGGCTATCAGGACCAGCAGGCCTTGAACGATTCGATGGGGCTGGGCGCTTCGATCGGCGCACTTTCCTATTCCAAGGAGCAGGAACGCGAGGCGGATCTGCTTTCCGCCTATCTGCTGGCGCGCGCCGACTACGATCTGGAGAAGGCCGGCCGCCTCTTCGTGGTCCTCGCCAAGCTGGACGGCAAGACCCACGCCTCGATGTTCGATACCCACCCGGCAGGCCCCGAGCGGATCGCCTCCTGGGAAAAAGCGATCGCCGAGGTCGAGGCCAGCCCCGACAAGCTGCCGCAGGAGTAGCGGCGGAAACCGTCTCCCGGCATCGACACGACGAAATCCGTCCCGGCTTCTTTGGCGCTAACTTCCGACCGGATGGCCGCGTTATAACGGGGCGAGCCGCTGCCGCTGCCGGACGACGCTTCATGGGCATCAGAGCCACTACCGCAAAGACGCCGATCGAGGCGCTGCCTTCGGCCGAGCGCGTCGTCGTGGCGGTCACCACGCGCCGGCGGCCGCGCATGCTCGCCCGCTGTCTCAAGGCCTGCCTCGCGGCGCGGACACCGCCCGGGACCTCGGTGGCGTTTCTGGTGGTCGATAACGACCCGGCCGGCAGCGCGCGGCCGGTCGTCGCCGAGATAGCGGCCGCCGGCGCCGTCCGGATCGATTATGAGCTGGAGCCGCAACCGGGGATTCCCGCGGTCCGAAATCGCGCGATCGACGCGGCCGCCGCGCTGCAGGGAAAATGGCTGGCTTTCATCGACGACGATTCCATCCCCGAGCCGGGCTGGCTCGCGGCCCTGCTCGCGGCGCTGCGCCGGGAGAGCGCGCAATTTGCCGGCGGTCCCATTCTCTTCGGCCCGCCGGAAGAACCGGTCGGCGCCTGGCGGCGCTTCGTCTGCCGCGGGCTCGTCGCCAGCTCGCACCGCCGCCTCCGCTGGCGGGCGAGGGCCCGCCGCGAGAAGCTCGACCGGACCGTGATCACCACCGCCAACTGGTGCGTGGATCTGCCCTGGCTCAGGGAGCGGGGCCTTCGCTTCGACAGCCGGTTCGCCCATTCGGGCGGCTCGGACACCGCCATGGATCGCGCCATCCGTGCCGCCGGTGCCAGGACCGTCTATGAGATGGCGTCCCTGGTCACGGAGACGCTGCCGGCCGAGCGGCTGACGCTGCGCTATCAGTTTTTGCGGCGCATGCATTCCGGCATGGTGCGCGGCTATCAACGCCGGAGCCTGCGCGGGTTCGGCCCCGTGCTGGCGCGCGCGATCCCGGAGGCGGCGCTTTCGCTCCTGGGCGCGAGCCTGCTGTTCCCCGTGGGCATCGTGGCGAGCCTGCTGGGGCCTTCCCTGGGTGCCCCGCTCGTCATCGGCGCCGCGCGCATGGCGGGACGAGGCGTGGGCTTCCTGCGCGGCGCGCTGAGCGCGCTGCCCGAGCAATATCGCAAGGTCCAGGGCTACTGAGCGGAACGGGCGGAGCCGGGAAGGCTTGCCATCGCCTCGCCGAGGCTTCCACGGCCGAGCAGCACGGCGAAGACCAGGATCAAGGTCTGGGTGATCAGCTCCACCCGGTTGGCGCTTTCGGCGAAACCCACGACGGCGATATAGGTCAAGCTGCCCGCGAGCAGGGCCGCCAGCACCGCGCCGGCCTCGAGGTCGAGCGGCGGAGCGTTCGGCCGCCGGCAGGCGACGACGATCGCGAGCAGATGCGCCGCGATCAGGATCGTGCCGACGATGCCGAGCCCGACCAGGAACTCGAGATAGGCGTTGTGGAAATGGCTGCGCGCGCCTTGCACGCTGGCATCGACGGACTGGTTCACCAGCGGTGCCAGGTCGGTTCCCCAGCCGAACCAGGGCTTCTCCGCGATCAGCTTGCCGGCGGCGACGTAGATGTAGGCGCGCGGGTCGTAGCCATGAAGATCGGTCGAGGCGGGGTCGATCTCGCCGGCGAAGATCCGGGCGAACAGGCCGATATTGGCGGCGACGCCCCCATTATCGGAGAAGCGCGACGCGATCTGGCCCGAGAAGGCGGCGAGCCCGGCCGCGATGAGAGCGGCGAAGGCCAGGACCACGGCGGCTGCGATCGCGCGCCGCCGCCGGCTGTGGCGAAGCAGGCCGGCGACCAGCACCGCCAGCCAGACCGTCATGGCGATCGCCGCGGCGATCCAGTTGGTCCGGCTCTTCATCTCGAGCAGTGCGAGAAAGGCGAGGACGCAGATGACCGCGAGGGCGACGCCGCCGAGGAGACGCAGGGCCGGGTGCCACCGGCCCTGGATCAGGGTCATGACCAGGAGCGAGCCGCTCGCCAGCACCGTCAGTCCTGCTTCGATCGAGAGGTAATTCCGGTTCTTGCCGCCGCCGCCCCACTGATAGCTGTCGAACAAGGCCGCGCCGGCCTGCCAGTTGGCATCCCAGAACAGCCGCGCAGCCGCACCCGCGACCAGGCCGGCGACGACGAGACAGCAGAGCCGCTCGAATCCGATCCGATAGCGCAGCGCGATCGCCACATGGACCGCGACGAAGGGCACGTAGGCGAAGAAGGCGTAGTTGTCGACGGCGCGGAAATGCTTCCCCGGAGCACCGTCCAGCTCGGCCCGCAGCGCCATGGCCAGCAGGTAGAGGATAACGAGCGCCGAGAAGACGACGATCGGCCGGCGGCGCAGCTCGGGACGAAGCAGAAGGGAGGGCAGGGCGGAGATGCCGAGGATCGCCAGCAGCACATTGCCCGGCCCGTTCCCGATGGCGAGGCACGCGGCATAAAGCAGGATCAGCGCCAGCGATGCCGGCGCGGCCCGCTCGATCACCCTCGGCTCGAGCGCACCCGTCGCGGTGAAGAGGCTCCAGGATCCGCTCAAGGGCCGCTCGCTGCCGGGCGCAGGTCTTTACCTTGCCAGAGGGTCTCATACACCTTCGAGATGCCGTCGGCTTCGCCTTCGAGCGGAAACAGGGTGGTCGCGCGCTGGCGGCTGACGGCGCTCATGGCGGGCAGCCGGTCGGGCTGCGACATCACCTTCTCGAGGGCCGCCGTCAGGCTGTCGGCGTCGCCCGGCTCGGCGAGGAAGCCGTTCCGGTCTTCCTCGATCATCGCCTCGTAGTTGCCCGTGCGGGTCGCGACCACCGCGGCACCCGACGCCATCGCCTCGAGGATCGTCACGCCATAGGGCTCGTAGCGGGCCGCGGCCACGACGATCGACAGGCGGCGGTACCAGGCCGGGATCTCGGCCCATTCCACCTCGCCCAGGAAGCGGATGCGCGACGAGAGGCCGGCGGCTTCGATCCGGGCGACAAGCCCGGCCTTGAAGGCCCGGTCTCGGATCTTGCAGGGACCGACGATCACCGCGGTGAAGTCGGGAAAGCGGGGAAGGAGCCGCAGCATCGCCTCGACGAAGAGGTCCGTGCCCTTGCCGCGGCGCACGCGTCCGAGGATGCCGATGCCGTAGCGGCCCGGCAAACGGGTCTCCGCCCATTCCTGTGCGCGATCGGCCGGCGGCCGGAAGAACCGCGTATCGACGCCGTGCGGCACGATCCCCGCCACGTTGGGCCTGAGGCTCGCCGCGCGCTTCGAGGTGGCGATGACGGCATCGGCCTGGGCGATCAGGAAGCGCGGCCAGAAGGAGTGCACATGCTGCGCCACCGACGTGAAGACGATCCGGATGGGAAGCCGCAGCAGATCGCGGGCGAGCCAGGCGACCTGCAGCTCGACATTCCGCCGCACATGCCAGATGCGGAATGGCCGGCCCGCGGGCGGGCGGCGCGAGGCGGCGAGCGCCGCCAGCAGGGAATGCGCCGAGCGGAAATCCGGCAGAGGCTTTCCGACCAGCCAGAGCCGGTGACGGTCTGCCTGCAGCGGCAGGAGGACGCCGATCGTGGTCGAGACGCCGGTATAGTTCCGGTGGAGATTGGTGACGATCAGCTCCGGATCGGACACGGCCGCGCGCGCGGAGCCGAAATGCGGGTTCGCCGCTTCAGATGACACGGGCGCGCCCGCTTTCCTGCGTCGCACCGACCGGCGGAGGCGCATCGAGACAGCGACGGTTGTCCTGGTCGGGGCTGAGACAAGTCATGAAATCGCACGGCCTCGCGGGTCGAGATGCATCCGGCGGGTCAGGAACGGAAAAGGTCATGACGGAATTCGAAGCGAGCCCGAACGAGCTTCCGCAAGCCACGAGCGCTAGCGGCTGGCGACCTTGTCACGCCAATTCGCCATGATACGCAAACGCCGCAAAAGGCCAAGATCGGCCGGCAATCCGACATCGGCCAGCGCGATCATCACGGCTTCGCTGCCGTTCGCCTCCCAGTAGGAACCGCTGGGCGAAGGCCGTTGTCGGCTGGGCGCGGGGTCGGGGCCGAACTGAATGCCGATTCGTTCGAGTGGCAGGCGCGCGCCCCAGCTGTCGTGAATGGCCCGGTCGACACGGATATTTCCGTGCGCCGGATTGGAGCTTCGCAAGCTGTAATCGTGAAAGGCCGCGAAATGCGGTCGGCGATTGAGGCTGTATATCGATTGGATGTCCTTGCGGACGAATTCATAGTCGTGATTGGCGTCGATGAGGATCGTATTGATCCGATAGTCGAGCCGATGAGCTTGCGCAAATTCCTTGAGCGTCCCGGCGAAGAAGATCGGCGCCGAGCGATCGCCGACACGATCGAGGACTGTTTTCGTCAGATCGATGTAGGCCTGGTTTATGTCGATGACATGGAAGGGCCAACCCAGCTGCTCGCAGAGATGCCCCAGCACGATCGTCGAACCCCCGGAAAAGCATCCGACCTCGACGATACCTTGCCCCTTGTGTCGATTTTCGAGGATTCGTCTGTACAGATCGGCGTGGAAGCAAGCCGATGTCTGGGGTTGATGGCCCGGCACCGAGCTGGCGATTTTCTTTCGCTCCAGGAGATCCTCGGGAAGGTCCTCGGCCATACCCCATTTCCTGCCATAGAGAGCCGGGGAGGCTCGCAGGGCTCATCTTGTCCGGCTGGCGAGGCCCGCGGATGCCGGCCGTTCGAGCCGGCCGGCCTATTATCCCGTGTTTCGCTGCCAAGTCGCGCGGCGAGCTTCTTTGCGGGATTTCCGATGGATCTGGAGGCCCGGACCGGAATCGAACCGATGTACGAGGATTTGCAGTCCTCTGCATAGCCACTCTGCCACCGGGCCGGAGGCATCCGGGGGTGCGCCCGGCGCTGCGGGCGCCCCACCGGGCGGACCGCGATGTTTAGCGATGGGCCCGGGCAGGGTCAAGGCATGGGGTGGGGCTGCGGGACGGCGCTCCTCGGGCAGATTGTCTCGGCCCCCGGCGCCATTGTATATCCGCAGGCGGCCGCGCCCCGCGGGAAGCCGGTTCCGCCGATTCCAGCAGGGGGAGCGCGACAGGTCGGGAGAGGAATTCATGGATTACACGGCCCTGCGCCGGCGCATGGTGGAAAGCCAGCTGCGCACCAACAAGATCACCGATGAGACCGTGCTCGAGGCCATGGGCGAGGTGCCGCGCGAGCTCTTCGTGCCCCGCGCCCTCAAGAGCGTGGCCTATCTCGACGAGGATCTGCAGATCGCGCCGGGCCGTTACCTGATGGAACCGATGGTGCTGGGCCGGCTCCTCCAGCTGGCCGAGATCAAGGCGACCGACCTGGCTCTCGTCATCGGCTGCGGCAACGGCTATTCGGCGGCGGTCATGGCGCGCCTGGCGGCAAGTGTCGTGGCGGTCGAGAGCGACGCCGCGTTGGCGCAGAAGGCCCAGGAGCTGCTGGCGGAGCTCGATGCCACCAATGTGAGCCTGGTCCGCGGGCCCTTGAATGCGGGTCATCCGGGCCAGGCGCCCTATGACGTCATTCTCTTCGACGGCTCGATCGAGGAGATCCCCGATGTGATCGCCCGGCAGCTCGGGGTGGGCGGCCGGCTGGTGACGGTGCTGCAGGCGGACGGCCCCGGTCGCGCCGTGCTGGCGACCCGGACCGAGGCCGGCCTGGCCCATCGGGTGGTGTTCGATTGCTCGGTGCCGCGCCTGCCGGGCTTCGCCAAGGCGCCCAGTTTCGTGTTCTAAGACCGACGGGCTGCCGGGCTGCCGGGGGCTTCCCGGACTCGGCCGCGATGGTCTCTATAGTTTCAAGGTCGCTGGGTTGCCGGCCGCCGCCCGTGCCGTTTTGCCTGGGGCATGTTGCGTTTTATGGTAAATTAACTGTTTACGGCCGAAGACTTGCCAGTCCCGTGCAATGACGCGCGGTAAGGAGCCCCCCATGAATCAGGCCCGTGGCGCGCAAGAACCGACCATGGAGGAGATTCTCTCCTCCATCCGCCGCATCATCTCGGAAGACGGGAAGCGGGCCGGGGACACCGCGGAGCCACCGGCGGCCGAGCCCGAGCCGGTCGCGCTCAAGGCGGAGCCACCCGCGGCCGAGCCTGCGGCCGATGCAGACGATGTCCTGGAACTGACCGAGGTTGCGCCCGAGGAGGAGCCGGCCGAGCCGGAACCGCTGGAACTGGTCGAGGAAGTGGCGGCGCCGAGCCTGGCCGAGCCGGAAACGGCCCTCGAGCCGGTCGCCCCGCCGCCCGCGGCTGCAACACCTGCCATGGCGCCCGTGCCCAAGGCCGCCCCGGTGCCGCCCCCGGAACCCGTTCCACCCCCGGCGCCCGTGCCGCCGCCGGTAACAGCCGCGCCATTGCCCGAGCCAGAGCCCGAACCGGAGCCGGTTCCCGAGCCGGAGCCTGAACCCGAGCCTGAGCCTGAAGCCGAACCTGAGATAGAGCACCCGGGCGAGGCCCTGGAGATTTCCGTGACACCGCCACCGCCCGTGACACCCTCCCGCCCGACGCCCCAGCCCTCCCTGGCGGGGAGCAGCCGCCTGATGTCCGAGGCGACCGAGATCGCGTCCTCGGCGGCCCTGTCGGTATTGGCGCAGGTGGTTCAGCCCGGCCGCGGCTTCACCGAGGAAGGCCGCCGCATGGTCGACCAGATCATGCGGGAACGGCTCGAGGCGCATCTGCGCGAATGGCTCGATACCAACCTGCCGGGGCTGGTGGAGCGGATCGTGCGCGAAGAGATCGCGCGGCTGGTCGAACGCTCGCTCGGCAGCAGGGGCTAGCGCCGGCCGCGGCCGGACCGACCGTCCGGCGGGCGCGGGTTTCGTTAACCCTGCCGAGATTCCCGGCTTCGCGCGCCCCTTCCCGCGGCGCCGCGAGGGGTTGCGTCCGACCCCTGTCGGGGGCTAATCCCCTGCCTTCGTCCCGTATCGGCCCGCTCCCGGCCGGGCCCGCCCTGCCTCGATCCCGTCAATCAAGGAAACGCCCCGACCATGCTCGATAAGACCTTCAACCCCGCCGAGGTCGAGGCCAGGCACTATGCCCGCTGGGAAGCCGAAGGTGCCTTCGCCGCGGACACGAATTCGAACGCCAAGCCCTACACCATCATGATGCCGCCGCCGAACGTCACCGGCAGCCTGCATATGGGCCATGCGCTGACCTTCACCCTGCAGGACGTGCTGATCCGCTACGAGCGGATGCGCGGACGCGACGCGCTCTGGCAGCCGGGCACGGATCATGCCGGCATCGCTACCCAGATGGTGGTGGAGCGTCAGCTCGAGGCCAAAGGCATCCATCGCCGCGATCTGGGCCGCGAGAAGTTCGTCGAGAAGGTCTGGGAGTGGAAAGCGGAGTCCGGCAGCACCATCACCCGGCAGCTCCGCCGCCTGGGCGCCTCGGCCGACTGGGCCAAGGAACGCTTCACCATGGACGAGGGCCTCAGCCGCGCGGTGCGGAAGGTCTTCGTCGAGCTCTATCGCCAGGGGCTGCTCTATCGCGACAAGCGCCTCGTCAATTGGGATCCCAAGCTGCATACCGCGATCTCGGACCTCGAGGTCGAGCAGCGCGAGGTGAAGGGTCATCTCTGGCACATCAAATATCCGATCGAGGGCGAGGAGGGGCGCTTCATCGTGGTGGCGACCACGCGCCCCGAGACCATGCTGGGCGACAGTGGCGTCGCCGTTCATCCCGATGACGAGCGCTACAAGGACCTGGTCGGCAAGCATGCGATCCTGCCGATCGTCGGCCGCAAGATCAGGATCGTCGCCGACGAGTATGCCGATCCCGAGACCGGCAGCGGCGCCGTCAAGATCACGCCGGCCCACGACTTCAACGATTTCGAGGTCGGCCGCCGGCACGATCTCGAGCGCATCAACATCTTCGATGCCGACGCGAAGCTGAACGGGAACGCGCCCGAGGCCTATCGCGGCCTCGACCGCTACGAGGCGCGCAAGAAGGTCGTGGCCGAGATCGAGGCGCTGGGCCTCCTGGAGAAGATCGAGGACCGCGGCATGACGATGCCCTATGGCGATCGTTCCGGCGTGGTGATCGAGCCCTGGCTCACCGACCAGTGGTATGTCGACGCCGTCACCCTCGCCAAGCCCGCGATCGCCGCGGTCGAGCAGGGCCGCACCAAGTTCGTGCCGGAGCAGTGGACCAAGACCTATTTCGAATGGATGCGCAACATCCAGCCCTGGTGCGTCTCGCGCCAGCTCTGGTGGGGCCATCAGATTCCGGCCTGGTACGGACCCGACGGCAAGGTGTTCGTCGCCGAGGAAGAGGCGGAGGCCAAGGCCGAGGCCAGGCGCACCTACGGCAAGGATGTCCCGCTCAAGCGCGATGAGGACGTGCTCGACACCTGGTTCTCCTCCGGCCTCTGGCCGTTCTCGACGCTGGGCTGGCCCGACCAGACGCCGGAGCTGAAGCGCTACTACCCGGGCGACGTGCTGGTGACCGGCTTCGACATCATCTTCTTCTGGGTCGCGCGGATGATGATGCTGGGCCTGCACTTCATGAAGGATGTGCCGTTCCGCACGGTCTATATCCATGCGCTGGTGCGCGACCAGCACGGGCAGAAGATGTCGAAATCCAAGGGGAACATCATCGATCCCCTCGAGCTGATCGACAAATATGGCTGCGATGCGCTGCGCTTCACGCTGGCGGCGCTGGCCGCACCCGGCCGTGACGTCAAGCTCGCGGAGTCCCGTGTCGAGGGCTATCGCAACTTTGCGACCAAGCTCTGGAACGCCACGCGCTTCTGCCAGATGAACGGCGCCCAGCTCGATCTTTCCTTCGACCCGCGGAGCGCCCGGCAGAAGGTCAATCGCTGGATTCTGGGCCGGCTCGCGGCGGCGAAAGCGGAGTTCGAGACGGCGCTGGCCGGCTATCGCTTCAACGACGCCGCCAACAGCCTCTACCAGTTCACCTGGGGCCAGTTCTGCGACTGGTATCTCGAATTCGCCAAGCCGATCTTCGGCGGCAGCGACGCGGTCGCGACTGCCGAGACGCGGGCGACCGCCGCCTGGGTGCTGGGTCAGATCTGCCATCTGCTGCATCCGCTGATGCCCTTCATCACCGAGGAGATCTGGTCGCAGCTCGGCGGCAAGGGCGAGCTCATCCGCGCGAACTGGCCGGACTATCCTGCGGCCATGAGCGATGCCGAGGCGATGGCCGAGCTCGACGGGGTGGTCCGCCTGATCTCGGAGATCCGCGCCGTTCGCGCCGAGATGAACCTGGCGCCCGCCGCCCAGCCGCCCATGCTGGTGCAGGGCGCCAGCACCGCCACGGCGAAGCGGCTCGAGACCTATGGCGAGCTGATCCGCCGGCTGGCGCGGGTGAGCCAGATCGATCCCCTGACCGGTGCGCCGCCCAAGGGCGCCGTCCAGATCCCGATCGAGGAAGCGGTCTTCGTCCTGCCGCTCGCGGGGCTGATCGACGTCGCCAAGGAGAAGGCGCGCTTGTCGAAGGAGCTGGCGAAGACCGAGGGCGAGATCGTGAAGATCGAGAAGAAGCTCGGCAGCGCCGATTTCGTCGCCAAGGCGCCGCCCGAGGTGATCGAGGAGCAGCGCGAGCGCCTGGCCGAGGGCCAACAGTCCCAGCGCCAGCTCAAGGGCGCGCTGGAGCGGCTGGCGGGGCTCTGACCCCTTAACGGTCATCCCCGCGAAAGCGGGGATCCATGTTGATCCAGCACCATGAACTGAAAGTTGGATCCCCGCTTTCGCGGGGATGACGATTGGGGGCCGTTATCCCTTCGCGATCACGCTGTCCAGCGCCTCGAGCGCACGGGCAAGTTCGTCCGCGCTGTTGTAGTGGGCGAGCCCGATGCGCACGACGCCGTCCTGAGGCGCCGTGCCCAGCGCGTCGATGCAGCGCTTGGCGTAGAAATCACCATAGCCGATCGCGATCTTCCGCGCGTTGAGCGCCTCCGCGATCCGGCGCGAGCTCATGCCCTCGACCGTGAAGGAGATCGTGGGCGCCCGCCTGCCGTCGGCGCGCGCCTGGCCGATGAGGCGCACTTTCTTCCGTTCGCGCAGGAAATCGAGCGTCTGGTTGGCGAGCGCTTCCTCGTGCCGGGCGATGAGCTCGTAGACGCGCCGCGCGCGGGCCAGGAAGCTGTTCTCCGGCGTCTTGAAATGATGGGCGTAGAGCGCATCGAAATAATCGGCGATGCCCGTCAGGCCGGCGGTGAACTCGTGGTTGACGCCGCCGGGCAGGAGCTTCAGCGGGATCTCGTCCTCGCCGATGAAGAAGTGATTGAGGCCGCGGGCCTTCAGCAGATGCTCGCGCTTGCCATAGAGCAGGCCCTGATGCGGACCGAACACCTTGTAGAGGCTGAAGGCGTAGAAATCGACGTCGAGCGCCTTGACGTCGACATGGCGGTGCGGCGCGCAGGCGACGCCGTCGACCATGACCAGCGCGCCCGCCTGATGAATGCGTCGGGCCAGCCGCGCCACGTCATGGATCGTGGCGACGATGTTGGAGCAGTGGGTGAAGCAGACGAGGCGCGTGCGCGGCCCCAGCAGCCGCTCGAGAGCCGTTTCGTCGAGCTCGCCCGTGACCGGATCGATCTGCCATTCGCGGATCACCACGCCGTCGTCGGCGAGCCGCCGCCAGGCGCCGATATTGGCCTCATGATCCTGGTTGGTGACGATGACCTCGTCGCCGGGCCGGAACCAATGCCGGATCGCCTGCATCAGCAGAAAGACATTGAGCGTGGTGGAGGGGCCGATCGAGACTTCCTCGGGCTCGGCGTTGATCATCTCCGCCATCTGCCGGCGGCCGGCCGCGATGCGCGCCGCGGCATCGGCCGAGGGGCCGAAATCCCAGCTCGGCTGGATCTGGACCTCGCGCATATAAGCGGTGACGCGGTCGATCACGCTCTGCGGCACATAGGAGCCGCCGGCGTTCTCCAGCATGATCCAGCCATTGCCGAGCGGCGGAAATTGGCGGCGCACGAAATCCAGGTCGAGGAGGGGGCGGGTCATGGAGAGGGACTTTGTCTGGAAAAGGAGGGCGGGCGAGGCTAGCGGGCCGCTTCGCGCAGGGTCAAGGGAGCGGGCTTCCCGGTCGCCATCTTTACGCGCGCGCGGGGCCGCCCGATGATGGCGGCATGCGTGGGCTGGTCGGGCTTTCGCTGTTGTGCCTGGTCCTGGCGCCCATGGCGGCGGCGGGCGCGGCCTCCTTCACCCGCGAAGGGTTGACCTTCAGCGACGAGCTGGGCGGCTTCCGGCTCGTCTCCGTCACCGGCACCGGACGTCTCGAGGATCCCTTCGTCGTGGTGGAAGAGATCGGCGGCCAGGGGCCGGCCATCCTGCTGATCACCGGCCTCAGGCCCGAATTCGGCAATCGCTGCGGCACCCAGCATCTGACCGGCTTTGCCATGACCAAGCTGGTGCGGAATGTCGGGAACCAGCCCTGGCATGATTTCCGGATGGAGCTGCGCGAGAACGAGCGCTATGCCAGCCCCTATGGCGACGGGCTTTCCTTCGGGCAGGCCGCCACAGGGCGCACGGTCGAATCCAGCACCTTCCATCAGGCCCGCGTCATCGACGAGCCTTATGACGGCCTGGCCTTCGAGGATGGCGAGGTTCCGCCCGGCGCCGCGGCGGATTTCCATTTCCTCATCACCGACGAGACCCCGGCCTGGCGGATCCTTCTGATCCAGGATCTGTCGCCGCCCACCGCGGCGCTGCCGCCGCGTGAAGAGCCGGCACAGCCGGCCGCGTGGCCGCATCCGATGCTGGCGCAGCGACCCGAAGCGGCGCCCTGACCCGATCCCGGCGCAGGGCTGGATTGCGGCCTCTGGGGGCTGGCGAGGCTTCCGGGGCGCCGGTAAGGTGACGCACGCAAGCCCTTGAGAGAGCAAGGTTCACCCAGAGCGAAGGCCTGCCCCCATGACCGCGACATTCGACAAGAGCAAGCTGCCCAGCCGCTACGTCTCCGTCGGTCCCCAGAGCGCACCGCATCGGTCCTACTACTATGCGATGGGCATGACCGAGAAGGAGATCGCCCAGCCCTTCGTCGGTGTGGCGACGACCTGGAACGAGGCGGCGCCCTGCAACATCGCGCTGATGCGCCAGGCGCAGGCGGTGAAGAAGGGCGTGAAGGCGGGCGGCGGCACGCCGCGCGAGTTCACCACCATCACCGTGACCGACGGCATCGCCATGGGCCATGCCGGCATGAAATCCTCGCTGGTGAGCCGCGAGGTGATCGCGGATTCGGTCGAGCTCACCATGCGCGGCCATTGCTACGACGCGCTGGTCGGCCTCGCGGGCTGCGACAAGTCGCTGCCGGGCCTGATGATGGCGATGGTGCGCCTCAACGTGCCCTCGGTCTTCATGTATGGCGGCTCGATCCTGCCCGGCCGGTTCCGCGGCAAGGACGTCACCGTGCAGGACGTGTTCGAGGCGGTCGGCGCCCATGCGGCGCACAAGATCGACGACAAGGACCTGCACGAGCTCGAATGCGTCGCCTGTCCTTCGGCGGGCTCCTGCGGCGGGCAGTTCACCGCCAACACCATGGCCTGCGTCTCCGAGGCGATCGGCCTCGCCATCCCGGGCTCGGCGGGCGCGCCGGCGCCCTATGACTCGCGCGACGCCTATGCCGAGGCTTCCGGCCAGACGGTGATGGATCTCATCAAGAGCCAGCTCCGTCCCCGCGACATCGTCACCCGCAAGGCGCTGGAGAACGCCGCGATGGTGGTGGCGGCCTCGGGCGGCTCGACCAATGCCGGTCTGCATCTGCCGGCGATCGCGCACGAGGCCGGCATCGAGTTCGATCTCCACGATGTCTGCGAAATCTTCCGCAAGACGCCCTATATCGCCGATCTCAAGCCGGGCGGACGCTATGTCGCCAAGGATATGTACGAGATCGGCGGCGTGCCGATCCTGATGAAGGCGCTGCTGGATGGCGGCTACCTCCATGGCGACTGCATCACCGTCACCGGCAAGACCGTGGCGGAGAACCTCGCCGCGGTGGAGTTCCCCAAGAACCAGGACGTGATCCTGCCGACCTCGGCGCCGCTCTCGCCGACCGGCGGCGTGGTGGGGCTGAAGGGCAACCTGGCGCCGCAGGGGGCCATCGTGAAGGTCGCCGGCATGAAGAAGCAGCAGTTCACCGGCCCCGCCCGCTGCTTCGACTGCGAGGAGGATTGCTTCAAGGCGGTGCAGGAGCGCCGCTACAAGGAGGGCGAGGTGCTGGTGATCCGCTATGAGGGCCCGCGCGGCGGCCCCGGCATGCGCGAGATGCTGGCGACGACGGCCGCCCTCTACGGCCAGGGCATGGGCGACAAGCTGGCGCTCATCACCGACGGGCGCTTCTCGGGCGCCACGCGCGGCTTCTGCATCGGCCATGTCGGCCCCGAGGCCGCGGTCGGCGGACCGATCGGCCTGCTCAAGGATGGCGATGTGATCACCATCGACGCGGTGGCGGGTGTCCTCAGCGTCGCCCTCAGCGATGCCGAGCTGGCGGCGCGCAAGAAGAGCTGGAAGCCGCGCCGCCACGACTACCAGTCCGGTGCCATCTGGCGCTATGCCCAGACCGTGGGCGACGCCGAGAAGGGCGCCGTCTGCCATCCCGGCGGCAAGGCCGAGACCCACAGCTTCGCGGACATCTGAGCCGCCCCGCCCGGAGCTCGGGCGGGCGATCGAGGAAACCCCTGGGACGGACATGCCGGAGCAGAACCGTTCCCTGGGCTTCCTGCTGCTGGCGACGGCGACCGGCTTCACCGCCACCGCCGGCATGCTGCTGCGCTGGTTCGACGAGCCGGCGCCATGGCGCGCGATCTTCTACCGGGCGCTCTTCTTCGCGCTGACGCTCATCGTCTGGGTCGCCGTGACCCGCCGGGGACGGATGATCGAGGCGATGCGCAGCGTCAATGCCAACGGCCTGCTCTGCGCGCTGGTCTTCTCGATCTCGACCATTTGCTTCATCTTCGGGCTGTTCTACACGACCGTCGCCCGCACCACCTTCCTCAACGGGCTGACGCCGCTCCTGACCGCCTTGCTCGGCTGGTTCGCGCTGCGCGAGCGCGTCTCGGCCGCCACCTGGATGGCGATCCTGCTGGCGCTGGTCGGCGTCACCATGATGACGTCGGACGACCTGACCGGCGGCAATCTGCTGGGCGACGGGCTGGCGCTGGGCTCCTCGCTGACGACGGCGGCGATGTATGTGCTGATCCGCCGGGCCCGCGCGATCGACATGCTGCCTTCCTTCATCGTCGCCGCCTTCATGACCGCGGCCATGGCGGCGCCCTGGATCGAGGATTTTGCGATCTCGCTGCACGATCTCGCCGTCTGCGCGGCGCTCGGGATCTTCCAGCTCGGCTTCCAATACGTGCTGGTGACGATGGGCGTGCGGCATCTGCCGGCGGCCGAGGCGGCGCTGACGACCCGGCTCACCCTGATCTTCGCGCCGCTCTTCGCCTGGATCGGCGCCGGCGAGGTGCCGGGCGAGGCGACCTTGATGGGCGGCTCGGTGATCGTCGCCGCGATCCTGCTGCATGGGTTCTGGACCTTGCAAGGCGAGGCCCGGCGGGCCAGATTGCGGCCTTCAGGAGGCTGATTCCCGATGACCGAATTCCTCGAGCACCGACCCGGGACGCGGCGCGTCCGATGGCGTTCATGGCTGGGCCTGGCGGCCCTGCTGCCGCTGTTTCTGCTGACGGCTTGCGGCGTCAATGCGATCCCGACCTATGAGGAGCAGGCCAAGGCCGCCTGGAGCCAGGTGCTGAACCAGTACCAGCGCCGCGCCGACCTGGTGCCGAACCTGGTCGAGACGGTCAAGGCCTATGCCGCCCATGAGAGCGAGACCCTGCAGGCGATCGTCGAGGCGCGCAGCAAGGTGGCGCAGACCCAGCTCCCGGCGGATGTCCTCACCAATCCCGAGGCCTTCAAGGCCTTCCAGGACAACCAGGCGGCCCTCACCGGCGCCTTGTCGCGGCTGCTGGTGGTGGTCGAGCAATATCCCGATCTCAAGGCCAACCAGAACTTCCTGGCGCTGCAATCGCAGCTCGAGGGCACGGAGAACCGGATCTCCGTGGCGCGCCGCGACTATATCGAGGCGGTCCGGGTCTATAACACCGAGCTCAAGACCATCCCGGGCCGCTGGTGGAAGGCGCTGCTCTATCCCGACGCGCAGCCGATGGAGAGCTTCACCGTCGCGGCCGACGTGATCAACGCGCCCAAGGTGGATTTCGGCACCGGCACGACCGGCTCGTCCGGCAGCGGATCGGGCGGTTGATGCGCCTGAATACCGTCCGCCCCGTCTGGTGCGGCCTCTGGCTGGCGCTGCTCCTGGCGGTCGCTCTCGCCGCGGGCCGGGCTCAGGCTGAGCCCAATTGGCCGGTCCTGACCGGTCGCGTGGTCGATGAAGCCGGGCTTCTGTCCGGGCCGCAGCGCGCCGACCTCGACGCCAAGCTGGCGCAGCTCGAATCCGCCAGCAGCACCCAGCTCGTGGTGGTGACGGTCAATTCGCTCCAGGGGCTGGAGATCGAGGAGTATGGCGTCGGGCTGGGCCGGCATTGGGGCATCGGCCAGATCGGCAAGAACAACGGCGCGCTGCTCATCGTGGCACCCAACGAGCGCGCGGTCCGCATCGAGGTCGGCTACGGGCTCGAGGGAGTGCTGACCGACGCGATCTGCTCCAGCATCATCCAGACCGACATCCTGCCGGCCTTCCGCGCCGGCCATATGGATCAGGGGATCATCGCCGGCACCAACAGCATCCTGACGGCGCTCAATGGCGATTACACGCCGGACAAATGGGCCGAGACCTCCGAGCCGCAGCCGCTCGCGGCGCCGGCGGCGGCGGAGATCCCGTTTCCGCCCTGGATCGTGCCCCTGGTCTTCGTGCTGCTCTGGTTCGCCATCGTGATGCTGATCCGGCGGGCCCAGCGCAACAGGGGCCGCGGCATGATCGGGAGTTCGGGCTGGAGCTCCGGCGGCGGTTCCTCCCGCTCCAGTTCCTTCGGTTCTTCGGGCGGCTTTTCCGGGGGCGGCGGTTCCTTCGGCGGCGGCGGCTCGTCGGGGCGCTGGTGACGGACATGATCTTTCGGACGCCCTCGACGCCGCTCCTGAGCCAGGCCGATCGCGACCGCATCGAGCGGGCGATCCGCGAGGTGGAAGCGCGCACCAGCGGCGAGCTGGTCACGGTGGTGGCGGCGCAGTCGGACCATTATCTCTTCATCTCGCTGCTTTATGCCGCGGCCGGCGCCTTCACCATCGCGCCGGTGCTGTGGGCGCTCGATGTGACGGCGAATTTCCTGTCGCTCTACGTGATCCAGATCGCCGCCTTCCTGCTGCTTCTGCTGCTGCTTCGCTGGCGGCCGGCGCTGATGGCGCTGGTGCCGGATTCGCTGCAGCGGCTGCATGCGGAGCGGCTGGCCCGCGAGCAGTTCGTCAATCTGGGCCTGGCCGATACGCCCGAGCGCGGCGGCATCCTGCTGTTCGTCTCGATGGCGGAGCGCTATGTCGAGGTGATCGCCGACCGGGGCATCCATGAACGGGTCTCCGTCGGCATCTGGAGCAAGGCGGTGGCGGCCTTCGCGGAACCCGTCAAACAGGGCCGCATCGCCGAGGGCTATCTGGCGGCGATCGAGATCCTGGGCAACCAGCTTGTCCGCCAGATGCCCGCGGACCCGGACAACCCCAATCGGTTCCCCGATGTGCTGATCGAGCTGCCGGGATGAAGAGCGGAGGAGGGACCTGATGGCGCGCCTCGCGATCGGCGGCTTCGTCCACGAGACCAACACCTTCGCGCCCACCAAGGCGCGGTTCGAGCATTTCGCCATGGCCGACGGCTGGCCGGCGCTGGTGCGGGGTGCGGCGCTGATCGAGGCGGTGAAAGGCATCAACCTGCCGGCGGCCGGTTTCGTCGAGGCCACGCAGGCGCTGGGGCATGAGCTGGTGCCGCTGACCTGGTGCTCGGCGACGCCGCTCGCTCATGTCGAGCGCGACGCCTATGAGCGCATCGCGGCGATGCTGCTGGCGGACATCGGCAGCGCGATGCCGCTCGACGGCCTCTATCTCGACCTCCATGGCGCCATGGTGGCCGAGCATCTGGAGGACGGGGAGGGCGAGCTGCTCCGGCGCATCCGCGCGCTCGTGGGCGAGACGCTGCCGATCGTGGTCGGGCTCGATCTCCATGCCAATGTGACCGAGAGCATGACCCGCCATGCCTCGGCGCTGGTGGCCTTCCGCACCTATCCGCATGTCGACATGGCGGAGACGGGCGCCCGCGCGGCGCGGCTCCTGGACCGGTTGGTCCAGGGCACGCCCTGCTATCGCGCGATGCGCAAGACGCCGTTCCTGATCCCGCTCACCTGGCAATGCACCCTGATCGAGCCGGCGTCCTCGATCTACCGTCGGCTCGAGGAGCTCGAGCGCGAGCCGGGCATGCTCTCGATGTCCTTCGCCGCCGGGTTCCCGCCGGCGGATATCCGCGAATGCGGCCCCGCCGTCATCGCCCAGGCCACCAGCCAGGCCGCGGCCGACCGGGCGGCCGATCTGCTCGAGGCGCTGGTCGAGAAGAGCGAACCCGCTTTCGCCGGCCGCCTCTGGAAACCGGACGAGGCCGTCGCCGAGGCCATGGTGCGGGAGGCCCGTTCCGCCAAGCCCGTGATCCTTGCCGACACGCAGGACAATCCGGGCGCCGGCACCAACTCGGACACGATGGGCGTCTTCGCGGCGCTGGTGCGGGCCCATGCCAAGGGCGCCGTGGTCGGGCTGGTCTGCGATCCCGAGAGCGCCGCGCGCGCCCATGAAGCCGGCGAAGGCAGGACCATCGAGATCGGTCTCGGCAACAAATCGGGACTGCCCGGCCTGACGCCCTATCACGGCCGCTTCACCGTGGAGCGGTTGGGCAGCGGCAGCTTCACGGCCACGGGGCCGTTCTATCTCGGATCGCGCATGCAGCTGGGGCCGATGGCCCTGCTCGAGCATGAGGGGGTGCGCGTGGTGGTGTCGAGCCGCAAGCAGCAGGCGGCCGACCGCTCCATGTTCCGCCATGTCGGGATCGAGCCCGAGCGCCAGAAGATCCTCGCGCTCAAGAGCTCGGTGCATTTCCGCGCCGACTTCCAGGCGATCGCGGAGGAGATCCTGGTGGTCGTCTCGCCGGGACCCAACCTGGCCGACCATCTGCAACTGCCCTACAAGCATCTGCGCCCGGGCCTTCGCCTCATGCCGCTGGGGCCTTCCTTCGGCGGCGCGAGGCCCTGATCGCCGGTCTTTCGCGGGGAGGCTTGCCCTTGGAGATTCGCGACACGGTGCGGCTGCTGATCCTCGATCGGGAAGAGCGGCTGCTCCTGATGCAGGTCCAGGACAACACCCTGTCGGATCCGAAGCGCCCCGACCTCCGGCCGCCCTTCTGGGTGACGCTGGGCGGCGGCATCGAGCCGGGCGAGGATGTGGCCGCCGCCGCCCGGCGCGAGCTGGTCGAGGAGACCGGCTTGACGGGCGCCTCCATCGGGCCTGCGGTCTGGTATGGCGAGCAGCCGGTGCGCTGGAAGGGGCGGGCGATGCTGTTCCGCGAGACCTTCCTTCTCGTTCGCACCGAGGAGACGCGACTCTCCGATCTGGGCTGGTCGGACGAAGAACGGCACGCGATCCGGGCGATGCGCTGGTGGCCGGTGGCGGCGCTGCTGACGACGACCGAGGTGATCCTCCCGCCGCTGCTGCCGACGCTGATACAGCCGATCGTCCGGGGCCAAATCCCGGACGCCATGATGGCGATCGAACTCTAGGCGACGGCCGAAGCCGGCGAACTGTTCTCGCCGTGGCGCCGCGCGACCTCGCGCAGCTCCTCCGCCAGGGCCTCGGCTTCCGCCAGCCGGCCATGGAAGGCAGCCGGCGTGTTCTGAAAGAGCTGGACCTGCCAGCTATGGTCGCGGCGCACGGCCACGAGCGACTGGATCGCGTTGAGCGCCGGATTGATGTCGTCGCTGCCGGGCGTCACCATGCCGGCGACGGCGCGCAAGAGGACCACCTTGGGCGCGAGAGGACGGATCTCGCGCAGCTTGGCGACGAAGCGCGGCGTCGGATGATCGCGGAAGATCGGCTCGAGATGGTCCACGATCTGCGTGCGCCCGTTGACGGCGCTGCCGTCGAACCCGATCAGGTTGCCCTCGATGGCGAAGAGGTCGGCCATGCCGCGCGCGTCGCGCCGGTTCCAGCACTCGAGCAGCGCTTCATAGAGCCCCAGAACCATCTTCTCGGGCGACTGCAGCAGGATGGCGCTTTCCATGGTCCCCCCAAGGCGCAAGCTCTGCCTTCGCGGCGCTGGAGCACCCTATCGCCCCGTTCCGGCAAAGATCAATGAAGGGTCCGCTTGGACTCAAGATTGTCACCATTCGTCCAAGAACCGGCCCGAACCGGGAGCGCCGCCGCTGTTCGCGGTGCGTCCCCGGCCGATTGACCCCTTGCCGGCGATCAGGGAGCATGACCGTCAGGATGACATCGGAATGGATTCCAGGCACGAGTGGCGTCGGAGGGCGGGGAGAAGCATGACGATTCCGGTTCGCGAGGGCCGCGCGGGATTCCGCGGGCATGAGACCTGGTACCGGGTGACCGGCGACCTCGAGGGCGGCAAGCCGCCGGTCGTCATCCTCCATGGCGGCCCCGGCGCCGCCCATAACTATACCGACAGCTTCAAGCTCCTGGCGGAGCGCGGCCGCGCGGTGGTGCATTACGATCAGCTCGGCTGCGGGCTCTCCACCCACCTGCCGGAGAAGGGTGCCGATTTCTGGACGGTCCAGCTCTTCCTCGACGAGCTCGACAACCTGCTGGCGCATCTGGGTATCGCCGGCTCCTATCACCTGGTCGGCCAGTCCTGGGGCGGCATGCTGGGATCGGAGCACGCGGTCCGGCAGCCCAGGGGCATGCGCTCGATCGTGATCGCGGACTCGCCGCCCTCGATGAAGCTGTGGGTCGAGGAGGCCAACAAGCTGCGCGAGGCGCTGCCGCCCGAGATCCAGGCGACGCTGCTCGCGCATGAGAAGGCCGGCACCACCACCTCGCCGGAATATATGGCGGTGATGATGGTCTTCTATGAGCGCCACGTCTGCCGGGTGAAGCCCATGCCCGACGAGGTCACCCAGAGCTTCGCGCAGATCGAGGCCGATCCGACCGTCTATTTCACCATGAACGGCCCCAGCGAGTTCCATGTGGTGGGCACGCTCAAGGACTGGAGCATCATCGACCGGCTCGACCGCATCACGGCGCCGGTGCTGCTGCTCTCGGGACGCCACGACGAAGCGACGCCCGCGGTGGTGCGGCCTTTCAAGGACAAGATCAAGCAGGCGCGGTGGGTGATCTTCGAGCATTCGAGCCACATGCCGCATGTCGAAGAGACCGAGAAATGCATGAAGGTCGTGGGCGATTTCCTCGACCAGCATGACCGCTAGTCGCGGTCGACCGCGCTAGATCTCCAAATCGCACCAGACCGGCACATGGTCTGACGGCTTCTCCTTGCCGCGCGGGCGCTTGTCGATGCCGCAATCGGCGAGGCGGTCGACGGCCTGGGGCGAGAGGGCGAGGTGGTCGATCCTGAGGCCGTGATCCTTGGTCCAGGCGCCGGCCTGGTAGTCCCAGTAGGTATAGTTGCCGGGCTCGGGATGGCGGGACGCGATGGCGTCGGTATAGCCCAGATAGAGCAGCTCGCGATATTTCGCGCGTGATTCCGGCCGGCAGAGCGCGTCGTCGCGCCAGCCCTCGGGATCGTACACGTCGCCGTCGGTGGGACAGACGTTGTAGTCGCCGCCCAGCACCAGCACTTCCTCGTTCTTGAGAAGGTCACGGGCATGGGCGATGAGCCGCCCCATCCAGGCGAGCTTGTAGGCGAATTTCTCGGTGCCCGACGGATTGCCGTTGGGTAGGTAGATCGAGGCGACGCGCACCACCTGGCGCTTCGCCTTCTTGCTTTCGCCCGGCACCTCGACCAGCGCTTCGATATAGCGCGCCGGCTCGTCTTCCTTGGCGGCGCCGGGCAGGGCCCTGAGCTCGACCGTCATCGGATGGCGGGAGAGGATGGCGACGCCGTTATAGGTCTTCTGCCCGACGGTCTCGACATTGTATCCGAGGTCGCCGAACTCCATCCGCGGGAAGCCGTCATCGAGGCACTTGATCTCCTGCAGCAGCAGGACATCGGGCTTCTCGGATTTCGCCCAGGCGAGCGTCGAGGCGAGATGCGCCTTGATCGAGTTCACGTTCCAGGTGGCGATGCGGATCATGAGGGGCGATTCCTTTCGCCCGCGATCATATCGATTATGGACGCGCCGCGCCCCTACAGGTTCTGTCATGCCCGCGCTTGATGCGGGTATCCGGGGACCAGGCCTGGCTGAATTGCCTTGCTGCCCGGGATCGCCGGATCAAGTCCGGCGATGACAGGTTGGGGCTTCAGACGGAGAAGGAGCTGCCGCAGCCGCAGGAGGAGGAGGCGTTCGGGTTGGCGACCTTGAAATAGGCGCCGCCCAGATCCTCGACGAAATCGACCTCGGCCCCGGCCAGGAGGTCGAGCGAGGTGCCGTCGATGACGAGCTTCACCCCGTCGCGCTCGAACACGGCGTCGTCGTCGAGCAGGTTGTCGTCGAGCGAGAAGCCGTACTGGAAGCCGGCGCAACCGCCGCCCGAGATCGAGAGCCGCAGCATCAGCTTCTCGTTGCCTTCGCTCGTCCGAAGCTGCGCCACGCGCCGCGCGGCGCTCGGCGTCAGGTTCACGATGCGGTCGGGGCTCGGCATATGGGTCATGAAAAGGCGGCTCCTCGATGCCCGGCCGGGTCACGGACCGGGTCTTCCCGTGCCCTGAATTTAGGGAGGAAGCGGCATTTGTCAAACGTCTGCACTAGGTTATTGGCCTCAGGTCCTTGGCATCTCAAGGAAAAAGGCAAAATCGGGGCAGCCAGGATCGTTGCCAGGGAGACCCCCGAACGGCTAGTGTCCCCCGCGCCATGCCGGCCGAATCCAGCCCTTTGGCGCCGCGGCAGACCTTGCCCTATGCGCTTCAGCCTTATGCCACCCAGGCCGCCCAAAGCCGTGGCCGGCTGATGCCGGAGCCCGGCAGCCCGACCCGCTCGCCCTTCCAGCGCGACCGCGACCGTATCATCCATTCGACCGCCTTCCGGCGCCTGAAGCACAAGACCCAGGTCTTCGTCTATCACGAGGGCGATTACTACCGCACGCGGCTCACCCACAGCATCGAGGTCGCGCAGATCGCGCGCAGCGTCAGCCGCTATCTGGGCCTCGACGAGGATTTGGCCGAGGCGGTGGCGCTGGCCCACGATCTGGGGCACACGCCCTTCGGTCATGCCGGCGAAGAGGCGCTCGATGCGGCGATGGCGCCCTATGGCGGCTTCGACCACAACGCGCAGACCTTCCGCATCCTCACGCGCCTCGAGCGGCATTATGCCGAGTTCGACGGCCTCAATCTGACCTGGGAATGCCTCGAAGGCGTGGTCAAGCATAACGGGCCGCTGGTGGGGCCGGGGGCCAGCGCCAAGGCGCGCGCGCGGCCCGTGCCGCAGACCATCGCCGAATATTCGGCCCAGTCGCAGGACCTGGAGCTCGATGGCTGGCCCGGACCCGAGGCGCAGGTGGCGGCGCTCGCCGACGACATCGCCTACAACACCCACGATATCGATGATGGGTTGCGGGCGGGCCTGTTCCCCGTCGCGGCATTGTCGGAACTGCCGCTGGTGGGCCCCGTTTTCACGGAGGTCCAGGAACGTTATCCCGGGATCGAGCATGGCCGGCTGGTCCATGAATCGATCCGGCGCCTGATCGATCTCATGGTGAGCGACCTCATCCGCGAGACCGAGCATCGGCTGGCCGAGGCGAAGCCCGCTTCGGTCGAAGCCTTGCGCCGGCTGGGGCGGCCCATGGTCGCCTTCTCGGACGAGATGAGCGGCCATGACGTGACGCTAAAAGCCTTCCTTTTCGAGCATATGTACCGCCATGATCGGGTCACCCGCATGACCGAGAGGGCGCGCCGCGTGGTGCTCGAGCTGTTCGGGCATTATTTCGGCGACCCGGCGCGGCTCCCGGCGGAATGGGCGGCCCAGTGCGACGGTGTGCGCCAGGACAAGGCGGCGCGCGTCGTGGCCGACTACATCGCGGGCATGACCGATCGTTACGCCCTCCAGGAACATGAGCGGTTTTTCGGCAGAAGCAGTGAATAGATGAATCCGCATCAATATATCCGCGACGAGATCGTGAAGGCCCTGAACGGGCTGGTGGCCGAGGGTTTCCTCAAGGAAGGCCTGGATTATGCGCGCGTGAACGTCGAGCCGCCGCGCGAGGCGCAGCATGGCGATCTGGCCACCAACGCGGCGATGGTCCTGGCGAAGAACGCCGGCCTCAAGCCGGTTGAGCTCGCGCGCGAGCTGGTCGCCCGGATCGAGCGTCATCCTGAGGTGGAGGAGGCGACCGTCGCCGGCCCCGGCTTCATCAATCTGCGTCTGCGCGACGGCTTCTGGCAGGCGCGGCTCGCCGACATCCTGAAGGCCGGCACGGACTATGGCAGCTCGGCGATGGGAGCGGGGGCCTCGGTCAATGTCGAGTATGTCTCGGCCAACCCCACGGGGCCGCTCC
Organism: Hypericibacter adhaerens; assembly: GCF_008728835.1. Lineage (GTDB taxonomy): Bacteria > Pseudomonadota > Alphaproteobacteria > Dongiales > Dongiaceae > Hypericibacter > Hypericibacter adhaerens. The sequence goes on from NZ_CP042582.1 coordinate 2,331,874, forward strand.
ATATCGCCCATGCGCGCGGCGCCGTGATCGGCGACGCGCTGGCCTCGCTCCTGGCCAAGTCGGGCCACAAGGTCACGCGCGAATACTACATCAACGACGCGGGCGCCCAGGTCGATGTGCTCGCGCGCTCGACCTATCTGCGCTACCGCGAGGCGCTGGGCGAGACGATCGACGCGATCCCCGAGGGGCTCTACCCGGGCGCTTATCTCAAGGACACCGGCGCCGCGCTGGCGAAGCGCGACGGGCGGAAATGGATCGGCAAGCCCGAGAGCGAATGGCTGGCGCCGATCCGCGCCTTCGCCATCGCCTCGATGATGGATCTCATCCGGGACGACCTGAAGGCGCTCGGCATCGAGCAGGAGGTGTTCTCCTCGGAGCGCAAGCTGGTCGAGGCGGGCGCGGTGCAGAAGGCGGTCGACACCCTCAAGGCCCGCGACCTCATCTATGTGGGCGTGCTGGAGCCGCCCAAGGGCAAGACGCCCGACGACTGGGAGCCGCGGCCGCAGACGCTGTTCCGCGCGACGCAGTTCGGCGACGATGTCGATCGGCCGCTGCAGAAGTCTGACGGCAGCTGGACCTATTTCGCCAACGATATCGCCTATCACTACGACAAGTTCATGCGCGGCTTCCCCGCCATGATCGACATCTGGGGCGCCGACCATGGCGGCTATGTCAAGCGCATGCAGGCGGCGGTGACGGCGATCACCGGCGGCAAGGGCGCGCTCGACGTGAAGATCTGCCAGCTCGTGAAGCTCCTGCGCGGCGGCCAGCCGGTGAAGATGTCGAAGCGGGCCGGGACCTTCGTCACGCTGCGCGAGGTGGTGGACGAGGTCGGGCGCGACGTGGTGCGCTTCATCATGCTGACGCGCAAGAACGACATGCCGCTCGATTTCGATCTTGAGAAGGTGCTGGAGCAGTCGCGCGACAACCCGGTTTTCTATGTCCAGTATGCCCATGCGCGCGCCTCTTCGGTGCTGCGCCATGCGGCGGAGGAGATGGGGGACATCGATTTGTCACCGGAGGCCCTGGCGCGGGCGCCCGCCGCGCGCTTGACCGACTCCGCGGAGCTGGGTTTGATCAAGCTGATGGCAGGCTGGCCGCGACTCGTGGAAAGCGCCGCCGAGGCGCATGAGCCGCACCGGGTCGCATTTTACTTGTATGATCTGGCGGCGGCCTTCCACGGCCTCTGGAACAAGGGCAAGGACGAAGCCAGCTTGCGTTTCCTGATCCCGGGCGACCGCGATGTGACCGTGGCGCGTCTCGCCATGGTCAAGGCGCTCACCTTCGTGATCGCCTCCGGGCTCGGGATATTCGGCGTGAAGCCGGTCGAGGAGATGCGCTGATGGCAGCCGAACCGTCGCAGAACGAAATCGATCTTCAGGCCCAGATCTCGTCGGCGCTGGCGCGGCGCAGCCAGCGGCAGCCCTCCGGCGGCGCCGATCCCCGGATCGAGCCGACCCTGGGGCTGGGCGGCATGGGCCCCGGCTCCGAGCGGGCGGCGCCCCGGCGCGACAGCCTGCAGGATGACGAGCCGGTCGGCGAGATCCCGCCGGCGCCCGTGCATTTCCAGCGCGACGGCGAAGATCACCATCCGCCGCGCCCGAAGCCCAAGGTGGATTCGCGGCTCGAGAAGCACCGCAACTGGCTGATGTTCCTGTTGCCCGTGGTCGGCGTCCCGGTCGTGATCCTGATCTCGCTGTTCCTCTATCTGGCCATCGAGATGCATGGCAAGGGCGTGCAGGATTCGGCCCCCCTGGTCGAGGCCCCGGAGGGGCCGGAGAAGGTGAAGCCCACCAACGAGGGCGGCCTTCAGGTCCAGGGCATGGATTCCGCCATGCTCAACCAGACCGACAAGTCGCAAACGACGACGGAGCAGCTTCTGCCGCCGCCCGAGGAGCCGATGACGCCGCCCCCGCCCGCCGCCGCCACGGCCGGTGACGGGACGGCCGCCAGCGATGGCACGGCCGCGCCCGCGGCGCCCTCCGTCGAGGTGCCGCTGACCTCGTCCTCGACCGAAAGCGCGACGAGCACGGCCCCGGCAGCCACGGCCTCCACGACGACGGCACCCGCGACCAGCAGCACCGGCAGCAGCGCCGCCGTCGATGTGCCAAGCGTGCCGGCGCCGTCCACGGTGCCGTCGGGTAGCAGCACATCGTCGTCGACCTCGAGCACCGGCAGCACGGCTTCGACCGCGCAGCCGGTCACGGAGCAGCCGGTGCAGGCCGAGCTGCCCAAGCCGCTGACGACCCAGACCGCGACCGCCGGCAGCTATCGCATCCAGCTCGTGGCGCTGCAGTCCCAGGACGCCGCCACCGCGGCCTGGACCGCGATGCAGAAGAAATATCCGGATCTGCTGGGCAATCTCTCCGCGACGATCATGAAGATCGATCTCGGTGCCCAGGGCGTGTTCTACCGCGTCCAGGGCGGGCCGCTGCCGGACCGGCAGGCGGCCGAGAAGCTCTGCGGCAAGCTCGATCAGCGCGGCCAGGCCTGCCTCGTCGTGCGCCCGTGAGCGATCCGCAACCGGCGGCCTCGATGATCCTTCGCAGGGGGGTCGTTGCCGCATGACCTTGTCGCCGACGATCTTCGGCTGCGCCGGCCCGCGGCTCGGCGAGGCGGAGCGCGCCTTCTTCCAGCGCGTCAACCCGCTGGGCTTCATCCTCTTCGCCCGCAATTGCGAGACGCCCGATCAGATCCGTGCGCTGGTGGGCGATCTCAGGGCGTCGGTCGGGCGCGAGGATGCGCCCGTGCTGATCGACCAGGAGGGCGGCCGCGTTGCGCGGCTGAAGCCGCCGCAATGGCGCGCGGCGCCGCCGGCGGAGCGGTTCGGGCGGCTGGCCGAGCGCCATCGCGACGCGGCGGTCGAGGCGGTCCGTATCAACAGCCACCTGATCGCGCGCGAGCTGGCGTCGCTCGGCATCGATGTCGATTGCGCCCCGGTGCTCGATCTGCGCCTGCCGGGCGCCCATGACGTGATCGGCGACCGTTCCTTCGGCGGGCGGCCCGAGCGCGTCGCGGAGCTGGGCCGTGCCGCCTGCGAGGGATTCCTCGCCGCGGGCGTGCTGCCGGTCATCAAGCATATCCCCGGCCATGGCCGCGCCTTCGTCGACAGCCATCATGAATTGCCCGTGGTGCGCACGCCGCGACCCGAGCTCGAGGCGACGGATTTCGAGGCGTTCCGGCTCCTGGCCGACATGCCTTGGGCGATGACGGCCCATCTGGTCTTTGCCGCGATCGATCCCGACCGGCCGGCGACCTTGTCGCCCAAGGTCATCGCCGAGATCATCCGCGGCCATATCGGCTTCGACGGGCTGCTGCTTTGCGACGATCTGTCGATGAAGGCGCTCAAGGGCGACCTCGGCGATCTGGCGCGCCAGGCGCTGGCCGCGGGCTGCGACATCGTTCTGCACTGCAACGGCGTGATGGAGGAGATGACCCGCGTCGCCGCCGCCGCCGGCGGGATCACCGCCGAGGCGGAACGGCGCTTCCGGCGCGGCCGTGAGATGCAGCAATCGGGGATCGCGATCGCGGCCGCCAGCGAGGCCCGGCTCGACGCGCTGATGCGGGGCCTCGCGTGACATCCAACCGGCGGGGCCCGCGCTGATGGGTGGCGGTTTCAACATTCAGGACTTCCTCTTCCAGGTCTCGATCTGGACGATTCCCTTTCTCACGGCGATCACCCTGCACGAGGCCGCGCACGGCTTCGTGGCCTATCGCTTCGGCGACGACACCGCCAAGCGTATGGGGCGCCTCAGCCTCACCCCCCTGCGCCATGTCGATCCGTTCGGCACGATCATCCTGCCGGCGATGCTGCTGCTGGCGACGCATGGGCAATTCGCCTTCGGCTCGGCCAAGCCCGTGCCGGTCAATTTCGGCCGGCTGAAGCCGCTGCGCCCCGGCATCGTGGCCGTGGCGGCCGCGGGGCCGGCGACCAACCTGCTGCTGGCCTTCATCTCGGCCTTGCTGGGACATGTCATCCCCTTCCTGCCGGCGAGCATGAGCGAGTGGGCCGGCAATGTGCTGGGCGCCTCGATGCTGCTCAATCTGTGGCTGGCGGTTTTCAACATGCTGCCCGTGCCGCCGCTGGATGGCGGGCGAGTCGCCGTGGCGCTTCTGCCGCGGCCGCTCGCCGCGCGACTCGCCGGCACCGAGCGCTTCGGGATCCTGATCATCCTGCTGCTGATCGTGGTTTTGCCCTATGTCGGCAGGCAGATCGGGGTCGATCTTGCATTCGTGTCTCGGTTCATTTTCGTGGTCGTCGAGTGGCTCTGGAATCTCGTCGCCATGGCGGCGGGTTTGCACTAGAAGATCGGCATGACCGACCTTCAACCGTCCTTCGAAGAAGATCGTCCCGAGCCCGGCAGCGACGCCGAATTCCGGCTCGATCTCGAGGGTTACGAAGGACCGATCGACATGCTGCTGTCGCTGGCGCGCGAGCAGAAGGTCGATCTGAAGCGGCTCTCGATTCTCGAGCTCGCCGACCAGTATCTCGCCTATATCCAGCGCGCGCGTCAGCTGCGCCTGGAGATCGCCGCCGACTATCTCGTGATGGCGGCCTGGCTCGCCTATCTCAAGTCGCGCCTGCTGCTGCCCGAGCCGCCGGGCGATGCCGAGCCCTCGGGTGCCGAGATGGCGGCGGCACTCGCTTTCCAGCTGCAGCGCCTGCAGTCCATGCAGGATTCCGGGCAGAAGCTGATGAGCCTGGCTCAGCTCGGGCGGGAGTTCTTCCGGCGCGGCGCGCCCGAGCCGATCAAGATCCTCGAGAAGTCCGTCTACGACACCAAGCTCTACGACCTGCTGCGCGCCTACGCCAGCCATGTCCAGTCGAAGCAGGCGGGACATCTGCGCATCCTGCCCACCGATCTCTATTCGATGGATGACGCGCTGCGGCGCTTCAGCACCATGCTCGGCCGCATGCTGCCGAACTGGCAGACCCTGCAGGCCTTCCTCCCCGACGATATCGGCCCCAACGCCAGCCCGATCCGTCGCCGTTCGGCCCTGGCGGCGACCTTCGCCGCCACGCTGGAGCTGACCCGCTCCGGCCGCGTCGAGCTGCGTCAGGACGGCGCGTTCGGACCGATCTATCTGCGGGCGCCTGCGCAACAGAGTGAAACACCATGAGCGAAGACCGTTTCCAGCTGATCCGTCTGCTCGAGGCGATGCTGTTCGCCGCGGCCGAGCCGCTGCCGGCGGCGGCGTTGGGCAAGCGCCTGCCCGAGGGCGCCAATGTCGACGAGCTGCTGCAGGAGCTGCAGGCGCTCTACGCCAATCGCGGCGTCAACCTCGTGCATCACGAGGATCGCTGGTGCTTCCGCACCTCGTCCGACCTGGCCGACCGGCTGGCCATCGAGACCACGGTGACGCGCAAGCTCTCGCGCGCCGCGATCGAGACGCTCGCGATCGTCTCCTATCACCAGCCCGTCACCCGTGCCGAGATCGAGGAGATCCGCGGCGTGGCCCTGTCGCAAGGCACGCTCGACAAGCTCCTGGAAGTGGGCTGGATCAAGCCGAAGGGCCGGCGCCAGACGCCGGGCCGCCCCGTCACCTGGGTCACGACCGACGCGTTCCTGGAGCATTTCGGGCTCGAGAGCCTCGAGGCGCTGCCCGGCGTGGAGGAGCTCAAGGCCGCGGGCCTGCTCGATGCACGTCCCGCCATCTCCACCCTGGGGGCCGGTGTGATGGCGGCGATGCAGGGCGGGGGCGTCGACATCGACAGCGCGGACGACGAGGAGAGCGAGGAGGCGACCGCCAACGGCGCCGATCCCTTCGAGCTGCCCGGCGAAGGCGAAGCCGGCGACGAGGAGGGCGAGGTCGGGGAGGAAGCCTCCGAGGAGGACGAGCCCGACGAAGACCTCGACGAGGACAGCGGCGGTGACGACCTCGATGACGACGAAGAGACCGACGAAGACGAAGAGGATGACGAGGGGGATTCCGACGACGATTCCGATGAGGATGATGTCGAGGAAGATGAGGACGAAGACGCCGACGAGGATGACGAGGAGACTTCCGACGAGGAGGATGACCTCGAGGACGAGGATGCCGGCGGCAATGGCGAGGATGAGGACGGCGAGGACGAAGACCGGCCGGGCCGCCAACGCCGCACCGAGCCGGCGGCCTGACCGGCCGCTCCCCCGTCCCCTGACCTGAGGCGGGCGCGGGCTCCGTTTCGGCGGGAGGCGGGGCGGAGGCGTTAACACCTTTCCGGCCCCGTCCAAGCGCCCGTCGATAGCGCCCGGCGCGGGCCGCTTTTACAGGGATTTCGGGGTGGTTTCGGCCCCTGCGGGCGGCCTGCAATATCGCGGCCGAAAGCTTTGTATTTTTTCGGGAAACCCCCACATCTTACTGACCGTCAAGGGCTGCGTTGCGGCGGCGGGGGCTTTCTGCGATAGTCCGCCCCTTGGACGCGGCGCACCACGTCAAAGGAGTTGGAGAGTTATGGGTGGATTGAGCATTTGGCATTGGCTGATCGTTCTGGCGGTCGTCCTGGTCCTGTTCGGGGGCGGCGGCAAGATTCCGAAGCTGATGCGCGACATGGGCCAGGGCATCACGGCCTTCAAGAAGGGCCTGAAGGAAGAGAAGAAGGACGGCGAGAGCGGTCCGGCGATCGAGAACGCCGACGCCTCCGCGCCCAAGGACAAGGCCGCCGGCTAATTCCACCGGCCTCGCGCCCAGGCGCGGCCGGGGAGGCTCATCATGTTCGATATCGGCTGGTCGGAAATGGCGGTCATCGCCCTCGTGGCGTTGCTCGTCTTCGGTCCTAAGGAACTGCCCAACGCGCTCCGCACGGGTGCGAAGTGGATGAAGACCGCGCGCAAGCTCGCGCGGGAGTTCCAGAGCAGCGTCGATCAGCTGGTCAAGGAAGCCGAGCTCGAGGAAGCCCGCAAGCTCGTCACCGACGTCCAGACCGGCGGGATCGGTCGCGCGATCGAGAAGACGGTCGATCCTGAGGGCGAGGTCAAGAAGGCTCTCGATCCGAAGGAGATCGAGCGGGAGGCCAAGGCCGTCGTCGAGCCGCCGCCGCCGGCACAGAGCGTTTCATCCGAATCCAAGCCCGAACTCGCGGCGCTCACGGCGCCGGACGGCGCGACCGTACCGATGCCGGTCGAGACCAAGCCCGAGCCGGTGACGCTCGCGGCGCCCGACGCGGCCACGGTGCCGATGCCGCAGCCGCGTCCGGCCGATGCGGCCGAGCCCGCAAGCTCCGCCAGTCCGAGCGACAGCCTGCAAAAGACCGCCTGAGCGATGGCCGACAAGAAGACCGACGACGCCGCTGATGCGAAGACGATGCCGCTGCTCGATCACCTGATCGAGCTGCGCCGGCGCCTGCTCTGGTCCGTCGTCACGCTCTTCATCGCCTTCATCGGTTGCTGGTTCATCTCGAAGCAGATCTTCGATTTCCTGGCGCAGCCCCTGGCCAACATCCTGCTGCAGGAGACCGGCCGGAAGTTCATCTATACCAACCTGACCGAGGCCTTCTTCACCCAGGTCAAATGCGCCTTCTTCGGCGCCGCCTGCATCTCCTTCCCGATGTTCGCGGTCCAGATCTGGAAGTTCGTCGCGCCCGGCCTCTACAAGCACGAGAAGGGCGCGTTCCTGCCCTTCCTGATCGCCACCCCGATCCTCTTCGTCGCCGGTGCCGCCGTACTCTACTACGTGATGCTGCCGGTGGCCTGGAAGTTCTTCCTGGGCTTCCAATCGGCGGGCGGGCCGGAATCGCTGCCGGTCCAGCTCGAGGCGCGGGTCGGCGATTACATCGCGCTCGTCATGAAGCTGGTCTTCGCCTTCGGCCTCTGCTTCCAGTTGCCCGTGGTGCTGACCCTGCTGGTGCGCGCCGGCCTCACCACGGCCGCGGGCCTTGCCGCCAAGCGGAAATACGCCATCGTCGGCGTCTTCATCGTGGCGGCGGTCATCACCCCGCCCGATCCGGTCAGCCAGATCAGTCTCGCGATCCCGCTGCTGCTGCTCTATGAGATCTCGGTGCTGGCCGCCAAGGTCGTGGAGAAGCAGAAGCTCGCCCGGGAAGCCGCCCTCGAGAAGGAACTGGCGGCCTCGACCGACGTCACCACCAGCTGAACCCATTGCCGGGATTCGTTTTTCCGGCAGCATTCCTCGCCCTTGTTGTCGCTGGTCCTGCCAGGGCTTATACAGGCGAGCCTGGGGTGCGGTGGCACTCTTCCCCGAGTCGACCTGGCGGGCCTGATTAGCGATGCATGATATCCGAACGATCCGCGACGATCCGGCGGCCTTCGATCGCGCGCTGGCGCGTCGCGGCCTGCCGGCGCGCTCGGTCGAGCTTCTGGCGCTCGATGCCGGGCGCCGCGCGGCGCAGCAGCGGCTGAACGAGCTGCAGGCCCGACGCAACGAGCTGTCGGGGCAGGTGGGCCGGGCCAAATCCAAGGGCGAGGATGCGACCGCGCTCATGGCCGAGGTCGCGCGCCTCAAGGACGAGATGACCGCGGCCGAGGCCCAGGCGGCCGAGGCCGATGCGGCGCTCGACCGCGTCCTGGCCGAGATCCCGAACCTGCCCGCTTCCGACGTGCCCGAAGGCCGCGACGAGCACGGCAACAAGGAAGTGCGGCGCTGGGGCGATCAGCGCAATTTCGACTTCGCGCCCAAGCAGCATTTCGAGGTCGGCGAGGCGCTGGGCCTGATGGATTTCGAGACCGCCGCCAAGATCGCGGGCGCGCGGTTCGTGCTGCTCAAGGGGCAGCTGGCGCGGCTGGAGCGCGCGCTCGCGAGCTTCATGCTCGATCTCCACACCGGCGAGTTCGGCTATACCGAGGCGGTGCCGCCCTATCTCGTGCGCGACGAAAGCGTCTATGGCACCGGCCAGCTGCCGAAATTCGCCGAGGACCTGTTCCGCACCACCGACGGCCGCTGGCTGATCCCGACCGCCGAGGTGCCGCTCACCAACATCGCCGCCGACGCGATCCTGGAGGAGGCGGCGCTGCCGCTGCGCTTCACCGCCTATTCGCCCTGCTTCCGTTCCGAGGCGGGCGCTGCCGGCAAGGACACGCGCGGCATGATCCGCCAGCACCAGTTCTCCAAGGTCGAGCTGGTCTCGATCGCGCACCCCGATCGTTCCGAGGCCGAGCATGAGCGCATGACGGCCTGCGCGGAGGAAGTGCTGAAGCGCCTGAAGCTGCCTTACCGCGTGATGCTGCTCTGCAGCGGCGATATGGGATTCTCCTCGCGCAAGACCTACGACATCGAGGTCTGGCTGCCGGGGCAGGGGGCTTATCGCGAGATCTCGAGCTGCTCCGACTGCGGCGACTTCCAGGCCCGCCGGATGAAGGGACGCTATCGTCCCACCGGCGACAAGAAAGGGACACGCTTCGTCCATACCCTCAACGGTTCCGGCCTCGCCATCGGTCGCACCATGGTGGCGATCATCGAGAACTATCAGGAGAAGGACGGTTCCGTGCGCCTGCCCGATGCCTTGCGGCCCTACATGAACGGCGCGGAGAGCATCACGCGCCATGGCTAAGTCCGGTTCCAGGTCGACCATGCGATCGCGGGCCCGGCCCGGGATCGATCTCTCCAAGGCGCGCATCCTCGTCACCAACGACGACGGCATCAATGCGCCCGGCCTCGCGGTACTGCTGAACGTGGCGCAGTCGCTCTCGGACGATGTCTGGGTGGTGGCGCCCGAGATCGAGCAGAGCGGCGCCGGCCATTCGCTGACGCTGCGCCGGCCGCTCCAGGTGCGCAAGATCGCGGATCGCCGCTTTGCCGTCGACGGCACGCCCACCGACTGCGTGCTGCTCGCGGTCAACCGGCTCATCGACGGCAAACGCCCCGACCTCGTGCTGTCGGGCGTCAATCGCGGCGCCAATCTCGGCGAGGATGTCACCTATTCGGGCACCATCGCGGCGGCGATGGAGGCGACGCTGCTCGATATCCCGTCGATCGCGCTGAGCCAGCTCCGCATCGGGCAGACCGTGCCCTGGGGCACCGCCGAGAAGCATGCGCCCGACGTCATCCGCCGGCTGGTGAAGTTCGACTGGCCCAAGGGCGTGCTGATGAACGTCAATTTCCCGACCGTGCCCGCGGGCGAGGTGAAAGGCATCCGCGCCGCGCGGCAGGGGCGCCGCATCTCGGCGATCGAGGTGGTGCCGATCACCGATCCGGCGGGCCGGCCCTATCTCTGGATCGGCGATTTCACCAACGACGATTCCGTCGGCAAAGGCACGGATCTCGATGTGACGCGCCATGGCGCGATCGCGGTGACGCCGTTGCACCTGGATCTGACGCACATGACGACGCTGGAGCGGCTCAAGGGGCTGCTGGACTGATGGCGCGATCGGGCCGCGCGGGGGAAGCGGGCGGCGCGGTCGGAGAAAAGCGGGCGGCCTCCGCGGGAGGCGGCCGGGGGAGCGGGATGCGGGGCGGTGCATGAAGGAGGGAAGCGGTCTTGCGACGCGCAAGATCAGGCTCATCATGAGCCTGCGCCGCGCGGGCATCACCGACACGCGCGTGCTGGGAGCGCTCGAGCGGATTCCGCGCGAGGCCTTCGTGCCGAAGCCGTTCCTCGACCAGGCCTATGAGGAACGCACGCTGCCGATCGGCGAGGGCCAGACCATCAGCCAGCCGCAGGTGGTGGCGCTGATGACCCAGGCGCTGGAGGTCAAGTCCAGCCACAAGGTGCTCGAGATCGGCACCGGATCCGGCTACCAGGCGGCGGTGCTGTCGCGCCTGGCGCGGCGCGTCTACAGCATCGAGCGCCACAAGGTCCTGATCGCGGAGGCCGAGCAGCGCTTTCGCGATCTGCGCCTCACCAACATCCATTGCCGTTTCGGCGACGGCAATCTCGGCTGGCCGGAGCAGACCGATTTCGATCGCATCATGGTGACGGCGGCCGCGGCGCTGCTGCCGGAGGCGCTGCTGCGCCAGCTCAAGGACGGTGGCATTCTGGTGGCGCCGATCGGGTCGGAGCGCGGCGATCAGCTCCTGATGCGCTATCGCCGCCACGGCGACGAATGGACCGAGGAGGCGCTGGGCGAGGTTCGCTTCGTTCCCCTGCTGCCCGGCGCGGTCGAAGCGTCGAACGGGCGCGGTGCGGCGACGGACGAGGCGGGGACAAGCGCTGGACCCCGGCGGCGGACTCTGGCATGAGAATGCCCCCGCGGCTTTTGCCGCGACTCGGCCACAATCGGGCCCCATGATCCCGGCCCGTTTTCCATAAGATCCGATCGGATCGGCCGGAATCAGCGGGCGCTCGCAAGGATCCATGTCACCCAGCTCCGACCGCGGCATGTCGAGGAAACTGGCGTCGGGCGTCGCGGTCGCGGCGGCCCTGGCGCTGGCCGCCTGCAACATGTCGGGGCGTCCCGCCACCAGCGACGGCGGCGTGGTCCTGGCCGGCCCGGCGCCCGGCACCATGGATGCTGCCGGCAACTACACCGCGGTCAACGGCGACACGGTCTATGGCGTCGCCAACCGCTTCAAGGTGCCGATCCGCTCGCTGATCGACGAGAACGGCCTGAAGCCGCCCTACCGGCTGGCCACGGGACAGAAGCTGCGCATCCCGCAGCAGCAGGTCTATATCGCCAAGGCCGGCGACAGCATCTATTCGATCGCCGACCAGTTCAACGTCGATCAGAGCCAGCTGATCCGCTTCAACCAGCTCAAGCCGCCCTACACGCTCACGGCCGGCCAGCGGATCCTGCTGCCGGCCGCCGTGCAGCAGGCGCCTTCCATGCCGACCGTGATCGCGTCGCCGTCATCCTCCGTGACAGCGGTGCCGCTCGATGCGCCCAGCCCCGGCGCGGTGGGTTCCCAGCCGCTTTCGAGCGCGAGCCCTTCGGCTTCATCGACGGCCAGCACGGCGCCCATTCCGTCGACAGCGCCGCAACCGGCACCGATGCCGTCGGCCACGCCCACGGTGAAGCCGCTGCAGACGCCCTCGGCCAGCAGTGCCACCGCGCAGCCCGATGCGGTCGCCAACATCCCGCAGCCCGCGACGCGCGCGGGCGGTTTCTTCCAGTGGCCGGTGAACGGCAAGATCATCTCCGGCTTCGGCGCCACCTCGGGCGGGCTGCATAACGACGGCATCAACATCGCCGCCCCGCGCGGCACGCCGGTCCATGCCGCCGAGAACGGCGTCGTGGTCTATGCCGGCAACCAGCTCCGGGGTTTCGGCAACCTGATCCTGATCCGTCATGCCGATGGCTGGGTCACGGCCTACGCCCACAACGACACGCTCCTGGTCAAGAAGGGCCAGCAGGTGAAGCGCGGCGACGTGATCGCGCGCGTCGGCAGCACCGGCAACGTCTCGACCCCGCAGCTCCATTTCGAGCTGCGCAAGGGCACCGAGGCGGTCGACCCGAAAGTGATGCTGGGCGCCTACGGGGCGTGAGCTTCGTTCGGGGCGAAGCACAGGCGGACGCCGACCCCTCACTCGTCATCCCTGCTTTCGCGGCGATGACGTCAGGAGATGGGCAGCCGCCCCGCACGGTCTCCTTAGCTTAAGCTCTCAAGGAGTCGAGGGCCTGGGCCAGATCGTTCACCAGGTCGTCCAGCGTCTCCAGCCCGACCGACAGCCGCACCAGCCCGTCGCTGATCCCGTGCTTCTGCCGTTCCTCCGCGCTGTAGGTCGAATGGGTCATGCTGGCGGGATGCTGGATCAGCGTCTCCGCATCGCCGAGGCTGACCGCGCGGGTGATGAGCTCGAGGCGGTTCATCAGCGCCGTGCCCGCTGCCACGCCGCCCTCGAGCTCGAACGCGATCAGCCCGCCGGGCAACGACATCTGGCGCTTGGCCAGCGCATATTGCGGGAACGACGCCAGGCCCGGATAGGAGACCCGCGCCACGGCGGGATGACTGGCCAGCAGCTCCGCCAGCGCCGAGGCCGAGGCGCAGTGGCGTTCCATCCTCAGCTCAAGCGTCTTGAGACCGCGCAGGATCAGGAAGGCGTTGATCGGCGACAGCGTGGCCCCGGTCAGCCAGCGCAGGCCGACGGTGCGAATCTGCTTGATCGTCTCGGCCGGGCCGACGACGAGGCCGCCCAGCAGATCGCCATGCCCGCCGAGATATTTGGTGGCGGAATGCACCACGAGATCGGCACCGAACTGCAGCGGGCGCTGGATGGCCGGCGAGCAGAAGGTGCTGTCCACCACCGCCAGGGCGCCCGCCGCATGCGCCCGCTCGGCGACCGCGGCGATATCGATGACACGCAGGTTCGGGTTGGCGGGCGTCTCGAAGAACACCAGCTTGGTCTTCGGCGTCAGGGCCGCCTCCAGCGTCTCCAGCCGCGTCATGTCCACCGGATGAACGGCGATGCCGAACCGCGTCAGACCCTTGGTGAGCAGGGCGAAGGAGCTGCCATAGATCGTGTGGTCGATGACGACCTCGTCGCCGGCCGACAGCAGCGTCCAGAGAAGGCTGGCGATGGCGCCCATGCCCGATGCCACGGCAAGCGCGGCTTCGCCGCCTTCCAGGCTGGCGATCCGTTCCTCCAGGAGCGCCTGGGTCGGGTTCCGGTTCCGGCCGTAGATATAGCCGGCGCGCTCGCCGCGAAAGAGCTCGGCGCCGGCCTCCGCGCTCTCGAAGGCGTAGGTCGAGGTCATGAAGATCGGCGGCGTGAGGGCTCCATGCTCGCTTGCGGGCTCGTAGCCCAGATGGATCGCCCGGGTGGCGAAGCCCGCCGGGGCGTTGCGCGTGTTCTGCCGCATGAAACCTGTCCTTCGCTGAAGGGGTGACAGCCGAAATCGATCGTTCGCCGCAGGACGGTCGAACGGCTCAGGGCATCGCTCGCGCCGCGGTCGCAGCGCGTTCCCGCGCGCTCGTCAGTCCAGCGTCTGCCCCAGCCGACCCGCCAGATCCTGGATGAACTGCCAGGCCACGCGACCCGAGCGCGCGCCGCGGGTGACGGACCATTCGTTGGCCTGGCGGTGCAGCTCCTCGCTGTCGATCTTGAGCCCGTAATGGCGGGCATAGCCGTCGACGATCGCGAAATAAGTGTCCTGGTTGTAGTTGTGGAATCCGAGCCAGAGGCCGAAACGGTCGGACAGCGAGACCTTCTCCTCCACGGCCTCGGCCGGATTGATGGCGGTCGAGCGCTCGTTCTCGATCATCTCGCGCGGCATGAGATGGCGGCGGTTCGAGGTCGCATAGAAGATCACGTTCTCCGGCCGCCCCTCGATGCCGCCCTCGAGCACGGCCTTGAGCGACTTGTAGCTGGTGTCGGCCTGGTCGAAGGAAAGGTCGTCGCAGAAGAGCAGGAACTGGCGCGGATGATCGCGCAACCGGCCCAGCAGCACGGGCAGCGAGTTCAGGTCCTCGCGATGGATCTCGACCAGCGCGAGGCGGCCCTTCGTCTCCTGGTTGACCGCGGCATGGACCGCCTTGACCAGCGAGCTCTTGCCGGTGCCGCGCGCTCCCCAGAGCAGCGCGTTGTTGGCGGGCAGGCCCTTGGCGAAGCGGCGGGTGTTGTCGAGCAGGATGTCGCGCACATGCTCCACCCCCTGCAGCAGGCCGATCTCGACGCGGTTGACCTTGGCAACCGCCTCGAGGCGCGTGCCCTGCGCGTGCCAGAGATAGGCATCGGCGGCATCGAGCGAGGCCGAGGCGGGGGCGGGCGGTGCCAGCCGTTCCAGCGCTTCGGCGATGCGGGTCAGGAGGGGGAAGAGGTCGGCGTCACTCATGATGCGTTCGATCGATCGGGCTTAGGGATGAGAAAGGCGGTTCACCCCCGGACGGAGCCGGTGGCGAAATCCCGCGCGATTTCCGCGGGGCTTGGACAGTAGCAGGGCGATTCCCTGCTGTCATGGGCTGGCGCCATCCGCCAAGGCCTTGCAAATCCCGGGAAATTTACCAACTGACCTTGATTGCAATTCGCGCTTGAGCCGTTATAGTCCGCCGGCTGGCGCCACGCCCAACCCATCCCAGGAGACCTTGCCGATGTTCATTTCTGAAGCTTTTGCCCAGGCAGCCGACGCGGCGCCCGCGGGGTTGGGCGGCCTCGGCGGCCTTGCCCAGTTCGCGCCGCTGGTCCTCATCTTCGTGGTGTTCTATTTCCTGCTGATCCGTCCGCAGCAGAAGAAGATGAAGGCCCATCGCGAGATGGTGCAGGCGCTGAAGCGCGGCGACCGCGTGGTGACCTCCGGCGGCATCGTCGGCACCGTGACCAAGGTCGTCAGCGACAGCGAAGTGCAGATCGAGATCGCCGAGAACGTCCGGGTGCGCGTGGTCCGTTCCTCGATCACCGACATCGTGGCCAAGACCGAGCCCGCCTCCAACGGAAACGCCAAGGAAGAGGCGGCGAAGGGCGAATGATCGACCGGCGCCGGCGCGGGCGGGATCCGGTTCCCGCCGGCCGACGCTCTTCTGATTCTCCCGCGGGAGCGGCTGCATGCTGAATTTCCAACCCTGGAAGATCTCGCTCATCGTCCTGACGCTGCTGATCGGCGTCATCGCGGCGGCGCCCAATCTCTTCTCGCGCGCGCAGCTCGACGCGGCGCCGGGCTGGCTGCCGAAGGACCAGATCACGCTCGGTCTCGATCTCCAGGGCGGCTCCCATCTCCTGCTCGAGGTCGACGTCAAGGCGGTCATCGAGGAGCAGCTCAACGGCGTCGTCGATTCCGTGCGCACCGCCTTCCGCAAGGCGAACATCGGCTACTCGGATCTGGGCGTGAAGGGCAACTCCGTCACGGCGAAGCTGCGCGACACCACCCAGATCGACCAGGCGCGCACGCTGTTGAAGGACGCGGCGCCGGGCCTCGACCAGTCGGTCGCCAACGACGGCAGCATCACGCTGACCTTGAACGACCAGGCGATCCTGGATCGCCAGCGCAACGCGGTCTCCCAGTCGATCGAGATCGTGCGCCGGCGCATCGACGAGACCGGCACGAAGGAGCCGACCATCCAGCGCCAGGGTGCCGACCGCATCCTGGTCCAGCTTCCGGGCGTCAAGGACCCCGAGCATATCAAGGCGCTGATCGGCAAGACCGCCAAGATGACCTTCCGGTTCGTCGATACCACCGTCTCGGCGGACCAGGCGCGGGCGGGCAACCTGCCGCCGACCTCCGAGGTGCTGCCCAGCGCCCAGAACGGCGGCGACGGCCAGCCCATGGCCTATTACGTCGTGCAGAAGCGCGTCATGGTCAGCGGCGAGAACCTGATCGACGCCCAGGCGACCTTCCAGGACGCGCAGCCCGTGGTCAGCTTCCGCTTCGACTCCCTGGGCGCCAAGCGCTTCGGCGACGCCACGCGCGAGAATGTCGGCAAGCTCTTCGCCATCGTCCTCGATGGCAAGGTGATCAGCGCGCCCGTGATCCGCGACGCCATCACCTCGGGCAGCGGCGTCATCAGCGGCAGCTTCACCACCCAGACCGCCAACGACCTGGCGCTGCTGCTGCGCGCCGGCGCCCTGCCGGCGCCCCTCACGGTGATCGAGGAGCGCACGGTGGGCGCCGATCTCGGTGCCGACTCCATCGCCGCCGGCAAGTTCGCCTGCCTCATCGGCCTGGTGCTGATCGTGCTGGCGATGATGCTGCTCTACGGCCTGTTCGGCTTCTTCGCCAACCTGGCGCTGGTCCTGAACGCGATCCTGCTGCTGGGGGCGCTCTCGCTCCTGGGTGCGACCTTGACCTTGCCCGGCATCGCCGGCATCGCGCTCACGCTCGGCATGGCGATCGACGCCAACGTGCTGATCTTCGAGCGCATCCGCGAGGAGGTCCGCAACGGCCGCAGCCCGATCGCCTCGCTCGATCACGGCTTCAACGAGGCCCGGCGGACCATCGTCGATGCCAACGTGACGCATCTGATCTCGTCCCTCATTCTCTTCATGCTCGGATCGGGACCGGTGAAAGGCTTCGCCGTCACGCTCTCGATCGGCGTTCTCACCTCCATGTTCACCGCGGTCATGGTGACGCGGCTGATCGTCGTGTTGTGGTACCGGCAGGCGCGGCCGGCGGCGCTGCCGGTCTAGTCGGAAGGATTGTTCGCGATGTTCGGTGGCATTCACCTGATCCGGCACGATACGCGCATCGACTTCATGCGCATCCACAAGCCGTTGATGTTCTTCTCCATCTTCATGGTGGTCGCCTCGATCGCGCTGGTCGCCGTCAAGGGCCTCAATTTCGGCATCGATTTCCGCGGCGGCATCCTGATGGAGGTCCGCACCAGCGAGGCGGCCGACCTGGGCGGCATGCGCGAGACCCTGTCGAATCTGGGGCTGGGCGAGGTCTATCTGCAGCAGTTCGGCTCGCCGCAGGACGTGCTGATCCGGCTGCGCCAGCAGGAAGGCGGGGACGCAGCGCAGGGCGCCGCGGTCCAGAAGGTCAAGGACGCGCTCGGCACCAGCGTCGAATACCGCCGCACGGAGGTGGTCGGCCCCAAGGTCGGCGCGGAGCTGATCTGGAAGGCGATCTACGCCACGCTCCTCGCCCTCGTCGGCATCGCCGCCTATATCTGGTTCCGCTACGAGTGGCATTTCGGCCTGAATGCCATCCTGGCGACGTTCCACGACGTCATCACTACCGTCGGCCTGTTCTCGCTCCTGGGCCTGCAGTTCGACCTGGCCAGCGTGGCCGCGGTGCTCACGATCGCGGGCTATTCGGTCAACGACACGGTCGTGATCTATGACCGCATCCGCGACGAGCTCCGGCGCTACAAGAAGCTGCCGGTCAGCGACATCATCAACCAGTCGATCAACAAGACGCTGGCGCGCACCACCGTCACCAGCGGCCTGACGCTGCTCTCGGTGCTGGCCATCGCGCTGTTCGGTGGGGAGGCTCTGCGCGGCTTCGCGATCGCGCTGGTCTGGGGCATCGTGATCGGCACCTATTCGACCATCTTCGTGGCCTCGCCGATGCTGATCTATTCCAACCTCCGGGGCCTGCGCGCCAAGGCCGCGGCCCAGTCGACCGGCCCGGCGGGCCAGACGAACGTGCCTCCGGCCGGCGCGTCCCCGGCCGGCCAGCCGCAAACGAGCGCGCCAAAGACAGCGGCGCCCAAGGCCGGCGCGACGACGACGCCGGCCACAGCCAAGCCGAAATAACCCGCGCGTCCGCGCGCGGGGGAGGGCCGTCCGATGGACATGACCCCGCTCATTCCCGCCGGCCGCCAGATCGTCGAGAGCTACGGTCACCGACGGTTTCGCGTTTCCGGCACGCTCCATGAAGGGTCGGTGCTGGTCTTTCCCGACCGCACGCTCGCCTGGCCGGTGGCCGAGGCGGCCGGCGCCAATCCCGAGAACCTGCTGACCGTGAGCGAGGCGGGCCGGGCCGGCGCCATCGAGCTGCTGCTGCTGGGCTGCGGGCTTAAGATGACGCTGGTGCCCTCGAGCCTGCGCGCGGCGCTCAGGGAGGCGGGCGTGGTCATCGAGCCGATGGATACGGGCGCTGCCTGCCGCACCTACAACGTGCTGATGGCCGAGGGCCGCCGGGTTGCCGCGGCGCTGGTCGCGGTCGAATAGCGCAAAAGAAAAGCGGGGCCCTGAAGGGCCCCGCCGATCTTAGCCGCGGATGGCGTGTAAGCGGGTCGGGCTTACACGAAGCCGCCGTGGGACTGCGCGATCATGCAGTAGAGCATCGGGATCGACAGCAGCGTGTTGGTGCGCGAGAACAGCATCGCGGTGCGGGCGGCCTTCTTCTTCGTGTCCGCGTCCGCCTCGACGATGCCCAGCGCCTTCTTCTGGTTCGGCCAGATGATGAACCAGACGTTGAACCACATGATGGCGCCCAGCCACATGCCGATGCCGATCGGCGTGCTGACGCCGCCATCGGTGATGCCGAGCGCGATCGCGTCGCCGATATAGCCGTTCATCGCCGCCAGGATCAGGCCGGTGACGATGGTCGCCATGGCGCCCCAGCGGAACCAGAACAGCGCGACCGGGGCGATGAACTTGCCGATGGCCGGCTTTTGCTCGTCCGGGATCTTCGGCATGGTCGGGATCTGGGTGAAGTTGAAATACCAGAGATGGCCGATCCACATGATGCCGCTGATCACATGGAGCCAACGGAACAGGAAGGCGAACCAGCCATGGTCGAAGGACGGCAATGTGAAGGCCGCTCCGCCCACGATGGCAGCGATGACGATGACGATGACCGTCAGCACGAAGCCGGCGATCACGGTATTTCTCAATGACGATAGAATGCTCTGCATGGCTCCCCCTTGAGACTCAAGTTTGTATTGCCGGTAGGCTAGCGCAAAAACCAATGACTTCAACGGCTTTGTTGATTAATTCTCACATGCGGAGTCGGGTCTTTGCCGCCGTCTGACAAGGCCGGGTTGAGCTATTGCGGCGCCTTGCTGCGCCGCCACGATCCAGACCGTTACCTGACGGCGCTGTTCGCGCCGGCATCGGCTCGCGAGTCACTGTTCGCCCTCTACGCCTTCAACCTCGAGATCGCGCGCACCCGCGAGGCGGTCCGCGAGCCGATGATGGGCCGCATCCGGCTGCAATGGTGGCGCGACGCCGTGGCGGAAGCGGCGGCCGGGAAGCCCTACCGGCACGAGATCCTCGAGCCCCTGGCCGAGGCCATCCGGGAGCGGTCGCTGAGTCCGGCCTGGTTCGAGCGGCTGATCGAGACGCGGGAGCAGGATCTCGAAGGCGCGCCGCCTGCCGATATGCAGGCGCTGCTTGCCTATGCGGAAGGAAGCTCGGCGGCCCTGACATGGCTCGCCCTCGAAACGCTGGGAGGTGCCGCGGGCCGCGCGCCGGCGGCGATCGAAGCGGGCCGCAAGCTTGGAGTCGCCTGGGCCCTGACCGGTCTCCTGCGCGCCGTGCCGCACCATGCGCGCCAGCGCCAGCTCCATCTGCCGGCAGACCTGCTGGCGCGCCACGAGGTGCGCGCCGAGGATCTGCTGGAACTGCGCCAGCCGCCCGGCCTGACCTCGGTGGTGCGGGAGATCGCGGAGGAGGCGGCCCGCCAGCTGGAGGCGGCCCGACAGGCGGGAAGGGGATTGCCGCGCAGCATGCTGCCGGCCCTGCTGCCCGGCACGCTTGCGGATCTCTATCTCAAGCGGCTGGAGCGGGCGGGCTACGATCCTTATGCCCCATCCGTGCAGACGGCGCCCCCGGGGCGCGTCTGGCGGTTGACCTGGCGCCGGATGCGGGGGCGGTTCTAGGGCTTCGTTTCGCGTAAGATTTCAGGGAACATGCAAGCAGCGCCAACCGCTCGTGACCGGTCCCGATGCCAGCCGCCGTCCTTCGCGCGCTGATCGCCGCGCTTCTCGTCGCCTGTGTCGCGATGGCCGGGGTCGGTGCCATCGCGGCGGAGCGCATGCCCGACATTTCCCAATGCCGCGGCAATGACGGTTATGTCTACATCGCGCTGGGGCGCGATATCCTCCGGTGGAAGCCCGATCGATTCATCATCATGGATCTGTCGGGGGCCGATACGGACCCGCTCTTCCCGGCGCCGCCCGATGCTTCCGAGCCGGCCGGGTGCCATGACAACCCCCTCCGCGTTCTTCGAGGGTCGCCCGTTCTGGAATTGTCGGAACTCGTGCCGGGAGCCACCGATTCCTCCGGCCGGGGCGTGCATGCCTTCTTGATCCTGCGCCTGGAGAACGACGACCTGCAGCAGCAGCGCGAAAAGAGCTTCGAGAGGGCCTGCGAGCCTCCGCAGGATGGGCGAGGCCATCGCATCCGGACGATCGATCCGCCCGGATTCAGCGAATGCAGCACGCAGTCCGCGAAGGACCCGGCAACCTGGCTTTCCAGCTACAAGACCCTGCCGGGCCGTTATACGGCACCGATGGGCGGCCCCCTCGTCATTACCTGCCTCTATTCTGGCCTGTTCGACTGTTATACCGGCTACAAGATGGCGCCGACTCTGGGGCTGACCTACTTGTTCAACTTCAGCGAGCTCGCGCTCGAGCAGCTCCTGGATTTCGATCGTGCCCTGCAGGCGAAAATCGAGGCGGCGCGGGTCAAGGACTATGCTTGGCCGGCTCCGTAGGACAGGCGGCCGGCGGGTTCTCGGTCTCCTGACCGGGCTCGCCATAACGGTTCTCATGGGATCCGCGAGCGGCGATCCCATGGTGCCGGACGCGCCGCAATGCGGCAGTACCGATGCGGGCCAGATTTATATCGCCATCGCTCGGGACGTGTTTCGGCTGCCTTATGCGGCCGTCAGGCAGATCAGAACGCTTCCTCCCATCGACGACAAGACTCTCGTTCCCGATCCGCCGAACTCCCTGGCGCCACCCGGATGCTACGCGAATCCCGTACGCGCCCGGTCGCTTCGCTTGAATCTCGATATTCAAGCCGTCCTTCCGGCCGCCGGGTTGCCGAATGCTCCCATCCCCATTTTCGGCATGGCGTTCATGTCATCCCCGATTTCTCGAGAGACGTTGCAGCAGGACTGGTTCGGGGCGTTTTGCGCGACCGAGACGAGCTCGGTCATCGCCGATGTGACGCCGGAAGGATATGAACGCTGTGCCGTGCGGACGGGGCAGCCACCGCCCCACGACATGAAGACGATCTACAAAATCCCGCCGACTCTCTATGCGACGCCGGCGGGCGAACCTTTCTTCATTCGCACCCATATCGGCGATCTGCTCTATGGCGGTGATTCCATCATCGACTATCAGCTCGATGACGAGGTCATGCTCTACTATCAGTTCTGGCTCAAAGATCTCCCCATCGAGCATGTGCTGGATTTCGATCGCGCCCTGCGGGCGATGATCGAGGCAGCGACGGTGAAGGACTATCCCTGGCCGACGAACTAGGCGGTTCAGGCGCTGGCTGGCAGTGGGTGCAATTGATCGCGCGCCAGCCAGGCCGCGAGATCCGCGCGGGCACGGGCCACCATCGCGGGCTTGCGTTCGGCCTTGGCGCGCTTGCCGACCGAGGTGATGGGGGCCGGCGGGAACAGGCCGAAATTCACGTTCATCGGCTGGAAGCTCGCGGCATCGGCGCCGCCGGTGATATGGCCGAGGAGGGCGCCCAGGGCCGTGGTCGGCGGCGGCGGCTCGGTGGCGATGCCCAGCGCCTGCGCCGCGGCGAAGCGGCCGGCGACGAGGCCGATGGCGGCGCTCTCGACATAGCCTTCCACGCCGGTCACCTGTCCGGCGAAGCGCAAGGCGGGCATCGCCTTCAGCCGCAGCTCGGGATCGAGCAGCTTCGGGCTGTTGATGAAGGTGTTGCGGTGCAGGCCGCCGAGGCGCGCGAACTCCGCCTGCTCCAGGCCCGGGATCATGCGGAAGATGCGGACCTGCTCGGCATATTTGAGCTTGGTCTGGAAGCCCACGATGTTGAAGAGCGTGCCCAGCGCATTGTCCTGGCGCAGCTGCACCACGGCATAGGGCGGTCGGTCGGCGCGGGGGTTGGTCAGGCCCACGGGCTTCATCGGGCCGAAGCGCAGCGTGTTGGGCCCGCGCTCCGCCATGACCTCGATCGGGAGGCAGCCCTCGAAATAGGGCGTGTTCTTCTCCCACTCCTTGAAATCGCCTTTCTCGCCGGCGAGCAGGGCCGCGATGAAGGCGAGATATTCGGGCTTCTCCAGCGCGCAATTGATGTAGTCGGCGCCGCTGCCGCCAGGGCCCGGCTTGTCGTAGCGCGACTGGAACCAGGCCTTCCCCATGTCGATGCTGTCGCGATGGACGATGGGGGCGATCGCGTCGAAGAAGGCGAGGGATTCCTCGCCGGAGAGCCGGCGGATCGCCTCGGCCAGCGCGGGCGAGGTGAGGGGGCCCGTGGCGATGATGACATTCCGCCAATCTTCGGGCGGCAGGCCGGCGATCTCCCCCCGCTCGATGGTCACCAGCGGCTCGGCCTCGAGACGCGCCGTCACCCTGGCGGCGAACAGGTCGCGATCGACCGCGAGCGCACCGCCGGCCGGCAGCTTGTGAGCGTCGGCCGCTGCCAGGATCAGGGAGCCGGCACGGCGCATCTCCTCATGCAGCAGCCCGACCGCGTTGGTTTCGGCATCGTCCGAGCGTAGCGAGTTGGAGCAGACCAGCTCGGCGAACCGGTCGGTCTTGTGAGCGTCGGTCGCCCGCAGGGGCCGCATCTCGTGCAGCATCACCGGCACTCCGGCCCGAGCGAGCTGCCAGGCCGCCTCGCTGCCGGCCAGGCCGGCGCCCACCACATGGACAGGATTGTCTCTGACCAGATTGTTTCTCATGGTCCGAACAGATAGCGTCTGAAACCGGATCGGGCAACCGGCGCGGGATGTCGCCGGAAGGGCCCAGGGAGGGGCGAGGATGACCAGGTTTCTCAATCCGAGCGGCGTGGTGAAGCCGTTCAGCAAATACAGCCAGGTGGCCGAGGTGCCCGGGAACTGCCGCTGGGTGCATATCTCCGGGCAGGTCGGCGCCACGGCCGAAGGCAAGCTGCTCGAAGGGTTCGAGGAGCAGGCGCGCCAGACTTGGCACAACATCATCGGCTGCCTCGATGCCGTCGACATGGATGTGGGCGACATCGTGAAGGTGAATCACTTCCTCACGCGGGCCTCCGACGTGGCGGCCTCGCGCGAGATCCGGGACGAGATGCTGGACGGCCACACGCCCACCTCGACCCTGCTGGTGGTCACCGCCCTGGCGCATCCGGCGCTGCTGGTGGAGATCGAGGTGATCGCGGCCAAGCCCGAGAGCGGCAGATCCGCCAAGGCTGCGGCGGCGGAGAAGGCGCCCGCCACGGAAGCGCCCCCGAAATCGAAATCCAAGCGTTGAAAGCGTGCGGGGGTCCGGCGCGATCTATTGCGCGATGCCCTGCTGCTCGAGCATCCGGGCATAGGCAGGGCGCGATTTCACGCTCGCGATGAAGCGGCCGAGCGCCGGAAAGCCCGCCGCGGGCTTCGCGCAGTTGCGCGACCAGCGCGCGAGCATCGCCAGATAGATGTCGGCCGCGCTGAAGCGGTCGCCCAGCAGATAGGGCCCGTGCCGCGCAAGGCGGTCGTCGAGGAAGCGCCACATCGGGTCGAGATTGCGTTCCGCCATCTCCAGCGCCAGCTTGTGATGGCGCTCGTCCGGTCCCACCGATCGCTCGGGATGCCACCAGCGGCTGAGCTCCTCCTGCAGCGTGTTGGTGAGATAGACCATCCATTGCAGGAACAAGGGCCGCTGGAAGGTGCCGGGCGCGGGCGCGAGCTCGGCGCCCGGATGGCGCTCGCAGAGATAGAGCATGATGGCGGCGGCCTCGTACATCACCATCTCGCCTTCGACCAGGGTCGGCACGCGCGCATGGGGATTGAGCTTCAGATAGTCCGGGCTGCGCGTGTCTCCCTTCGCGGGATCGACGAGCTGCAGCTCGTAGGGAACGCCCAGCTCGATCAACAGGGCTTGGGGCGCCATGGCGGCGGAGCCGGGCGTCCAATAGAGACGGTACAAGTTCGGCACTCCCGGGCCCGTCAGGGAATCGGCCCTATTGCGGTTGGGGCCGGGAGCATGCCGATCCCTGGGACCGCGGTCGAGGGCGGAAAACCGGGCTGGGCGAGATGGGGTGGCGCGATCGGGTGCCGGACGTAGCATCGCCGCGGCGGTTGCGCTAAGTTTTCGACGGCCTCGCGAACGGGTCGGGGTGGAGAGAGGAACCGCCGATGCCAGTCACGCATGAGCCGTGGTTGGTGGCGTTGTCGCTCGCTGTCGCCATCCAGGGCAGCTATGTCGGCTTGAGCTTGGCCGTAAGGCTGAGTGCGGCCGAAGGGGTGCGCCGTCGGCTGCGGCTGGCGGGTGCCTCGCTCTCGCTCGGCGTCGGCATCTGGTCGATGCATTTCGTCGGCATGCTCGCGGCACAGCTGCCGGGCACCGTCGACTTCCTGGTTTTCCCGACGCTGCTTTCCTTCCTGGTCTGCGTGATCGTGGTCGGGCTGGCGCTGGTGGCGGCGAGCTTCGGACGACCGACACCGCTGCGCATCGCCGCGGCGGCGGTGTTCATGGGGCTCGGTATCGCTTCCATGCACTATATCGGCATGACCGCGTTGCATCGCAGCCTGCATCTCCATCATGACTGGAGGCTGATCGCCGCGAGCGTGGTCATCGCCATCGCGGCCTCGTCCCTGGCGCTCTGGCTGGGCTTCGGCGCGCGGCGCCATCCGCCCCTGATCGTCTCGGCGACGGCGCTCGGCCTCGCCATCGCGGGCATGCACTACACCGCCATGGCCGGGCTCGAGGTCGAGCCGATGACCATGGGGGCCGCCTTGCTGCCGCCGGCCCTGTCGGTGGATCTGCTGGCCATCGTCGTGGCGGTCGTGGCCTTCCTGGTCTCCGGGATCTTCCTGCTGACCCTGGTGCCGGATCGCGGCCGGGTCATGGGCGAAACGGCGCCGGGGCTGCCGATCGGGGAGGACGCCCTCAGCCCGCCGACGTCTTCGGCAGCGGCAGGCCCGATGGGGCCGGCACCCCTCGGCGGGGTAGGAGGTCCGCCCAGGCGGGTCGCGACCCGCATCCCGGTGGAACGTGCAGGTGTCACCCAGCTCATCGCGCCAGACGAGGTCTTCGCGGTTCATGCGAACGCCCATTACACCTACCTGTTCAATGGGACGGACGACCTGTTCTGCAGCCTGTCGATCAGCGAGATCGAAACCCGCCTGGATCCCGCCCGGTTCGCCCGGGTGCATCGTAGCCATATCGTCGCTCTCGACCGGATCGTGGCGATCCGGCGGGTCGGCGATACCGGCCATGTGGAGCTGGCCGGGGGCGCCCGGCGCACGGTGCCGGTGAGCCGGTCCAAGCTCGCCAGCCTCAGGGCCCAGGTCCAGGGCCGGGTTCCCGAGCCTCAGAACGCCGCCCAATAGCCGGCATATAGTTCTCCTGTACTGACGCAATTCGTGCAAGCCGGCTGCAATTGGTGCTGTTCCCGGCGCTTTAGTGCACGCCCGATTGGCACCGGTCTCTGCCCGTCCGACCTTTGGTTCGACAGCTAATCCCCGATTCTTCCTCAGGAACCAGGGGACGCCGTCCAACGATGCTCAACCAGGTCACCTGTCCGGTGACGCTCGCCTGTGATCGGCCCCAAGGCCGGCGCGGCGAAACCAGGGAGGACGCCCGTGATACCAGGCAGCTTTGCCTACCACCGGCCGAAATCCGCCCAGGAGGCGGTCAATCTGCTGGCCCAGCTGGGCGAAGACGCCCGGCCCATTGCCGGCGGCCACAGCCTGATCCCGATGATGAAGCTCCGGCTCGCCAAGCCGGCGCATCTGGTCGATCTGGGTCGGATCGGCGATCTCAAGTTCATCCGGGAAGAGGGTGGCGCCATCCTCCTCGGCGCCATGACCACCCAGCACGAGTTGATCGCCTCGGACCGGCTGGCGAAGGCGCTGCCGATCCTGCGCGAGGCGGCGCTGCTGATCGCCGACCCGCAGGTGCGCTACCAGGGCACGATCGGCGGCAATGTCGCCAATGGCGACCCCGGCAACGACATGCCCGCCCTGATGCAATGCCTCGATGCCAGCTACCAGATCCTCGGCAAGGGCAGGGAGCGCCAGGTGAAGGCGCGCGATTTCTACCAGGGCGCTTATTTCACCGCGCTGGAGCCGGGCGAGATCGTGACCTCGGTCCGCATCCCGGTCCCACCGGCGGGCCACGGCTATGCCTATGAGAAACTGAAGCGCAAGGTCGGCGACTATGCGACCGCGGCCGCCGCGATCGTGTTGACGCTGCAGGGCGGAACTTGCAGGTCCGCCTCGATCGGCCTCACCAACTTGTCGGAGACGCCGCTCTACGCCGATGCCGCCGCTGTGGCACTGGTCGGCAGCGATCTCGGCGGTGCGGCGCTCGACAAGGCCGTCGCCGCGGCCGAGGCGCAGGTGTCGCCGGTCGCCGACGGGCGCGGGTCGGTCGAGTATCGCCGGCGCATGGCCGGCGTCATGGTCCGCCGCGCGGTGCTGCGCGCCAAGTCGCGCGCATCCTGAGAGCGGCCGAAGGGAGAGAGGCAATGGCAAAAAGCCAGATCAGTCTGACCATCAACGGCCGCAGCGTCGATGCGCTGGTCGAGCCGCGCATGCTGCTGGTGCATTTTCTGCGCGAGCAGCAGAACCTGACCGGGACCCATATCGGCTGCGAGACCTCGCATTGCGGGGCTTGCACCGTCGATCTCGACGGACGTTCGGTCAAATCTTGCACCATCTTCGCGGTCCAAGCCGACGGCGCCGCGGTCACCACGATCGAGGGCATGGCCAAGCCCGACGGCACGCTGCACGCGCTGCAGGAAGGCTTCCGCGAGAAGCACGGCCTGCAATGCGGCTATTGCACGCCGGGCATGATCATGCGGGCCCACCGCCTGCTGCAGGAGATCCCCAACCCGACCGACGAGCAGATCCGCTGGGGCATCTCGGGCAATATTTGCCGTTGCACCGGTTATCAGAACATCGTGAAGGCAATCCGCTACGCCGCCGACAAGCTCAACGGCGCCGTCACCAAGGAGGCCGCGGAATGAACGAGATGTCCCCCACCCGCTCGGAGCGGGAAGCCAAGCTCGAGGGTATGGGCTGCTCGCGCCGGCGCACCGAAGACGCCCGCTTCATCCAGGGCAAGGGCAACTATGTCGACGACCTCAAGCTGCCGGGCATGCTGTTCGGCGATTTCGTGCGCTCGCCCTATGCCCATGCCAGAATCAAAAAGATCGACGTCTCCAAGGCAGCGGCGCTGCCGGGCGTGAAGGCGGTCCTGACCGCCAACGAGCTCAAACCCGTCAAGCTCGACTGGATGCCGACGCTGGCAGGCGACGTCCAGGCGGTGCTGGCCGGCGACAAGGTTCTGTTCCAGAACCAGGAGGTCGCCTTCGTCATCGCCGAGGACCGCTATATCGCGGCCGACGCGGTCGAGCTGGTCGAGGTCGAGTATGAGGACCTGCCGGTCCTGGTCGATCCCTTCAAGGCGATGGATCCGAAAGCGCCGGTCCTGCGCGAGGACATCAAGGACAAGACCGAGGGCGCCCACGGCAAGCGCAAGCATTGGAACCATATCTTCACCTGGGAGATCGGCGACAAGGCCGGTACTGACACGGCGCTGAATTCGGCCGAGGTCAAGGTCAAGGAGCTGATCTCCTATCAGCGTGTGCATCCGAGCCCGCTCGAGACCTGCGCCTGCGTCGCCTCCATGGACAAGGTGAGGGGCGAGCTCACGGTCTGGGGTACCTTCCAGGCGCCCCACGTGGTGCGCACGGTGGCGGCCCTGCTCTCGGGCATCACCGAGCAGAAGATTCATGTGATCGCCCCCGATATCGGCGGCGGCTTCGGCAACAAGGTCGGCGTCTATCCGGGCTATGTCTGCGCCATCGTCGGCTCGATCGTGCTGGGCCAGCCGATCAAGTGGGTCGAGGACCGGATGGAGAATCTGTCCGCGACCGCCTTCGCCCGCGACTATCACATGACGACCGAGCTGGCGGCGACGAAGGACGGCCGCATCACCGGCCTCAAGGTCCACGTGCTGGCGGATCACGGTGCCTTCGATGCCTGTGCCGACCCCAGCAAATGGCCGGCGGGCTTCTTCAATATCGTCACCGGCTCCTACGACATCCCGGTGGCGCATGTGGCGGTCGACGGCGTCTATACCAACAAGGCGCCGGGCGGCGTCGCCTATCGCTGCTCCTTCCGCGTGACCGAGGCGGCCTATTGCATCGAGCGCGCGATCGACGTGCTGGCGAAGAAGCTGAAGATGGATCCGGCGGAGCTGCGGCTCAAGAACCTGATCCGGGCCGAGCAGTTCCCGTACAAATCCGCGCTGGGCTGGGAATACGATTCCGGCAACTACCACGCCGCGCTGCGCAAGGCGATGGAGACGGTCGGCTACCAGAAGCTGCGCGAGGAGCAGCGCCAGAAGCGCGAGGCCTTCAAGCGCGGCGAGACCCGCGAGCTGATGGGGATCGGCGTCTCCTTCTTCACCGAGATCGTCGGTGCCGGCCCCACCAAGAACTGCGACATCCTCGGCATCGGCATGTTCGATTCCTGCGAGATCCGCGTGCATCCGACGGGGGCCGTGATCGCCAGGCTCGGCACCAAGAGTCAGGGCCAGGGGCACGAAACCACCTATGGCCAGATCATCGCGACCGAGCTCGGCATCCCGGCGGATTCGATCACGGTCGAGGAGGGCAACACCGATACGGCCCCCTATGGCCTCGGCACCTACGGCTCGCGCTCGACGCCGGTCTCCGGTGCCGCCACGGCCATGGCGGCGCGCAAGATCAAGGCCAAGGCGCAGAAGATCGCGGCCCATCTGCTGGAGGTGTCGGAGAACGATCTCGAATGGGATATCGACGGCTTCCGGGTGAAGGGCTTGCCGGAGCGGACCAAGAGCATGAAGGAGATCGCCTGGGCGGCCTACAACAACGTGCCGCCGGGCCTGGAGCATGGGCTGGAGGCGGTGAACTATTACGATCCGCCCAACATGACCTATCCCTTCGGCGCCTATATCTGCGTCTGCGATGTCGATGCCGATACCGGCTTCACCAAGATCCGTCGCTTCTACGCGCTCGACGATTGCGGCACGCGCATCAACCCGATGATCATCGAGGGCCAGGTCCATGGCGGCCTCACCGAGGCCTTCGGCATCGCGATGGGCCAGGAGATCCGCTACGACGAGACCGGCAACGTGATGACCGCCAGCTTCATGGATTATTTCATGCCGACGGCGGTCGAGACGCCAGTCTGGGAAACGGACTTCACCGTCACCCCCTCGCCGCATCATCCGATCGGCGCCAAGGGCGTGGGCGAAAGCCCGAATGTCGGCGGTGTGCCGGCCTTCTCCAACGCCGTCAACGACGCCTTCGCCCATCTCGATATCGGCCATATCCAGATGCCGCATGACGGCTGGCGCACCTGGATGGCGGCGAAGCAGGCGGGGCTGCACAAGTGATGCGGTCATCGGGCTCGTCTATCAAACACGGCCCCACCGTTGGACCGGCCCGATGACCGCTGACCGCTCCGGGATTGCGGAGCGGCTGGCCGGGGTCGGCTATATCGCCGACCCCGGTCTCGCCACCGCGCTCTGGCTCATGGATCTGCTGAAGCGCCCGCTGCTGCTCGAGGGCGCGGCCGGCGTCGGCAAGACCGAGGTGGCCAAGGCGCTGGCGGCCCTGCACCGCGCCAAGCTGATCCGCTTGCAATGCTACGAGGGCCTGGACCAGAACGCCGCCCTTTACGAATGGAACTATCAGCGCCAGCTCCTGGCCATCAAGGCGCGCGAGGCCGAAGGCGAGGACCCCGAGCGGGTCGAAGCGCATATCTTCTCCGAGCCCTATCTTCTGGAGCGCCCGCTCCTGCAGGCGATCCGCCAGGAGGAATCGCCGGTGCTGCTGATCGACGAGATCGACCGGGCCGACGAGGAGTTCGAGGCCTTTCTGCTGGAGCTGCTGGCCGATTTCCAGATCACGGTGCCGGAGCTGGGCACGATCCAGGCCAAGGCCATTCCGCGCGTGGTGATCACCTCGAACGGCACGCGCGAGCTGTCGGACGCGCTCCGGCGGCGCTGCCTCTATCACCATGTCGATTTCCCCGAGCCCGACCGCGAGGCGCGCATCCTGCTGGCGCGGCTGCCGACCATCGATGCGGCGCTCGCCCTGCAGATCGCCCAGATGGTGGCCGCGATCCGCAAGGAGGATCTGCGCAAGCTGCCGGGCGTGGCGGAATCGCTCGACTGGGCCGCGGCGCTGGCGGGGCTCGGCATCAAGGACCTGCATCAGGACCCCGAGGCGGTCCATGCGACCCTGATCTGCCTGCTCAAGACCAACGAGGACCAGCGCCGCATGACCCGCGAGGTCAGCGATCGGCTGCTGGGCCGGGTGGCCTGAGATGGATTCGGCAGTCGCCACATCGGTCGGCATGACGGCGAGGGCGAGGCTCGCGGCCTTCGTGCGCACGTTGCGCGTCAACGGATTTGCGGTCGGGCTCGGCGAGACGCAGGACGCGCTCAAGGTCATGACCTCGGAGCTGGCGCTGCGGCCGGCCTATCTACGGGAGGGGTTCAAGGCGCTGTTCTGCAGCCGGCTCGAGGAATGGCAGCGCTTCGATGAGATCTTCGATGCCTTCTGGCAGGGCCGCGGCATGAAGGTGGCGGTGCGCGCCAGCAGCGCCAGGCCCGATGCGGCACGCGCCGAATTGCAGGCCGGGCTCCCGGCGGCCGGTGCGAAGCCCGACCAAGCGGCGGTGGAAAGCGAGGGCGAAGGCGAGGCGGAGGGGCTGCCCGGCGAAGGCCGCGCGCGCGGCGCCAGCGACGCCGAGGCCCTGGCGCAGATCGATCTGCGCCACATCGCCGAGCGCGAGGCCATGGAGGAGGCGCTGCGCCTGGCCGAGCGGCTGGCGCGGGTGATGCGCGACCGCCTCACCCGGCGCGACCGCCGCCATCGCCGCGGCCGGCGCATCGACATGCGGCGCACGATCCGGGCCAGCATCGGCCATGGCGGCACGCCGGTCGATCTGGTGCGCCGGCGGCGCAAGGAGAAGCCGCTGCGCCTCGTGGTTCTGCTCGACGTGTCGGGCTCGATGAGCCTCTATTCGACGGCCTTCACCCGCTTCATGCGCGGGCTGGTCGACCGCGCGCATGAGACCGAGGCCTATCTGTTCCATACCCGGCTGGTCCATATCTCGGAGGCGCTGCGTGAGAGCGATCCGGTGCGCGCGGTCGAGCGGCTGTCGCTGCTGGCGCAGGGCTGGTCCGGCGGCACCCGCATCGGCGAGAGCCTGGCCGCCTTCAACCGGTTCCATGCCGCGCGCGTCCTCCATTCGCGCAGCGTCGTCATCATCCTCTCCGACGGCTACGACACCGGCGAACCCGCGGCCCTGGCGGCGGAGATGGCGGCCCTGCGCAAGCGGGCGCGGCGCATCGTCTGGCTCAACCCGATGATGGGCTGGAAGGACTATGCGCCGGTCGCGGGCGGCATGCAGGCGGCGCTGCCCCATATCGACCTCTTCGCGCCGGCCCACAATCTGGCCTCGTTGGCGGCGCTCGAACCCTATCTGGCCAGGCTCTGAGCGATGAAGCAGGCCGAGGACATCCTGGAGCTGGTTTCCGCCTACAAGGCGCGGGGAACGCCCTTCGCGCTCGCGACCGTGGTGCGCACCGTGGCGGCGACCGCGGCCAAGGCCGGCGCCAAGGCGATCATCACCTCCGATGGGCGCATGGCCGGCGGCTGGATCGGTGGCGGCTGCGCCCGGGCGGCGGTGCTGGCGGCGGCGCGCGAGGCGCTGGCCGACGGCAAGCCGCGGCTGGTCTCGATCCAGCCCAAGGACATCCTCGACGCCCAGGGCCTGCAGGCCGGTGAGATCCGCGAGGGCGTCGCCTTC
Organism: Hypericibacter adhaerens; assembly: GCF_008728835.1. Lineage (GTDB taxonomy): Bacteria > Pseudomonadota > Alphaproteobacteria > Dongiales > Dongiaceae > Hypericibacter > Hypericibacter adhaerens. Next base: position 2,364,045 of record NZ_CP042582.1, read on the forward strand.
GCCAAGAACATGTGCCCCAGCCACGGCACCATGGATGTCTTCGTCGAGCCGCTGCTGCCGCGCGCGGGCGTGGTGGTGCTGGGCGCGTCGCCCGTGGCGGTGGCGATCGCCGATCTGGCGCGGCGCGTCGGCTTCGCGGTCACGGCCGCGGCACCGCGCGCCGAACTCGAGGCCTTCAGCGATCTCGATGGCCGCATCGACGGCTTCGGCGTGCCGGCGAGGGGCCAGGGTTCGCGCTTCCTCGTGGTGGCGACCCAGGGCCGCGGCGACCTGGCGGCGCTCAAGGCCGCGCTCTCGACCGACGCCGACTATGTCGCCTTCGTCGGCAGCCGGGCCAAGGCCGCCTCCCTGCGCGAGCAGCTTCTGGAAGAGGGGCTGGAGCCGGGACGTATCGACCGGCTGCGGGCGCCGGCCGGGCTCGATCTGGGCGCGATCGGGCCCGAGGAAATCGCGCTGTCGGTGGTGGCCGAGATCGTCGAGGTGCGCCGGCGCGGCCAGCATGCCGCGCCCGCGATCAAGGCCGCCGCGCCGTCGTGATGAAGTGGGTGGAGGCGTAGAGGAAACGGCCTTCGGCGATGCGCCGCCGCTGGTCGGCCACCCAGGCCTCGACGATGGCCGGGTCCAGCGGGCTCGCGAGCGCGGCCTTGCCCACCGTGTCCGCGACCCAGCCATAGGTGCCGCCGTCCGTCACCACGACGGCTTCGGCCTGGACATCGACCTCCTTGAAGCCCGACTGCAGCAGCAGGCTGCGCATGCGCCGGGCGACCATGCCGTTGACCATGGAATCGGCGAAGGCGCGCGTCACCAGGCGGGTCGCCTGCAGCTCGCCCTCGAACAGGGCCGTGTCCCAATCCTGGTCCATGACCAGGATGCGGCCGCCCGGCCGCAGCACCCGGAACGCCTCGGCCAGGGCGGCTTCCGGGCGCTTGAGATGCATGAAGACCCGCTCCGCCCGATAGATGTCGAGCGAGGCGTTGGCCAGCGGCAAGGCGAGGGCGTCGGCGGTCTGGAATTCCACCTTCGCGCTGGCGGCGAAGGCGCGGGCCCGCGCGAGCGTGATGAACTCGCCGCTGATGTCGAAGCCGTAGACATGGCCGCCGGGATGCACCAGGGCGGCCAGCTCGCGGGCCGCCGTGCCGGTGCCGCAGCCGATCTCGGCGGCGAACATGCCCGGTCCCACGGCCAGCAGCTCGAAGGAACGCCGCCGGCGCGCGATGACCTCGGGCAGGCCGTCCACGCGGTCGAGGAAGGCGATGTATTTCTCCGCTTCGCCGGTCGCGTCGACCTGGTCGAAGCGGTTCAGGCCGATATAGCCGGTCTGCTCATCGCTCACGGCATCTCCTCTGGGCCTGGGGAGATTTCGCAGCCACAGGCGGGATCGCGGCCCGCCGCCGTTTTTCCCGCGTATCGATCGGAGATTTTACAACCTTTTGCCGAAGGGCGGTGCGCCGGCTTCGCCTTTCGATAGGGTTTTCATGCCAACTCGATGAAGCTTTTGTGAAATCAGGTGTTTTTCATCTGTCCTTAAACCAGCCAGACCGCATGGTTGCGGCCAATCACGGCGCGCGGCCTCCGGAAGCGCGCCGAAAAAATTGGCAGTACGAGTTCACGAATGAACGCAGCGAACGGCCAGGACATCGAGGAGCGGACGGTGGCCAGCATCGATCGGTTCGCCTTGCGAGTGGTGCCGGTCACGCCGGTGACCCGCTGCGCCGCCGTCTATGACCGTTTCTCCGCCGATGTCGACCTGATCGCGATCCCGGTCGTCGAAGAGGGGACGCCGGTCGGGCTGGTCTATCGCGTCGAGTTCGAGCATCGTCTCGCCCATGCCTATGGACGCGCGCTCTACGAAAAGAAGCCGATCGCGGCCTTGATGGATCGCGAGCCGCTGGTGGTGGAGCGCGGCATCGCGGTCGAGGCCCTCGGGCATCTCATCGCCTCCGACCGGCCGAGCGCGCTGCTGCGCGGCTTCATCATCACCGATGCCGGGCGCTATCTGGCGCTGGGCACGGCGCTCTCGCTGCTGCAGGCCTCGCTGGTGCGCTCCGAACAGCGTTCGCAGGAGCTGGAACAGGCCTATGCCGCCGCGGAATCCGCGAACCGCACCAAGTCGGGCTTCCTCGCCAATATGAGCCACGAGCTGCGCACGCCGCTCAACGCCATCATCGGCTTCGCCGAATGCATGCAGGACGAGGTGATGGGGCCGCTGCCGGAGCGCTACCGGAGCTATGCCGAGGACATCCTCACCAGCGGCAATCATCTCCTGGGCATGGTCAACGACCTCCTCGACATGGCGAAGATCGAGGCGGGACGCTACGAGCTGCGCGAAAGCCGGATCCGCGTCGCCGACACCATCGACAGCTCCATCCGGATCATGCACGAGACCGCCGCGCGCCATGGCGTGTCGGTGAAGACCGAGAACGGCCTCGGCGAGGGATTGCGCCTCAAGGCCGACGAGCGCGCGTTCCGCCAGATGCTGCTCAACCTTCTCTCCAACGCGATCAAGTTCACCGCCGCCGGCGGGGCGGTCCATATCCGCGCCAGCGATGCGACCAAGGGCGATCTCCTGGTCGAGGTCGAGGATAACGGCATCGGCATGTCGGACGAGCATCAGCAGATCGCCTTGACGCCCTTCGGGCAGGTCTCGGTCAATCTGGACCGGCGCTACGAGGGCACGGGACTGGGGCTGCCGCTGGTGAAATCCCTGATCGAGCTCCATGGCGGGCGGCTCGAGATCGAGAGCGCGCTGGGCCGGGGCACGCGGGTCGGCCTCTGCTTTCCGGCCCATCGCGTCGAGCGCGCGACGGGCGATCCGAGAAAGACCCTGCCGGCCGCCGAGTAACAGGCCGGTAACGGACAGGTCGTCGCACCCAACCCCGTTCCCCCATGCGGGTCCCCGCGCTACGGTGGACCCGACATAGGACAGGAAGCGGGGAGGAATAGTGTCCCCCGACACGAAACGAAGGCGGCTGGCCGCGATCCTCGCGGCCGACATTGCAGGCTATGCGCGGATGATGCGCGCCGACGAGGAGGGCACGCATCGCCGGCTGCAGGCGATGCAGAAGCACGTCGTCGGTCCGGCGATCGCGCTGCATCAGGGCCGGCTGATCCGCACCATGGGCGACGGGATGCTCATCGAGTTCGCCAGCGCCGTCGTCGCGGTCCGTTGCGCCACCACGATCCTGAGCGAAGCGGCGGTCCGCAACCGGGAGCAGCCGCGCGACCGGCGGTTCGACTACCGGATGGGCATCGATCTGGGCGAGGTCACCGCCGAGGAGGACGACGTCTTCGGCGAATGCCTCGATATCGCCGGCCGGCTCGAGCGGCTGGCGGAGCCGGGCAGCCTGCTGATCTCGGGCGCGGTCCATGAGCAGGCGCGCGGCCGCCTGGCCTACGAGTTCCAGGATATGGGGTTCCGCGAGCTGAAGGATTTCGGGCCGGTGCAGGCTTACCGGGTCGATGCCGGGCAGAGCCCCGGCACGACCGAGGCGGCCGAGCCCGAAAGCCTGACGCTGCCCGACAACCCCTCCATCGCTGTGCTGCCCTTCGTCAATCTCGGCAGCGAGCCCGACCAGGATCATTTCGCGGACGGCCTGACCGAGGACATCATCACCGGCTTGTCGCGCGTCAGCCAGCTCTTCGTCATCGCCCACAGCTCGATGCTCACCTACCGGGACAAGCTGCCGGACGTGCAGCGGATCGGGCGCGAGCTGGGCATCGGCTATCTGCTCGAGGGCAGCGTGCGGCGGGCCGGCCATCGTCTGCGCATCTCCTGCCAGCTGATCGAGGTGGCGACGCGCAACCACATCTGGGCCGAGCGCTATGACCGGCCGCTGGCCGATTTCTTCGAGCTGCAGGACGAGATCACGCGCAGCGTGGTGGCCTCGATCAAGACCCAGGTCATCCTCAAGGAGGGCCAGGCGGCCGAACGCAGGCCGGTGTCCGATCTCGGCCTCTGGGACCTGCTCAAGCGGGCCTGGCGGCGGCTCTACGACGCGACGCCCGAATCCCTGGCCGAGGCCGAGACCCTCACCCGCCAGGCGATCCGCGAGGATCCCTCCTGCGCCGTGGCCTATTGGATCCTGTCGGACGCGATCCTGCATCAGGCGCTGGTGGGCACGCCGGAAGGGTTGCCGGCCGCGGCTCTGCAGGCACAGGAGCTGGCGCGCCACGCGATCTCGCTCGACGAGAACGACGAGAACGCCCATTCGGCCCTCGGCATCGCCTGCCTCAATCTGGGGCTCCATGACGAAGCCGTCGCCGCCTGCCGGCGCGCGCTGGAGATCAATCCCAACTGCACCGTGGCCATGGGCCTGCTCGGTTCCAGCCTGATCTATTCGGGGCAGCCGGACGAAGGGATCGGCTATTCCGAGCTGGCGATCCGGGCGAGCCCGCGCGATCCGAACAATTTCTTCCGCTACAGCGATATCGCCGGCGGCCATTTCGCGGCCGGGCGCTACCCCGCCGCGATCGACAACGCCCAGCGCGCCATCCGCCTGAAGCCCGGTTATTTCGAAGGCTATGTCGTTGCCGCGGCCGCCCAGGCGCTGCTGGGCGACCTCAAGGCCGCCAGCCAGACCGCCGGGGAGGCGCGGCGCCAGATTCCCGATCTCACCATCGCCGGCGCCGCCGCCACCTACATGTTCCGCGATCCGGCCGACCTCGACCGGCTGAAACGGGGCCTGCGGCTGGCGGGCGTGCCGGAATAGGGATCGAGGCCTGGAGGCGCCCATGACCGACATGACCATCAAGCTGCGTGGTATTCCCGACACCAAGGCCTGCGTCGGCTGGGCGGGCGGACATTCCGTGGTCGTGGACCGGCCGGAGGGGAAGGCCGGCGGGCAGGGGCTGGGCTTCAATGGCGGCCAGCTCCTCGGGCTTGCGCTCGGCGGATGCTTCTGCAACGACCTCTATTACGTGGCCGAGGAGATGGGCATCGCGCTGACGGCGGTCGCCGTCGATGTGACGGTGACCTTCGAGGGCAAGCCGCTTCTGGCGACGGCCGCAGCACTGGCGGTTTCGATTGAAGCCGCGGACAAGAATGCCGATCTCGACCTGCTTCTCGGACGGGCGGGGGCGGTCTCCACCGTCGCCAATTCGGTCACGCAGGGATTTCCGGTCCGCGTCTCGGCGGCCCGGACCTGATCAGTAAGGTCCGGGGCCAAGGCGGACAGGCTCAGCCCGCTTTGCGCGAGGCCGCCGCGCTGCCCGGGCGCAGATGCGGCTTCAGATACTGGCCGGTATAGCTTTCCTTGACCTGCGCCACGGCCTCGGGCGTGCCCACCGCCACCAGCTTGCCGCCCTTGTCGCCGCCCTCGGGCCCCAGATCGATGATCCAGTCCGCGGTCTTGATGACCTCGAGATTGTGCTCGATCACCACCACCGTATTGCCCTGCTCGACCAGCCGGTGCAGCACCTCGAGGAGTTTGCGCACATCCTCGAAATGCAGGCCCGTGGTGGGCTCGTCGAGAATGTAGAGCGTCCGGCCGGTGGCGCGCCGCGCCAGCTCCTTGGCGAGCTTCACGCGCTGCGCCTCGCCGCCGGAAAGCGTGGTCGCGGCCTGGCCGATATGGATATAGCCGAGGCCCACCTGCTGCAGCATCGCCATCTTCTCGCGGATCGCCGGCACCGCCTTGAAGAACTCGACCCCGTCATCGACCGTCATGTCGAGCACGTCGGCGATCGACTTGCCCTTGAAGGTGATCTCGAGCGTCTCGCGGTTGTAGCGCTTGCCCTTGCAGGTGTCGCACTGGACATAGACGTCGGGCAGGAAGTGCATCTCGATCTTGAGCACGCCGTCGCCCTCGCAGGCCTCGCAACGGCCGCCCTTCACGTTGAAGGAGAAGCGGCCGGGCTTGTAGCCGCGCGCCGTCGCCTCGGGCAATCCGGCGAACCAGTCGCGGATCGGCGTGAAGGCGCCGGTATAGGTCGCGGGGTTCGAGCGCGGCGTGCGGCCGATCGGCGACTGGTCGATATCGACCACCTTGTCCAGATGCTCGAGCCCGTCGATCCCGTCATGGTCGCCCGGATGGGTCCGCGCGCCGTTGAGCCGGCGGGCCAGCGCGTTGAACAGCGTCTCGATCACCAGCGTGGACTTGCCGCCACCCGAGACGCCGGTGACGCAGGTGAAGGTGCCGATCGGGATGTCGACCGTCAGGTTGCGCAGGTTGTTGGCGCGCGCGCCCTTGACCCGGATCACCTGCTTCTTGCCGTCGGGCCCCTTGGTGCCGGGACGGCGATGGGCCGGGACCGGGATCTGCTTGAGGCCGGTCAGGTATTGCGCCGTGATGCTGGCGGGCTTCTGCATCACCTGCTCGGGCGTGCCGACCGCCACGACCTCGCCGCCATGCCGCCCTGCGCCGGGGCCCATATCGACCAGATAGTCGGCCGAGCGGATCGCGTCCTCGTCATGCTCGACCACCAGCACGGAGTTGCCGAGGTCGCGCAGGCGTTTCAGCGTTTCAAGCAATCGCGCATTGTCGCGCTGGTGGAGGCCGATCGATGGCTCGTCCAGCACATAGAGCACGCCGGTCAGGCCCGAGCCGATCTGCGAGGCGAGGCGGATGCGCTGGCTCTCGCCGCCGGACAGCGTGCCGGAGGCGCGGTTGAGGGCCAGATAGTCGAGCCCGACCGAATTGAGGAATCCCAGCCGCTCGTTGATCTCCTTGAGGATGCGCTGGGCGATCTCGCGCTGCTTCACGGTCAGCTTCTGCGGCAGTTCCCGGAACCAGGTCTCGGCCGGGGCGATCGACATGCGCGTGACCTCGGCGATGTTGAGGCCGGCGATCTTGACCGCGAGGGCCTCCGGCTTCAAACGATCGCCCTTGCAGCTTTCGCAGGGGCTGTTGGCCTGGAAGCGGCCCAGCTCCTCGCGCACCCAGGCGCTGTCGGTCTCGCGGAAGCGCCGCTCCATGTTGGGGATCACGCCCTCGAACGGCTTGGTGGTCTTGTAGGACCTGACGCCGTCGTCATAGGTCATGGTGACGGCGTCGCCGCCCGAGCCGTAGAGGATGACCTTGCGGAATTTCTCGGCCAGGTCGCGCCAGGGCGTGGTGACGCTGAACTTGTAGTGCTTGGCCAGGCTGTCGAGCGTCTGGGCGTAATATTGCGAGGTCGAGCTGGCCCAGGGCGCGATGGCGCCTTCGCGCAGGGTGAGGCTCTCGTCCGGCACCACCAGCTCCGGGTCGAAATAGAGCGTGGTGCCGAGCCCGTCGCAGGCCGGGCAGGCGCCGAAGGGATTGTTGAAGGAGAAGAGCCGCGGCTCGATCTCGTCGATGGTGAAGCCCGAGACCGGGCAGGCGAAGCGGGCGGAGAAGGTCAGCCGCTCGGGCGTCTCGCCCTTCTTGACCGGCTTGGCGTCGGCGAACTCGGCGAAGACCAGCCCGTCGGCGATGGCGAGCGCGGTCTCGAGGCTGTCGGCAAGCCGGGTCTGGATGCCGTCGCGCACCACGATGCGGTCGACCACCACCTCGATATCGTGCTTCAGCTTCTTGTTGAGCGCCGGCACTTCGCCGATCTCGTAGAGCTTGCCGTCCACCTTGACGCGCTGGAAGCCGCGTTTCTGGAGGTCCTGGATCTCCTTCTTGTATTCGCCCTTGCGGCCCCGGACCATCGGCGCCAGCAGATAGAGCCGCGTGCCCTCGGGCAGCGCCATGACGCGGTCGACCATCTGGCTCACGGTCTGGCTCTCGATCGGCAGGCCGGTCGCGGGCGAGTAGGGGATGCCGACGCGGGCATAGAGCAGGCGCAAGTAGTCGTAGATCTCGGTGACGGTGCCGACCGTCGAGCGCGGGTTGCGCGAGGTGGTCTTCTGCTCGATCGAGATGGCGGGCGACAGCCCGTCGATCGAATCCACATCGGGCTTCTGCATCAGCTCGAGGAACTGGCGCGCATAGGCCGAGAGCGATTCCACATAGCGGCGCTGGCCCTCGGCATAGATCGTGTCGAAGGCGAGCGACGATTTGCCGGAACCGGACAGGCCGGTGATCACCACCAGCCGGTCGCGCGGCAGGTCGAGATCGACATTCTTCAGGTTGTGTTCGCGGGCGCCACGGATGGAGATCAGCCCGGTGCCAATGCGGTTGCTCATGCGGTCGGGGTGCGGATTCGAGGATTGGGGGAGAAAGGTCGCCTCATATATAGCGCAGGACGGCCGCAAATCGACCCCCGATCCGTCTGCAAGCCAGCCTTGCGCCAATCGGCCTCGGTGGTGCAAAGGCGGGGGACGCGGAACCGGGGGCGATCCGCCGAGAATTCCCCTGCTTTGGCTGCTTTTACCCGCACCGAAAGGGGACGTGACGGCCCCTGTCGCCATGCCGTAGACTCATCGTTTCGGTGGGGAAGGGCTCCTGAGGGGCGTTTCTCCTGACAGGCGCTGACAATCCGCGATTGGCGGCGCTCATTGGCAAACCAAGGAAAAGGACGAGAAATCGGATGGCGGGATCGGTCAACAAGGTAATCCTGGTCGGCAATCTGGGCCGGGACCCTGAAATTCGCTCGACGCAGGATGGCACGCGCGTCGCGAATCTGTCGGTCGCGACATCGGAGAGCTGGCGCGACAAGGCTTCGGGCGAGCGGCGCGAGCGCACCGAATGGCACCGGGTCGCCATCTTCAACGAGAAACTGGTCGAGATCGCCGAGAAATATCTGCGCAAGGGCTCCAAGATCTATGTCGAGGGGTCGCTCCAGACCCGCAAATGGACCGACCAGAGCGGCCAGGAGAAATACACGACCGAGGTGGTGCTGCAGCGCTTCCGCGGCGAGCTGACGATGCTCGACGGGCGCGGCGGCGGTGGCGACGCGCCGTCCGAGGGCGAGGAGATGGCGCCGAGCTATGGCGGGGGCGGCGGCGGTGGCCGTTCCTCCGGCGGCCGGGCCCCGGCGGGCGGCGATCTCGACGACGATATTCCGTTCTAGGGCAGGATCGTGCCAGGCCCGTACCGGCTGGCCTGCGGTGCCGCGCCGGTTCGTTTTCCGTGATGACAGGATTCTCGATTTTCGGCCGTCGCCGGCCCTTGGCGGCGGGGGACGGCCGCCGGCTCGGCGCGGCGGGGAGGGCGCGCGCGACGCGTCCACGGAAGCAGGAAGTCCTCAGGGGGCAATCACACGAGCGGCTTTGTCGCCGCGCGGCCGCCGTACGGCCTCATGCGGGACAGCCTCTCGTCCGCGCTGCTGACCGACGCGTCCGACTTCTCCTGGCGGGTCCGCAGGCCTCGAGTTCATAGCTCCACTCGTCGGTCGAAATCACGGGAAGAGACCAGCATGGAGGAGCCTGAAACGGGGGCGAAGATAGCGGTCATTATCCCGACCCTGAACGAATTCGAGAACATCGACGCACTCCTGGCGGCCGTGCTGGCGCAGGGCTCGGCCGAACGGCCTCTGGAAGTGCTCGTTGCCGATGGCGGTTCGACGGACGGAACGGTCGAGTGCGTTCGTCGCTGGGAGGAAAGAGCGCCGGTCCGCCTCGTTGCTTCCAAGGGAAGACGCGGGCTTGCCGGCGACGTGCTTGCTGCCGCCGAACGAACCCAGGCACCCGTCATCGTCGTCATGGATGCCGATTTCAGCCACCCGCCCGCGTCGCTCTCGCGACTTGTCGCCCCGATCATCGCCGGGGAAAGCGACATGGTCGTCGGCAGCCGCTATGTTCCCGGCGGTCTCATCGCCGGCTGGCCTTGGCGCCGGCGGATCCTCTCCCGGCTTGGCGGCGCGCTGGCCTGGCCGCTCGCCGATCTCAGGGATCCGATGTCGGGGTTCTTTGCCGTTCGCCGCGACCGTCTTCTTGCTGTCGATCCCGCAGCCTCCGGCTTCAAGATCGGGCTCGAGGTCATGGCCGTCGGTGGCGACGCGCTCGGGGTCGGCGAGGTGCCGATCGCCTTCGCCGATCGCGTCCGCGGCACATCCAAGATCGGTCTGCGCGAACTGGCCGCTTATGCGCGTCGGCTGATGGTTCTCGCCGGCGGGTCGGTCTCGACAGGGAATGCGGCTCGCTTCGCCGGCGTCGCTGCTTTCGGGTTCATCGTCGATCTCCTCTCTTTCCATGCGCTGTTCGCCGCCGGCCTAGGCTTGGCGGCCGCCCACATGGCAAGCTTCGGTATCGCCGCGATCTCCAGTTACGCCCTCTACGGACGGTGGGCTTTCGCCAAGCCGGCAGGCATCCGATCCGCATCGGGCTGGCCACGCTCCGTGCGCTTCCTGGTTATCTGCGCCCTGGCGCTCTTCCTGCGCGGCGGTGTGCTGGCGGTCGCGGTGGATGTCTGGGGATGGCCTCCGGCCTTGGCCATGGCCCTCGCCGCCGCGACGGCCGCCGCCGTGAGCGGTGTCGCCACCGCCTTTTTCGTGTTTCCGCCTCTCCATCCGTACGTCTCTCGATCGGTGCGATGGCGGATGGTCGCAGTGGCGGTTCTCGCCTATGTGGTGGCGTTGCGGGTGGTCTTCATGGGCGTTGTCGATCTGCTGCCCGAGGAGGCCTATTACTGGAACTACGCGCAGCATCTCGATATCGGCTATCTCGATCATCCGCCGATGGTTGCCTGGCTCATCTGGCTGGGCACAGGCCTGTTCGGCCAGACCGAGTTCGCCGTGCGCCTGGCGGCTCCCCTGTGCTGGCTGGCAGCGGCGCTCTTTTCTTTTGGGCTTGCGCGCGATCTTTACGGCAAGACCGCGGCCTTCATCGCCGTCTCGCTGCTCGCGGTCTTGCCGTTCTTCTTCGCTATGGGCCTCCTGATGACGCCCGATGCCCCGCTGATCGCCGCGTGGGCGGGCACCCTTTATTTCCTGGAAAGGGCTCTTCTGGCGGAACGGAGGAAGGCATGGCTGGGGGTCGGCCTTTGCCTCGGGCTTGGCCTGCTCTCGAAATACACGATCGCCTTGCTGGCCCCCGCGGCCCTCGTCTTCCTTCTGCTCGATGCCCGATCCCGCCGGTGGCTCCGGAGCCCCTGGCCCTATCTGGGCGCCGCCATCGCGACTCTGCTCTTCTCACCGGTCGTCGCCTGGAACGCCGCTCATGACTGGGCCTCGTTCGCCTTCCAGGGCACCAGGCGTCTGGGCGCCGCGCCGGAATTCTCGCTGCATCTGCTCGCCGGCTCGATCCTGCTCCTGATCACCCCGGTTGGCGTCGCGGCGGCCTTCTCGATATTGACCCCGACGGCCGGGCTTCGGCAGGCATTCCGGCGCCCGTTCGATCGCGCAGGGCTGTTCACGGCCGCTTTCACCCTGACTCCCTTGTCCGTCTTTGTCGCTTTCAGTCTCTTTCATCCGATCAAGCTCAACTGGACCGGGCCGCTGTGGCTCGCTCTGCTGCCGGCGCTGGCGCAGATGATCGCCGCCGGGCGTCATCTGGTCTTGTTCCGGAGAGCGCCCGCCTGGGGCGCGACGGTCGCCATCCTGCTGCCTCTCTATGGCGCCGGCTTTCACTATCTGACGCTCGGGCTTCCCGGCGTTCCGTTCCCTCGGAACCTCCAGGGGCTGCCGGTGGCCTGGCGCGAGTTTGGCGATGCGGCCGGGGGCATCGAGCGGCAGGTGGAGCACGCAGTGGGGCAGGAGCCGCTTCTCGTGGGGATGGATAGATATTTCCTGTCGAGCCAACTGGCTTTCTATGGTCCGGACGACGATTCCTTTCAGAACACGGCCGGCCGCGGCCTGTTCGGCTCCAGCGGCCTGATGTACGACTACTGGTTCTCCGACGCGCGACAGGCCGGTCGCACGGTCATCATCTTTGGCTTCGAGCCTGCGCCTCTTTCGGATGATCGTCTCGCCAAATGGTTCAGGGAATTGGGGCCTGTCGGGGAACGGGCCCTGTACAAGGCCGGTGCGCCCGCCGGCCGTTTCTTTTATCGGGTCGGTTATGGCTATCGGCTTGAAGGGCCCTCGCTGATATCGCTGCGGGAATTGCCCCTATGGTCAGGAGCATCGGAGCCCAATTCGCAGCCGGGCCTTTAATGCCGGGTCGCGATGGGGATATGGCCAAGGCTGCGGCAAATGGGGATCGCCGCAAGACCATGGGAAGGTCCCGCAGGCGCAACTCTTGGCGGGTCGCACACGGCGATAACCTGTCTTGACAAATCAAAGGCTTGTGTCGGTACTCAATGTGCGACACGTGGTGCCTTTCGCGGAAGGATTCCAGGGGAGGCTTGAGAAGTTTCGGGCATTCCGCCCGGACATCGGCGGCCGAGAAGAGCCGCAAGGACTGAGCAGGGGAAAACAGGGAGGCTAAAGACGATCATGGATGGAAAGAAGTTTGCAGAGCGGTTGCTGAAGCGTGAGTTGAGCCGGCGCGATATCCAGGCGGGCCTGGCCAAGATGGGCCTGGGCGTGGCGGCGATGAGCATGCTGCCCTCGGCCGCCAAGGCGGCCCCGCCCAAGCTGACGGTCTATGAATGGGCGGGCTACGACGTGCCGGACCTCCATCAGTCCTACATCAAGAAATACGGCGGCAGCCCCGATTTCCCGCTCTTCGCCAGCGAGGAGGAAGCGCTGCAGAAGATCGTGAGCGGCTTCAAGGTCGATCTCGCGCACCCCTGCAGCTACAACGTGAAGCGTTGGCGCGAGGCCAAGATCCTGGAGCCGATCGACACGAGCCGGATTCCGAACTACGTCGACATCTGGCCGAAGTTCAAGGAGATCCCGCAGACGCAGGCGGATGGCAAGACCTGGTTCGTGCCGTTCGACTGCGGCAACTCCTCGATCCTCTATCGCACCGACCTGGTGGCGCCCGAGGATGTGAAGGACCCGTCCTGGAGCCTGCTCTTCAACGAGAAATACAAGGGCCGGCTCGCCATGTACAACACCGACACCACGCTGATCGAGATCGCGGCGCGCGTGCTGGGGATGAAGAACTTCAATTCGCTCTCCGACGAGGAGCTCGAGAAGGTGAAGCCGCTGCTGAAGAAGCAGCGCGAGGTGCTCCGCTTCTACTGGGACGATGCCACCCAGATCGAGCAGGCGCTGGCCTCGGGCGAGCTGGTGGCGGCCTATGCCTGGAACGGCTCGGTCAAGGTGCTGAAGGACCAGGGCGTGCCGGTCGAGTACATGGTGCCCAAAGAGGGCATCCTGACCTGGGTCTGCGGCTTGGTGCGCGTCACCGGCGGCCAGGGCGACGAGCAGGCCGGCTACGACTTCATCGATTCCATGCTCTCGCCGGAATCGGGCGTGTTCCAGATCAGCACGGGCTACGGTCACTCCAACCGCAAGTCCTATGAGATGACCGATCCGAAGGTGCTGGCGGCCCTGGGCTTCGACAATCCGGAGGAGAAGTTCGCCCGCGCCGACGTCTCCGACGAGGCGGACGAGCCCTATCGCTCGAAATACATCGCGCTCGTGAACGACATCAAAGCCGGCGTGAACTGAGCCTGAAACCGCCTGAGCGATTTCAGGGCCATCCCGGCCAAGCACAGCGCGAGCCGGGATCCATGGCCCTGACGGACGCTTCCTGGAAGCAATCCCCTCCCTCTTTCAGGGGGAGGGGATCAGTCCATCGATCCACGCACTCACCCTTGCCAGGGCCGCCGCGGCCGGCTTCGAGCCGTTCGCCTCATGCAAAAAGCCGTGGCCCACGCCCTCGGCCAGATCGAGGGTGAAGGGCCGTCCGCAGCGCCGATAGGCCTCGGCCAGGGCCAGGCTATCGGGGAGCAGCGGATCCCGGGCGGCCGCCAGGAGATAGGCAGGAACGGTCGAGGGCGCGGCCAGCGCACCGATCGCATAGGGGCTGGGTTCTGCCGGGCCATGGGCAAGACGCCAGTAGCGCGCCACGCTGCCCTGGTCGAGCCCCTCGGCACGGCTTCCCCAGGGCTGCGAGGAGAGATGTTCCAGAAGGCCATAGCTGCCATAGAAGGCGCCGACGCCGAGGACCTGCCGGCGCATCGGCTCCTCGAGCCGGCGCTCCAAGGCAAGTGCGATGGCGGCACCGGCGGAATCGCCGCAGAGAATGGCGGACCGCCGGCCGAGGCCGCCCGCCCCCGTCGAAAGCAGATGGATCAGTGCCGCCAGGCCATCCTCGATCGGCGCCGGTGCCTGATGCTCCGGAGCCAGGCGGTAGTCGACCGAGATCAGGTCGAGGCCGGTCCGGTCGCAGAGGCGGCGTGAGATATCCGCGTGCGTGGACGGCGAGCCCACGATCCAGCCGCCGCCATGGAAATAGAGCAGGGCGGCATCTGCGCCGCGCCGCCGGGCCGGTTGCTGCCTCAGCAGCCGCAGAGACCGCCCGTCGGCAGGGAGGTTCATCCAGGCATTGAGGCCGGGGTCCTCGACCCGGAAGGCCTGCTCATAGCGTTCCCGAAGGTCGAGGACCTCGCCCTGGAGCCAGTCGAAGGGGGGCGAGGGGCGCGGGCGCATCAGTGCCGGCCGCAAGGCCGGCGGCAACTGCGGTCCGCACCCCGCCGGCCCCGCCTCAAGCGAACCACCAGCGCTCGGCGCCGCGCGCGCCGTCCAGGGGCCAGTTTGCCGTCAGCTTGGCCTCATGGGCGACATTGGCGCGGCGCGCATAGATCCAGTTCCGGAAGAAGGGGATGACGACCGAGCCCTCGTCCCGCAGGATGCGCTGCATCTCGGCATACATCGAGGAGCGCTTGTTGCTGTCGAGCTCCGCCCGCGCCTGGATCAGCAGCGCGTCGAACCGGTCCTGCTTGAAGTGGGAATCGTTCCAGGGCGCGCCGGGCGCGAAGCCCAGGGTGAAGATGATGTCCGGTGTCGGCCGCTGGCCCCAGCCGGCGAGGCAGAACGGCTTCTTCAGCCAGACGTCGCTCCAATAACCGTCATTGGGTTCGCGCACCACCTGGATATCGACGCCGGCCTGCTTGGCGGTCTCGGCGTAGAGCACGGCGAGATCGAGGCCGCCCGTGATGACCACATCGGCCGCCGACAGCGACAGCTTGAGCCCCTGCAGGCCCGACTTCTTCAGATGGAACTTGGCTTTGTCGGGGTCATAGGGACGCTGCTCCAGGCCGGCGTCGTAGAACGGCATGATCGGGCTGATCGGGTGGTCGTTGCCGATCGAGCCGTGTCCGTTGAGGACCTTCTTCACGGTCGCCTCGCGGTCGATCGCATATTTGAGGGCGAGGCGCAGGTCGGGATTGTCGAAGGGCGCCACATCCATCTGCATCGGCAGCGAGACGAAGGTGCCGGTTGGCACCTCGTCGACCGCCACGTTCGGTACCTTCTCGAGCAGATGGACGGTCTTGAAGTCGCACTCGATCATCGCGTCGAGCTCGTTGGTCGTGATCCCGGTCTGGCGCGCGCTGACGTCGGGGATGGCGAAATACTGCACCTCGTCGAAATGGGCGCGGCCTTCCTTCCAGTAGTTCGGGAAGCGCGTCAGGGAGGCACTGACGCCGGGCTGGAACTTGTCGACCCTATAGCCGCCGGTGCCCGATTTCCCGTCCCACCGGACCTTGCCCTCGCCATCCGCCGGCAACATGACCAGGTGATAGTCGGTCAGGAGATAGGGGAGATCGGCGCTGCCGCTGCTGAGCTCGATCACCAGCGTGTCCTTGCCGTCGGCCCTGATGTCCGTCACGGTCTCGAGCAGGGACTTGGCCGCCGATTTCGAGCTCTCGGCCCGGTGATAGTTCAGCGAGGCCGCCGCATCGCTGGCATCGAAGCTCTTGCCGTCATGGAACTCGACACCCTTGCGCAGCTTGAGGGTCCATTTCCTCGCGTCGGGCGTCACGTCCCAGGATTCCGCCAGTTCGCCGGTGACGGTGTTGTCGGGCGCGATCTCGGTAAGGAAATTGCGCTGCGTGTGCGCGAGCGTGATCATGAAGCGGGAATTGTAGGTCGCCGGGTCCATATTGTCGGTGGTGTTGCCGTCATCGAGCCCTACCCGGAAGCGACCGCCCTGCTTCGGGGTGGCCGCCTCGACCCGGCTGGACCAGAGGCCCAGCGCCGCCGGCGCCGTGATGCCCAGGGCCATGGCACTTTCGATGAAGCGCCGCCGGCTGAGACGGCCGCCCAAGGCTTGCGATGCCAGCAGTCCCAGTCTTTTCTCGGAATTCCCGTCGGTCATCTTCGCCTCCCAGGTGATTGCTTGTCGAAACGGGCTTCGTGCGAGCCCTTGCGCAAACAATCCTAGGTGCGCGATTCCGCCCGAAATGAGCCGGCCTCCGCAGGAAATGTGCAGATGTCACGGGAGCCGGCGCTTAGAGCCGTTCGTAATGGTCGGCCGCGTCGCTCAGATGGAAGAAGATCGGGACCGGCCGCTCGGGTGTCCAAGTTTCGACCGGTTCACCCGTCATCAAGGCCAGCGCACCGGCCGTTTCCGCGATCATGCCGCCATAGAGGCGGTTGGCGATATTGAGCGTGGCGACTTGGTGCATCGCGACGGTACCGCTGCCGCAGGCATCTTTCACCAGGATCACGCGCCGCCCTTGCGCCATCGCATCGCGGGTGGAGGCGGCGACGCAGGCCTCGGTCCAGACGCCGGCGATGAAAAGCCATTCGGTGCGGGCCTCGTCGAGGGCGCGCGTCAGGCTGCCGTCGGCGAAGGCGCTGGCATCGTTCTTATGAATCACCAGCTCGCCCGGTTGCGGAGCCACCTCGTGGCAGATGGCGGTCAGCGGATCCGACTTGTCGCTGAAGGTGGGTCGCCCGCCCGTGGATAACGGCTCGAAGGGGCGGGGCGGCACGATGTCGAAGTCGCGCCGGTAGGCGGCATGGAAGACCGGCAGCGACCGCTCGCGGGCGGCCGCCAGCAGCTTTCGCGCGTTCGCCAGGACCGTCTCGAACCCGGCCACGCCATAGGGCTGGCCAGGGCGCTGTTCCTCCTGAAGATCGACCAGGAGCAGCGCGGTGCGGGTCGGGTCGATCCGGGCGCTTTGCCTCATCTAGATCTCGGTTCCGAGCAGCTCATCCTCGAATGGGAAGCGGGAAATGACGGCGCCACCCGTCTCGGTGACCAGGACCTCCTCCTCGAGCTTCACGCCCTCGGGGCCGCCTTTCTCGCCGATATAGCTTTCTACGCTGACCACCATGCCCGGCTCCAGCCTTCCTTCGCGGCCATAGGTCGCGAAATCCATGGCATGCGCGATGAAGGGCGTTTCGCCATGCATGCCCACGCCGTGCATGACGGATGTATAGCGCTGCTCGACGAAGCGGTCGGGGATCTTCCAGGCCCTCTCCGCGATCTCGCGGAAGGTCAGGCCCGGCTTGATGATGCCGATATTGTGCTGGATCTGGTCATGGGCCATCCGGTAGAGCGACCGCTGATAGCCGGTCGGCCGGCCCGGCTCGCAGCGGAAGGTCCGCGAGAAATCCGAGAAATAGCCGAAGCAGCCGATCATGTCGGTGTCGAGCGCCACCAGCTCGCCCGGCCGCACGCGCCTTCCGCCGGCCTCGTTGAACCAGGGGTTGGTTCGCTGGCCGGAGCTGAGGAGGCGCGTCTCGATGAACTCGCCGCCCTGCCGGATGACCTCGCCATACATGACGGCGAAGAGCTCGTTCTCGCTGACACCCGGCCGGATCGCCGCCCGCACGGCCGCGACGGCGGCCTCCGCCCCCGCCATGCTGACCTGCAGGCATTTGATCTCTTCGGCCGTCTTGACCGCCCGCACCGCCAGGATCTCGCCCTGGCAGTCGCGGACCTCCAGCCCCTGCTTCTGCAGCGCCAGCGCCTGCAGGTGGCTGCAGCGATCGAGCCCGATCTTCTTCGACCCGCCGCCGTGAAGCCGCATCAGGTCGGCGATCTCCGCCGCGAAGGGGCCGGCCGTCTCTTCGTCGCGGCCGGAGACGGAGGACCAGACCAGCTTGCTCGGCCGCGCCTCGTCGACGGTCTCCAGGCAGGTGCTGACATGGTAGCTCTGCGGATAGTCGAGCAGGACGATCGGCCCCTCGGTGGGGATGAAGAAATAGCGCGTGGAGTTGCGCAGGAAATAGCCGAACATGTTGCGCGTGCCGGTCGCGTAGCGCTGGTTATAGGGATCGAACAGCAGGATCCCGCCATATTGCGCCCGCGCCATCCAGGCGCGCAGCTTGGCCAGCCGTTCCGCGCGCAGCTTCGGTGCGTCGACCGAGGTCGGCTCCGTGTCCGACAGCCACATGCCGTTGGCGGCGTCGCCGCCCAGCGGGTGGCGCATGGGGCCGGCGAAGTCGGAATCGCGCGGCGCGGCGGGGTCGAAGGTCACGAAGCTCATGGCACATCCTTGCTTGTTCTTGGGGACCGCAGAGGGATGCTGTTGCAGTTGCCGGGGCCGCGATATGCCGCCCTCGGCAGGAAATGTGCCAATCTCGGAAGCCGGGCGATGCCGCTACTTTCGAGCCTTCCGCGGCGTCTCGTTGTAGGTCCGCCGGAAGGCGCGAACGAAGGCCGGAAAGCTGGCATAGCCGCACACCAGCCCGATCTCGCGGACCGGCATGGTCGAATGCTGGAGCAGGTCGCGCGCCCGCTGCATGCGGATGCGGCGGTAATAGTCGGAGGGGCCGACGCCGAGCTCGGCCTTGAAGGATCGCTCCAGCTTGCCGATCGAGACGCGCAGATGCCGGGCGATCGCCGCCATCGATTCACCCTGCTCGACGGCGCCTTCCATCCGCGCGACCGCATCGAGCACCAGGTCGTTCTGGATTCCGGTCCGCACCCGGAGCTGCAGCTTCTCGCGGTCCGCGCTGGCGCGGATGCGGTCATGCACGAACCATTCGGCGACCTGGCGCGCGAGGCCCGCCCCGTGATGGCCGGCGATGAGCTCGAGCATCATGTCGAGGGCGGCGACCCCGCCCGCCGAGGTGAAACGCGTCCGGTCGATCACATAGAGGCGCCGTTGCAGCGAGAGATGGGGAAAGGCCTCGACGAAGGCGGGCTGGCTCTGCCAATGGAGGGTGCAGGCATAGCCGTCCAGCAGGCCGGCGCGGGCCAGATAGAAGGCGCCGTCCGCGACGCTGCCGATATGGCTGCCTTTGCGCAGGTTCTTCCGGATCCAGGTGAGGGGCCGCGCCTCGGTCAGCCGGTCGGCATCGCCGCCCGAGCAGACGACGATGTAGTCCGCCGGCGGCGCCGTTTCGACCGAATGATCGGGGGTAATGGCGATGCCGCTGGAGGCGGTGACCGCGTGCTCGCCGCTGGCGACGATCGACCATGCGTAATGCGGCTGGCCCAGAAGCGTATTGGCCGCGCGCAACGGCTCGATCACCGCGCTGAAAGCCATCATCGGGAAGCGTGGGAAGATGAGGATGGCGAAGCGCCGGACGGTCGGGCTTTCCCGGGTGGCATTGCCGGCGGCTTTCATGGGGTGGTGATTCCTCGGTCTCGGCGCTCTCAATCATGTCCGCCGGATCGCCGGCGCGATGCAAGCCTCCCGCCGTCGAAACGGCGATTTTTGCGGCTTTCCCGGACCCTTCCCGGCATTGTTCGCAACTGCAAAATCTGCTACAAAACGGGGTCCAGACTCGGGCCTTCGACCCGCCCGATAACACGCTGATTTTTCAGGCTAAATCCGTTGACCCAACCGCCTGCTTCCGAGCCGCTCGACATCACGCCCGTGACGATCGAGGAGGAGATGAAACGCTCCTACCTCGAATACGCCATGAGCGTGATCGTGGCGCGTGCGCTGCCCGACGTTCGCGACGGCCTGAAGCCCGTCCACCGCCGCATCCTCTATGCGATGAAGGAGGGCGGCTACGACTTCAATAGGCCCTTCCGCAAGTCGGCGCGCATCGTCGGCGAGGTCATGGGTAAATACCATCCCCATGGCGACGCGGCGATCTACGACGCGATGGTGCGCATGGCGCAGGATTTCTCCATGCGCCTGCCGCTCATCGACTCCCAGGGCAATTTCGGCTCGATGGACGGCGATCCGCCGGCGGCCATGCGCTACACCGAGGCGCGGCTCGCCCGCGCGGCCTCGGCCTTGCTCGACGACATCGACAAGGAGACGGTGCCGTTCCAGCCCAACTATGACGGGGCCGAGCTCGAGCCGTCGGTCCTGCCGGCGCGCTTCCCCAATCTCCTGATCAACGGCGCCAACGGCATCGCCGTCGGCATGGCCACCAACATCCCGCCCCACAATCTGGGCGAGGTGGTGGATGGCTGCATCGCCTATATCGACAATCCCGCGATCGCGATCGAGGACCTGATCGCCCATATCCCGGGTCCCGATTTCCCGACCGGCGGCGTCATCCTCGGCAAGTCCGGCATCCGCGAGGCCTTCCATCTCGGTCGCGGCTCGATCCAGGTCCGTGCGCGCAGCCATGTCGAGGAGATCCGCAAGGACCGCGAGGCGATCGTGGTCAGCGAGATCCCCTACCAGGTCAACAAGTCGCGCCTGCTCGAGCGCATCGCCGAATGCGTGCGCGAGAAGATCATCGAGGGCATCGCCGACCTGCGCGACGAGAGCGACCGCGACGGCGTGCGCGTGGTGATCGAGCTGAAGCGCGACGCGATGGCGGAGGTGGTGCTGAACCAGCTCTATCGCCACACGCCGCTGCAGACCAGCTTCGGCGTCAACATGCTGGCCATCAATGGCGGCCGGCCCGAGCTCCTCAACCTCAAGCAGATCATCGCCGCCTTCGTGACCTTCCGCGAGGAGGTCATCACCAAGCGGGCGGTGTTCGATCTGCGCAAGACGCGCGAGCGCGCCCATATCCTGGTGGGCCTCGCCATCGCGGTCGCCAATATCGACGAGGTGATCGACCTTATCCGCAAGGCGCCCGACCCGAACACCGCGCGCGACCGGTTGATGGCGCGGGCCTGGCCGGCCCAGGACGTGGCGCCGCTGATCAGGCTGATCGACGAGCCGGGCCGCACCGTGGCCGAGGACGGCACCTATCGCCTCTCCGAGGAGCAGGCCAAGGCGATCCTGGAACTCCGGCTGCAGCGCCTGACCGGCCTCGAGCGCGAGAAGATCGCCGACGAGATCAAGGAAATCGCCGCCCAGATCGTCGATCTGCTGGATATCCTCGGATCGCGCGCCCGGCGCCTGACCATCCTGCGCACCGAGCTCCTGGAGATGAAGGCGCAGTTCGCCACCCCGCGCCGCACCACCCTCGAGGAGCTCGAGTTCGAGCAGGATGTCGAGGACCTGATCCAGCGCGAGGACATGGTGGTGACCGTCACCCATGGCGGCTACATCAAGCGCGTGCCGCTCTCGGCCTTCCGCGCCCAGCGGCGCGGCGGCAAGGGGCGGGCCGCCATGGCGACGCGCGACGAGGATTTCGTCACCCAGCTCTTCGTCGCCGACACCCACACGCCCATGCTGCTCTTCTCGACCCGCGGCATGGTCTACAAGACCAAGGTCTACAAGCTGCCCCTGGGCACGCCCCAGGCGCGCGGCCGGGCGCTGGTGAACCTGCTGCCGCTCGAGGAAGGCGAGACCATCTCGACGGTCATGCCGCTGCCCGAGGACGAGGCGCGCTGGAGCGACATGTTCGTCATGTTCGCCACCTCCAGCGGTTACGTCCGTCGCAACCGCCTCTCCGATTTCACCAGCGTCATGGCCAACGGCAAGATCGCCATGAAGCTGGAGGAGCCGGGCGAGCTTCTGATCGGCGTCCAGACCTGCGCCGAGACCGACGACGTGCTGCTGGCCGGCCGCGGCGGCCGCTCGATCCGTTTTGCCGTCGCCGACGTGCGCGTCTTCACCGGCCGCACCTCGACCGGCGTGCGCGGCATCAAGCTGGGCGAGGGCGATCGCGTCGTCTCCATGTCGATCCTGGGCCATGTGGAGGCCGATACGGCCGAGCGCGAGGCCTATCTGCGCTGGTCCAACGCCCGCCGCCGCCAGCCGGGCGAGGAGCCCGAGAACGGCGCGGCGGAAGCCGCCGCGCCCGAGGCCGTCGCCGAGGAAGGCGAGGCGGCGCCGGGTGCCGCCGAGGCGATCGAGCTCAGCGCCGACCGGCTGCAGGCGATGGAGGCGGCCGAGGAGTTCATCCTCACCATCACCGAGAAGGGCTACGGCAAGCGCAGCTCGGCCTACGAGTACCGCATCACGGGCCGCGGCGGGCAGGGCATCGTCAACATCGCCGTGGGCGAGCGCAACGGCCCCGTGGCCGCGACCTTCCCGGTGGGGCATGGCGACCAGATCATGCTGGTGACCGATCGCGGCCAGCTCATCCGCTGCCCCGTGGGCGACATCCGCATCGCCGGGCGCAACACCCAGGGCGTGATCGTGTTCAAGGTCTCGGACGGCGAGCGCGTCGTCTCGGTCACGCGGCTGGGCGAGCTGGGCGACAGCGCGGAGGGCGGGCCCGACGGGGCCGGCAGCAACGGCGTGGACGAAGCGCCGGCGGGCGACGGGATCGGCGGCGAAGCCGATGGGGATGCCGGAGCCGGGGAAACCGGTCCGGCGATCAAGGAATAACGGCCGGCAACGACCGGCCGGGCAGGGGAGCGGGGCGATGCCCAAGACCAGGATTGCAGTCTATCCAGGCACCTTCGACCCGATCACCAACGGCCATCTCGACATCATCCGGCGCGCGGCGCGGCTGGTCGACCGGCTGGTGATCGGCGTCTCGGTCAATGCGGGCAAGGGACCGCTGCTGTCGCTGGACGACCGGGTGCGGCTGGTCCAGGGCGAGCTCGTGGCGCTCGACAACGGCATGCCCGACTATGTCGAGGTGGTGCCCTTCAACTGCCTGCTGATGGATTTCGCCATGCAGGTGGGGGCGAGCTCGATCATCCGCGGCCTGCGCGCCGTGTCGGATTTCGAGTACGAGTTCCAGATGGCCGGCATGAACGCCCGGCTCAATCCCGACATCGAGACCGTGTTCCTCATGGCCTCGGACCGCCACCAGTTCATCTCCTCGCGCTTCGTGAAGGAGATCGGCCGGTTTGGCGGCGATATCCGCCATTTCGTGAGCCCGCGCGTGGCCGACTATCTCGAGACGCAGCTGGGATTCGGCAACGGCAAGAAGAAGCGCGGGGCGCGCGTCAAGGCCGCCGCGGCCGGCCCTGCGAAAAAGGCCCGAAAACCGAAATAATCCCGCGCTTTTGCGCATCGCCCTGGCGGGCCTGCCCGCGCCGAACGGCGCGCTTGCATTCCCGCCATGTCATGCGCTACATGGCGCCGCCACCATCGCCCTCGGCGAGCCCGTAGCTCAGGGGTAGAGCATCTGACTTTTAATCAGAGGGTCGCGGGTTCGATCCCCGCCGGGCTCACCAACCAATCAGATATTTGGCGCTACAGCCGATTTTTGTCGCGCACGGCGGGGGCATAATGTGAAAGAAGATCTGCCTGAGTTGCGGTCCTACCGAGATGTAGTTGAGCATTACTTGGCCAACCACAAAGAAGGCGTCGAACGACAGCTAAAGTGGTTTGGGCAGAGTCCGAAGACTCTCGGTGACGCTATAGGACGCGCCTGCCACAGCCGTATCCCCAGCGGTCGAGGTGGAGGCACGAAGAAGCACTCGCACCAAAGTCTAGTGCCGCCCGGCGTTCTAGAAAAAGCAGCACACAAACTCGCTGAACATACTCAGTCGCTTAAGCGAGCCGCAGACTTTTCATCGGTCTTTGCGACGGTGAATAGCGCCATCAGACCTATTCACGGAATTGGTGAGATGGCTGTTTACGATATTTCGCATCGAGTGGGCGCCTTCCTTGGGTTTGAGCCAGACACAATCTATCTGCACAGGGGCACGCGCGCGGGAGCACGAATGCTCGGCATGTCCGTAACGAGACGGCAATCTATCGCCGTCAGCGAGCTTCCCTCGGAATTTCACGCATTAACGGCGGCACAATGCGAGGATGTGTTGTGTATTTACCGCATGGCCTTAAGCCGGATTAGAGCTGGGCTGGCCGCCAAACCAACGAAGCGTCGTTTGTGTTCCTAGTGTTCGGCTTCCTTTCGGAGGCACAAGCTCACCGAATTGAAGCTTAGAGATTTTGCACATCGAACTGGCGCGCTAAACTGGCTTCTCCCCCTTGATCGTCACGCGGTTCCCCGCGCGCGTGTGCGGCCAGTAGTCCCAGAGCGCCCGATGCTGGGTGCAGCGGTTGTCCCAGAAGGCGACCGAGTTGGGCTGCCAGCGGAAGCGGCACTGGAACAGCGGATTCTCCATGTGCTCGTAGAGATAGCGCAGGATCCCGTCGCTCTCGTCGACGGGGATGCCGCGGATGCGCGTGGTGAAGCCGCGATTGACATAGAGCGCCTTCTTGCCCGTCACCGGGTGGGTGCGGATCACCGGATGCTCGGCCTTGGGATAGCTGGGCTTGTCGGCCACGCCGAAATTGTCGAACAGGCCGCGATAGACATGCTCGCCGTCATGGATCGCGGTGAGGCCGGCGAGATAGGTCTTCATGCGCTCCGACAGCGCGTCATAAGCGGCATACATGCTGGCGAAGAGCGTGTCGCCGCCCTGGGCCGGGCATTGCTTGATATGGAGGATCGTGCCCATCGGCGGCTCGGGGTCGCAGGAGACGTCCGTGTGCCAGCCCTCGCCATTGGCGCGCGGGCTGTCCTTGTCGGCATAGATCGTCATCAGCTCGGGGATGCCCGGCGCGTGCGGGGCCGCGGGATGGCGATGGAGCTCGCCGAAGCGCCGGCCGAAGGCCAGGTGCTGCTCGGGCGAGAAGCTCTGGTCGCGGAAGAAGATGACGAGGTTCTCCGCGAGCGCCCGGTGGATCTCGTCGAACTGCCGGTTCGAGACCGCGGCCAGGTCGACGCCGCCGATCTCGGCGCCGATGAGCGGCGTCAGCTTCTCGACCGTGATGGTCTCGTAAGGCGTGCCTTCCGGGGCCTGGTGGCGGATGCGCGGCCCTTCCTTGGCGTTCAGCATGATGTTCCGTCCCGGCCGCCCTCAGCGGCTCTCATGGTGGGGCACGTCGACCAGGCGCCGCGTGCCGGCCTCCACATCATAGATATGGAAGCTGTTCATGTTGCGGCCATAGAGATGGAGGCTGATGCAGGTCTCGCGGGTCCGGGCCACGCCGGTCATGTGGATATGGTCGGGGTTCGGCACGAAGCTCGAGACCGAGCCCGGGTTGAGCAGGATGACGCCGCCCCGCTTGAGGCGGATGCCGCTGTCGGCCGCGATGTCGCCGGTCGCCGACATGTAGCTGCGCTCCTCGAGCAGGCCCTGGACCACGCCGACCACGCCCCAGCAGCCATGATCGTGGACGGGCGTCCATTGCCCGGGCAGCCAGACCAGGGCGAAGAGGGAAAGATTGCCGCTGGGCGCGATATGGATCGCGTTGCGCGCATAATGCTCCGCCTCGGGGCGCTTGTGGTCTTCCGTCAGGAACTCGTCGGCGCGGGTCGCCAGCTTCTGCATCAGGGGGGCGATGGTCGTCACCCGGTCCGCCGTCTTCTCCTTGGCGGCGACGATGGATTCGCATTGCGCGATGAACGCCGCCAAGGCCTCGTGCATGTTCCGGCTCTCCCTTGCGAACGGCGTCCCCTCCCGGGGGGACCGCCGCCGGGGCAGAGGCTAGCGCGAGCCCTGGCGCCCGGCGACAGCTAAAATCCGGGGTCCGAGGCTTGCCCCCGGGCGGGCGGAAGGCTCGCTGCCAGAGCGGACGGCCGAAGACGGTGCCGAGCGGACGCTAGCGCGGCGTATCGCCGAGGGCGGCGCGGATCTCCGCCGCCAGATGCTGGCGGCTATAGGGCTTCTGCAGCAGGCGCACGGCGCCGGTATCGCGTTCGCGCGCCAGCACGTGATTGTCGCTGTAGCCCGAGGTGAAGAGAGCCCGAAGGCCGGGCTTGCGGCGGCGCATCTGCTCGAGGAGCTCGGGCCCCAGCATGCCGCCCGGGAGCATCACGTCGGTGAAGAGCAGGTCGAAGGACTGGCCCGCATCGACCAGCGCCAGGGCGGCCGCGGCATCGCGCGCCTCGACGATCCGATAACCGAAGCCGCGCAGCTGCTCGACCACATAGCTGCGCACCAGCTCGTCATCCTCGACCACGAGGACGGTCTCGTCGCCGCCGAGGGGGGCCTGTGCCTCCGGTTTCGCCTCCGCCTCCGGGGTGCCGGGCGAGCGGGGCAGATAGAGGCTGATCCGGCAGCCGCGGCCGGGCGCGCTGTCGATCTCGAGATGGCCGCCCGACTGCTTCACGAAGCCGTAGACCATGCTCAGCCCCAGCCCCGAGCCCTTGCCGACCCCCTTGGTGGTGAAGAAGGGCTGCACCGCCTGGGCGCGGACCTCGGGCGTCATGCCGACGCCGGTGTCGGCGACGGTCAGCCGCACATAGGCGCCGGGCTTCATGTCCGGATCGGGCGACGGGTTGCGCTCGTCGAAGACGGTGTTGGCAGTCTCGATCGTGAGGATGCCGCCGTCGGGCATCGCG
This sequence comes from Hypericibacter adhaerens, assembly GCF_008728835.1. Classification (GTDB taxonomy): domain Bacteria; phylum Pseudomonadota; class Alphaproteobacteria; order Dongiales; family Dongiaceae; genus Hypericibacter; species Hypericibacter adhaerens. The sequence goes on from NZ_CP042582.1 coordinate 2,390,241, forward strand.
TCGCGCGCGTTGATCGCCAGGTTGAGGATCGAATCCTCGAGCTGGCCGGTATCGACGATGGCGGGCCACAGCCCGTCGGCGAGCTTCAGCTCGACCGCGATGTTGGCGCTGAGCGAGGGGCGCAGCATCTGGCTCACGCGCATGACCAACTCGTTCGGCGCGATCTCGGCGGGGTTGAGGGTCTGCTGGCGCGAGAACGCCACCATCCGGTGCACCAGCTCGGCGCCGCGCTCGGCTGCCTGGAGCGCGTTCCTCGAGAGGCGCTTGACGTTCTCCGTGTTCTGGGGATTGACCCCGATCAGGTCGAGATTGCCGATCACGACCGTCAGCAGATTGTTGAAATCGTGGGCGATGCCGCCGGCGAGCGTGCCGATCACCTCGAGCCGCTGGACTTGGCGCAGCTTCTCCTCGAGGGCCCGGCGGTCCTCGATATCGATGAGGACGCCGACATGGCCGAGATAGGCGCCATCGGCCGAGAAGCGCGGCACGAGCGTGTCGAGGAACCAGCGATAGCTGCCGTCGGCGCCGCGCAGCCGGTATTCGTCGGTCATGTGGGCGCGCGACGCCAGCATCTGCCGCTCGACCTCGAGCGACTTGGCGCGGTCCTCGGGATGGATGCTCTCCGCGAAGCCATGGCCCAGCTCTTCCTCGACCGGCCGGCCGGTATAGGCGGACCACTGCCTGTTGAGGAAGATGCATTCGCCCGTCTCGTCGCACATCCAGATCAGGGCGGGAAGATTGTCGGCGAGGCTGCGGAAACGGCCTTCGCTCTCCTGCAGCGCCGCCTGCATCTGCTTGAGCTCGCTGATGTCGAGGCCGATCGAGACCACATACTTCACCTTGCCGGCGGCATCGTGGATGGGCGCGCGCGAGGTGAGCCAGGAGCTGGTGAAGCCGCGCGGATCGCGATAGTCCGTGCGGTGGAAGCGATGCGGCCGCCCCGACAGGATGACCTGGCGGTCGGCTTCGAGCACATGCCGGACATAGCCTTCGTCATAGAGCTCGTCGAGGGTGCGGCCCGGGAACCAGTCGACGGGGCGGCCGTGGAACTTCGCCAGCTCGGCATTGGCGAAGACATAGCGCCCTTGCGTATCGCGAACCGAGATCGTCGCCGGCATGGAATCGATGATCTCGCGCAGCAGGGCGCGGCTGTCGGCCAGCGCGGCTTCCGCCTGCCGCTGCTCCGTCACGTCCTGGATCGTGCCCAGGATGTAGCGCACGCCATCCTCCGCGACGACGCCTTCCACGAGCTCGTTGACATGGCGGATCTCGCCGTCGGGGCGGACGATGCGGTAGCTGTTGTCGTAATAGGCCGGCGTCGTTCCGCTCGCCGGCCGGTCGGCGACCATCGCCGTGTATTGCGCCGACATCCGCAGGCAGGCGGCGCGATCCTCGGGATGGACGACCTGCTCGATGAAATGGGCGTCGGTCGCGTCGAGCGCATCGGGAGGGCGGCCCAGGATCTCGGCCGCGGCGGTGCCGTAGCGGGTGAGGACCTTGACGCTGCCGTCGGGCTCGGTCGTGACCGTAGAGACCCAATGGCCGAGCCTGGCCATCCGATGCGCCCGGCGCAGGAAGGCTTCGCTCTCGCGCAGGAGCGCATCGGCCCGGTTGTTCTTAACGCTTTCCATCCCTGTATCCGGATCTGCTTCGGGGCATGGGACGCCTCGTGCAGGCTATCTTTCGGTGGTTACCGAATCATCCAATAGCCTTGCGGTCCGGGTCAATGACCGGCCCGTTATTGACCGGATGCTTAGGATTACGGCGCTGTCAGGGGCGGGCCCCAAGGGGGTGGCGCCGGGGGCCGCGGTCGACGGCCGCGCCCGGCGCCGGACCCGATTAATGAGTGAATTTATAGGCAAAGTCGTATTCGGTGCCCTGCGCGTTGCGGGCATGAAGCTTCATCTCGCCGCGAGCGCCGTAATAGCGGCCGGTTCCTCCGGTGACGGAGAGAACGGAATCGGCGGCGTCGAAATAAGGGCCGGCGACGCTGAGCTGACCGTCCGCCAGGGTCAGGGTCCAGAAGCATTCCCAGGCCTTGCCGACGACGGTGCGGATGCACCAGCCATTGTCGTGACCCAGCAGATTCTTGTTGTGCTCGTCATAGATCTCGTTGGCGAAGGTCAGAAGGTCGCCGACGCTGTCGCCCTTGTCGCCCAGATCGGTGACGGCGTCGGTCGTCGCCCGCTCTACATAGGTCGCGCTCTCCGTCTGGAACGCGTGGGCGGGATGGGCGACCATGAGAAGGCCGGCCGTCGCCGAGGATAGAAGCAGGCCAAGGAATTTTTTCATGGGGATTTCCTCCTCTGTTCATGAAAACGGGATGAAATCGGGTCGTGGGGCGCGATGCCGCGAGGCTCGAGCCCCCATATGAACGCTAGGCCTGTCGTTCCTCGGGCGTCAACGGCTGCGACCGTCCCCCCGCGCCTTCTCGCCGGTATCGCCCGGGAAGAGCCGAACCTCGCCCAAGGGGATGATTGCCGGTCCGCTCGGCCGGCGGCTACACTCGATGCGTCAAGAAGAAGCGAAGCTATTTCACCGGCATCGGTCTCGATTCCGGCGGGAGCCATTCGACGGACAACAGGGAAGGCAAGGGAGGAACGCCATGTCCAAAGCAAACGCACAGGAACTGATCGGCCGGTTGGCCGAACGGCGCATCACGCGCCGCGAACTGCATCGCTGGCTCGCGGCGGCCGGGATCGGCATCGCCGCCATGCCGGTGCTGACGCGACCCGCGCGGGCCGCCGACCTGATCTACTACACATGGAGCGGCTATGACGTGAAGGAGTTCATGCCCGGCTTCGTCGAGAAGCATGGCAGCATGCCGCAGACACCGCTTTTCGGCGACGAGCAGGAAGCGCTGACCAAGATGCAGAGCGGCTTCCAGGTGGATGTGGCGCATCCCTGCAACAACCGCGTGCCGATCTGGCGCGATGCGGGCGTGATCGAGCCGATCGACACCGGCCGCCTCGAGCATTGGGGCGAGCTCTTCGATTCCCTGAAGAACCTGAAAGGCACCGTCACCGAGGACGGGCAGCACTGGTTCGTGCCGATCGACTGGGGCATGACGGCGCTGATCTATCGCAGCGATTTGATCAAGGACCCGGTCGACAGCTGGGAGCTGCTGTGGGACCCGAAATACAAGGGCAAGCTCTCGATCGGCGACGGCATGGCCGATACGGGCCTGATCGTGGCGACGCTGCTCAAGATCAAGGACCCGAACAACATGACGGCCGACGATCTCGCCAAGATCAAGCAGAAGCTCCTGGAGCAGAAGCCGTTGCTGCGCTTCTACTGGAACGACGAGACCACGCTGGAGCAGGCGTTGACCTCGGGCGAGATCGTCGCCTCATCCTCCTGGAACGGTGCCGCGGCGACCCTGATCGACCAGGGCGTGCCGGTGAAGTTCGTCTCGCCCAAGGAGGGCGCCTTGACCTACTGCTGCGGCCTGGTGCTGGCGAAGGGCGGCGGCCACCGCGACGATGCCTACGACCTGATCAACGCGATGAGCGCGCCCGAGGCCGGGAAATGGCTGATCGAGACCTATGGCTACGGCCACTCGAACCACAAGGCATTCGATATGGTGGCGCCGGACGTGCTGACCAAGCGCAGCCTGCCGAAGGACCCGACCGAGATGCTGGGGCAGGGCGTCTATTCGACCGTGTCGCGCCATCTGGCCGAGCTCTCGCAGATCCTCGAGGAGGTGAAGGCTTCGCAATGAACGGCGCTGCATAGCGGGATCATCAGCGACGGGGCTCGGCCGGAAGGCCGGGCCCCGCTTTTCATGAACCGGCTCTTCCGCGGCAACTGAGACCAAGTGCTTCATTGGTTTCGATTTTTCCGATGTCGCAGGACAAGTCGCCCGCTTGTGCAGGCGCGAAGGCCCTCATATCCTCGACGCTCGTCACGAACGATTGAATGCAAGCCCCGCAGCGCTTCGTCGAGCCTGCCGGGCGATTGCCGAAAGGAACAGCATGGCCGTCGCTCCCTCCATCACGATCGCCGAATTCCAGGAGCGGCAGCGCCGCGCCAAGGCCGCCGCGGCAGCAGCCGGCTTCGACGGGCTGCTGGTGATCTCGCGCGGCGGCGGTTCCGTCGACCGCTACGCGAACGTGCTCTACCTCGCCAATTTCTACAGCTCCTTCCCCTTCATTCCCGACCGCCGGCCCGACTGGTCGGCGCGCGGCCATCCGATGCTCGTCATGCCGAACCAGGGCGATCCCATCCTGGTCGTCGACATGTCGGTGAAGGCGAACGAGATACCGGTATCGAACGTGGTTCAGGCGGACGACGTGCTGCCGGCCGTCGTGAAGGCGATCAAGGACGCCAAGCTCGCCGGCAAGCATATCGGCGTCGCGGGCGCCGACGCGCTGCCCTGGGCCGCCTTCCGCAAGATCGAATCCGATCTGCAGGGCACGAGGTTCACGCCCTGCGACGAGATCCTCGACAAGCTGCGCTCCGTCAAGTCGCCGGCCGAGATCGCGATCCTGCGCCGCGCCTCCGAGATCGGCTCCAACGCGATCGAGGCGATGATGGATTTCGCCGAGGCCGGCCGCACCCATGGCGAGATCATGGGCGTCGGGCTGAACGCGCTCGCGCGCGAAGGGGCCATCATGTACAACAACTTCATGGCCTCGGGCCGCGGCGGCAACGCGCCGGTCTATATCGCGAACGAGTTCCCCACCTTCGCCTCGAAGGAGCCGCTGGAGGAGGGGCAGTGGTTCGGGATCGGCCTCTCCGGCATCTTTCAGGGCTACTATTTCGATCACTCGCGCTCCAAGCCGATCGGCAACGCCTCGCATCCCGAGATCGAATCCTTCGAGGCTTCGATCGCCGCGGTCGAGGCCGGCATCGCCGCGATCAAGCCGGGTGCGCGCGCGGGCGACGTGGCCAAGGCCGGCTTCAAGAAGCTCGTGGATCTGGGCTTCTCCCCGCATAGCGATTTCTCGGGGCTCGGGCACGGCATCGGCTTGGGCTGGGACGCGCCCTGGCTGGTGCCGGACGAGACCTGGGTGATCGAGCCCGGCATGGTGCTGTGCGTCGAGCGCACGGTGGAGAAACATGGCTTCGTCGGCGATTTCGAGGAGACCGTCCTGGTCACCGAGAAAGGCTGCGAGAAGATCAGCAAGGCGCGGATCCGCCGCTGGTAATTCCGTCGGTTCAAGACGGCAAGATCAACAAACGCCGCTCCCTAGGCGGCAGGCAGAGGAACATGAACAGAGGCAACGTGAATTCCATCATCGATCTCTATATGACCGACCGCCGCGGCTTCCTGAAGGCAGCCTCCGCCCTGGGGCTCGGCGTGGCCGTGCTTCCCGTGATCGGGCGCTCCGCCGAGGCCGCCTCGTCGCTCTCCTATTTCGGCTGGAACGGCTACGAGATCCCCGAGCTGCACCAGGCCTACACCAAGGCCTATGGCGGCGAGCCGACGGCGACCTTCTTCAGCGACGAGGAGGAGGCGCTGCAGAAGGTGCGGGCCGGCTTCAATCCCGACGTCATCCATCCCTGCATCAACACCGTCCGGCGCTTCAAGGACGCGGGCGCGATCAAGGCGCTCGACACCAAGCAGATTGCCGGCTGGGACAACATCTTCCCGCAGTTCCTGTCGGTGAAGGACGTCAAGCAGGAGAACGACTTCTACATCATGCCGTTCGACTGGGGCACGTCGTCGGTGATCTATCGCCCCGACCTGGTCGACATCAAGGAGGAGAGCTGGACCATCTTCCTCGACGACCGTTACAAGGGAAAGATGGCCTTCCTGGATTCGCCCGACAACATCATGGCGGTGGCGGGGCTCCTCAGCGGCGCCAAGAATCCGATGGACATGAACGACGAGGAGATGGCCAAGGCCGGCGACCTGCTGCGGCACATGCACAAGAACATGCGCTACTACTGGACCGACAACACCGAGCTCGAGCAGTCGCTGGCTTCGGGCGAGGTGGTGGCGGCCTGGGGCTGGGGCCAGTCGGTCAACACCCTCAAGAAGCAGGGCGTCAACGTCAAGTTCATGAACCCGAAGGAGGGCATCATGACCTGGATCTGCGGCCTGACCTCGACCGTCAAGGGCCAGTGCCCCGACAAGGAACGCTACGATTTCATGAGCGCGATGCTGGCGCCCGAGAGCGGCAAATACGTGATCGAGCAGTACGGCTACGGGCACGCCAACCAGGAGTCCTTCAAGATCGCCTCGCCCGAGGCCGTGGCGCTCCTGGGCTTCAAGGATCCGAACGAGTTCCTCAAGACCGGCAACTTCTTCGTCGCCGCCGATCCGGACAAGCGCGAAAAGATCCTGGCGCTCTGGCAGACGATCAAGGCGGGTGGCTGAGGCGCGGCCGCCATCGCCTCCGGGGAGCCGCCTGAAGCGGCTCCTCCCCGAACGATAGCCAGACGGGGCGCTTTCCCAAGCCGGGGAGGCGCCCCGTTCTGCTTCGGAAGACCCGCGATGTGGAGTCTTCGATTCCGGGGCCGCGCAGAGACGGTCTCCGGCAACCGCCGAAAAGTTCTCCACAGCTTTCTCGTCGTGACCAAATTCGGGCTGAGTTTTCCCGCCCTGTGGGTCGTTCTTAAATTCACGGACTATTCAATGGAGTCGAAAAAATCTCTTCTGTTAATAGTTGAGTAACCAAACCCAACCCGCTGGCGGCATTTTGCGACGGACGCATTTGGCGTAATTCAGCTATTGTTAGCCATGGCGGAATTGTCGCGGAGCCAGGCGGAGTGGGGCAAAAGTCGTTTTACGACCGTATCTTAAGGTAGCCTGTTAACTTTAGATTAACCACTTTTTTACTAAATTTAACAAGGACATCCGGAATCTTCTGCTTGCAATCTATGAACCGGACGTTCATCCTTTGTTAAGGCTCTGGGCGAGGGCCGAAACAGGGGCGGGGAGACAAGGAATGTTGGTTAATCGCATCGCGACGGCCGACGGGCTCTACCGGACCGAAGGTCCCGATCCGGACGGCAACCGGGCCCTGCAAAACAGGTCCGGGCCACGACCGATCGATTCGATCGCGACGCCCGCCGAGCGCCGCTCGGCCCTGGCGCGCTTCGCCGCCACCGGCGAGCTGACCCTGGGCGAGATGGATCTCTTCTGGGACCGCACGGCCAAGCTCTATTGGCAGTACATGCGTCCCGCCGGCCGGGCCAGCTTCACCTTCGGGCTGCTGAGCGACCTGCGCGAGGCGCTGTTCTTCCTCACCGACATGTATGCCGAGGCCACGCCCGCGGATCCGCATCCGGTCCGCTATTCGATCCTGGCCTCCCGCATCCCCGGAATCTTCAATCTCGGCGGCGACCTGCCGCAATTCGCCGAGCTGATCCGCAGCCGCGACCGCTCGGTGCTGCGCCGCTACGCCCATGCCTGCATCGAGGTGCAGTATCCCCGCGCGACCAATGTCGGCCTGCCCATCATCGGCATTGCGCTGGTGCAGGGCGACGCGCTCGGCGGCGGCTTCGAGGCGGCCTTGGCCTGCAACGTGATCGTGGCCGAGAAGCGGGCCAAGTTCGGCCTGCCGGAGATCCTCTTCAACCTGTTCCCCGGCATGGGGGCGCTCAGCTTCCTGACGCGGCGCATCGGCATGGTCGAGGCCGAGCGGATGGTGTTCTCGGGCCGCATCTACAGCGCCGAGGAACTCCATGCGATGGGCGTGGTGGACGTGCTGGCCGAGGATGGCGAGGGCGAGAAGGCGGTCCAGGACTATATCGCGCGGATCGATCGCGGCTTTGCGACCCGGCTCGCGGTCTATGGCTCGCGCCAGACCATCCACCCGGTGACCCGCGAAGAGCTGATGCAGATCACCGAGCGCTGGGTCGACGCGGCGATCGCGCTGGCCCCGGCCGACATCCGCAAGATGGAGCGGCTGGCCTCGGCCCAGGATCGGCGCTGGGCGGCGATCGCCCAGCAGCAGCGCAGCGGCCAAGGCACCGACGTAGCGGCTCCGGCGGCCACCGCCTGAGGGCGGCACCTCAAGTTCATGACGGGAGCGACCCGGCCCTGAAGGGGCCGGCAACTCGAGACCGGACCCGGCAGCTCAGGCTGCCGGGTCTTTTTTATGCGCGGCCGGCCCTGCGGGCGATCAGGGCAGGAGGTCGCCATAGTCGTGGACATAGTCGCCGGGCTCGAAGCCGCCGATGCGGTGCGGCCAGCGCTTGCCGGGCCACAGGTAATCGACGCGGCCCTCGGCCGGCCGGTAGACGGCGGTATAGACCGTCGTGAAGCCGGCATGGCGGGAATAGAGCGGCGGCTCGAAGAAGCGGGCGGTCAGATCGCCGAGGCCGATGCCGGGCTCTTCCAGCGCCCGCAGCAGCCGCTGCTGACGCGCGACGCTGCGCCGGGCGGCGGCGCCCGAGGGCAGCGCCGACAGTTCCTGGTGGTTGGTGCAGACCCGCTCGCGCGTCACTGCGGGCTCGCGGCCGGGGCCGAGGAAGAGGGTGGCATAAGCGCCCGACCGGTCGAGCAGCGTCACGTTCTGCGACAGCGCGAGCGGGACCCGGGCGAGGGCGCGGATCGCTTCCGCCACGTTGCGGCAGGTCTCGAGCAGGTAGCGCAGCACCAGGATGATCGAGAAGCCGCGCCCCTGGCCGGCATGGCCGCCGGCGGTGAGGCTGGCCACGAGCCCGTCCTCGTTCATGCCGTCGAGACAGCCGCCCCAGGGGCGCTGCGCCTTCGCGATCACCTCGCGGCCGAACCAGGCGGTCGCCTCGAAGCGGTCGGAGACGGTCTCCAGCGGGTAGTCGTAATTGCGCACCAGCGCCGGCCCTTCCTGGCCCAGCCAGACGGCCTGGCTGCAGCCGCCCGGCAGCGGCGGCGGGCGGTAGTGGCTCAGGATGCGGTGCGCGAGATCGTCGTCGCCGACCAGCGCGCAGACCTGCTCGTAGGCCGGCATCAGCTCCGGCATATGGGCGGCGAGGGCGGCTCTGCATTCGGCGGCGGTCGGCGGATCCGCCAGCCCCTCGCCGCGGTACCAGCGCTCGGCCTCGCCGCGTCCGGCCGAGAAGCGGGCGAGCCAGTCCGCGCCGGGGACGGGTTCTCGGGCCGCGATGAATCGCTTCTTCATCGCCGCATTCTAGGCGAAGGCGATGGCCGGCAGGAGACGATCGGAAGCGGGGAGAGACGGCCGGCCGTCAGCTCGGCTGGCTCGATTTGCGCCGCTCCTCGAGATGGCGCATGGCGGCGGTCCGGAAGCGGTCGAACTCCTCGCGCAGCGCCGCCAGGCGCTGGCTGGCGTCGCGCTCGAGGTCCGGCGTGGAGGCGGCGCAGATCTCGCCGCAGATCCGGTGCACGCGCACCGCGCCGACATTGGCGGCGCTGGACCGCATGCCATGGGCGACGTCGCGGATGCCCACGATATGGCGGTCCTCGACCGCCTCGGCCATGGCCTCGATCAGTCCCTCGGTGTCGCCGATGAAGTCGGTCAGGATCTCGCCCAGGAAGTCGCCCTCGGGATCCATCGCCTCGAGCGCCGCCAGGGCGCCGAAATCGATGACGGGGCCGCTGTCCGACTGGAAGCGCGGATGGGTCGTGATGTCCGTGATGGCGGCGCTGGGGCCCGTTGCCGGCGCCGGCGCCGCTTCGGGGGCCGTCGCGGCCGGCGGCTTGCGCTCCGCCACTTCCTCGATGATCTTCAGCAGATGGGCGGCTTCGACCGGCTTGGTGATGTAGCCGTCCATGCCGGCTTCCTGGCAGAGCGCGCGGGTCTCGGTGGTGGCATCGGCGGTGAGCGCCACCATCGGCAGATAAGGCTCGCCCATATGCGAGAAGCGGTGGAGCTTCACCACGTCGAGGCCGCTGGTGCCGGGCATGTTGATGTCGAGCAGCACCAGGTCGAAGCGTTCCTGCTCCAGCGCGTCGAGCGCGGCGTCGCCGGTCTCGACCAGATGCGGATCGTGGCCGGCGCGGCGCAGGATCTTCGCGGTCACCTTGCGGTTCACGCCGTTGTCCTCGGCCACGAGGATGCGCAAGGGACGCTGGGCGCGCGATTCCGCGGCCTGGCGGCGCTGGATCTCCTGCTCCTCGTCCTTGCGCTGGGCGTCGAACACGCGCAGCGCATGCACCGCATGCGCGAGCGCCGCCGCGTCGGGATGGCGTTCGAGCGCCATCAGGAAGTTCTCGCGCACCATGGGCCCGGTCAGGTCGCCTCCGATCAGCACCAGCGCCAGGTCGCCGGTCGGATCGGCGGTGCGCAGCGCGGCCGCCGCGTCGGTCGGCGTCAGGCCGCTCGCGGGGTCGAGGAAGACGATGTGGTAGTCGATGCCCTCGCGCTTGTCGTCCATGACGCGGTCGACCGCGGCGCCCAGCGAGGGCAGGCGGCGCATGGCATAGCCGGCCTCCTCGATCGGGAACTGCAGATGGCGGGCGAGCACGCTGTCGGACGAGACCAGCAGGACCTCGCGCGCGATCGGCACGGCGGGCTGGCTGATCGACACGACCTTGGAGATGGCGATCGGGATCTCGACGCGGAAGCGGCTGCCCTTGCCGGGCTCGCTCTCGACGCCGATCGTGCCGCCCATGAGGCCGCTGAGCTGCTTGGCCAGCGCCAGGCCCAGGCCGGTGCCGCCGTAACGGCGGTTGGTGGCGTCGTCGGCCTGGGTGAAGCTCTCGAAGATGCGCTGGCTGGCCTCCTGCGAGATGCCGATGCCGGTATCGGCGACCTCGAAGCGGAGCAGGGGTTGCTCGGGGGTGCCGCCGATGCGCTCGACCGTCAGCAGGATATGGCCGCGCTCGGTGAACTTGACCGCGTTCGACAGCAGGTTGGTCAGGATCTGCCGGAGCTGCTGGCAGCCGCCATGAAGCTGGGGCGGCACGTCCGCGCCGATATGGGTCGCCAGGCGCAGGTTCTTCTTGGTCGCCTCGTTGCGCAGGATACGAACGATGTCGGCGATCTCGGCATAGAGATCGAAGTCGATGACCTCGACCGACATCTTGCCGGCCTCGATCTTGGAGAAGTCGAGGATGTGGTTGATCAAGGAGAGCAGCGCCCGGGCCGAGGTGCCGATCGTGCGCATCATGTCGCGCTGATCGCGGTCGAGCTTGGTGTCCTGCATCAGGTCGCCGAGCCCGATGATGGCATTGAGCGGCGTGCGCAGCTCGTGGCTCATGGTGGCGAGGAAGCGGCTCTTGGCCTGGTTCGCCTGCTCGGCCTGGCGCTTGGCTTCGGTCAGCTTGCGGATCAGCGTCGCGACATAGCCGGGGAGCACGATCAGGGCCGCGACCGCGCCGAAGGCGAGGTGAGGGGAGCTGAGCCAGTAGTCGGTCGTCACCCAGACGAAGATCATGCCCAGCGTGCTGACCAGCGCCGAGGCGGCCAGGTAGCGGTTGCCGTAGCGGAAGCCGTTGCCGAAGGTGATCCAGAGATAGATCAGATAGAGCGGCGTGCCGGCCTCGCCGCCCCAATGCATCAGGGCGGTGAGGGTGGCGAAGTCGGTGACCATCGCCGCCAGGCGGCGCGGCGGCGAGATGCTCGGCCAGGCGATGATGAGCCCGACATAGATGAAGGACAGCGCCAGATAGCCGGACGCCCAGTAGAAGCCCCAGCTATAGGGCGGCAGCGTGAAATGGTTCAGCCAGGACAGGATGAAATAGTAAGCCGCGAGGATCAGCACGATGACCACCCGCACGATGGCCTGCTCGTGTTCGCTGTCCGGGCGGCGGCGCAGTCGCTCCCGCAGGAAGCGGGTCAGCGAGATCTGCTCGGGGGAGCGGTTATCCGTATCGACAGCCATGGCGCGCCCTGCCGCCTTGGTTGCTGCGCAGGCCGATCCACCACCGGCTCAGCCGGCGGCTGCATTCGGCGATCGCTTGGGTGAAGCCGTTAGGCACGGGTCGCCTGGCGATGGGTGCGGCTCGGCGGGAACAGGAGCGTCACGCTGGTGCCGACGCCGATGGCGCTGGAGATGTCGAAGGTGCCGCCATGGAGCTTGGTCAGCTCGATCGCCAGCGGCAGCCCCAGCCCCGTGCCGGAATGGCTGTGGGTATCCGCCCGGTGGACCCGGCCGAAGCGTGCGATCGCGATCGGAATGTCTTGCTCCGCCATGCCAATGCCCGTGTCCGTCACGGTGATCCGTATGCCCCCGGTTTCCGCCAGGACGGCGCCGATGGTCACGCTGCCGCCCGGCGGGGTGAAACGGAGGCCGTTCGTGACCAGGTTAAGCAGGATCTGCTTAACTTTCCGTTCATCGGCTTCGAGCAGGGGCAGTTTCCCGGAAATCGTTGTTTTCAATTCGATTTGTGCCTCTTCCGCCCGGGCGGCCATCAGCCGGGTGACGTCGTGGAAGAGCTTCTTGAGGTCCACCCGGCTCTCGATCAGCTCGAGCTTGCCGGCCTCGATCTGCGACACGTCCAGCATGTCATCGATGATCTGGAGCAGATGCTGGGCGCTGGCCAGGATGTCGTTCGAATATTCCAGGTAGCGCGGGTTCCCGATCGGGCCCAGGAGCTCGATCTTCATCATCTCGGCGAAGCCGATGATGGCGTTCAAGGGCGTGCGCAGCTCGTGGCTGGTATTGGCCAGGAACTCGGTCTTGGTGTCGTTGGCGGCGTCGGCGCGCTCCTTGGCCTCGCGCAGATCGCGCTCCGCCACCTTGCGGTCGCTGATATCGAGCGAGACGCTGACCACGGTCGCGATGCGCCCGCGCCCGTCATTGAGCGGCGCCTTGGTCGTCAGGAAGACACGCTCGCGGCCCTCGCGGTCGACCAGATGCTCCTCGAGGCCGGTCTTGGCCTGGCCGCTCTCGATCACCTGGGCGGAGAACTCCTGGTGGCGGCGGCCATATTCCTCGCCGAACAGCTCCGCGACGCGCTTGCCGACCGCCTGGGAGGCGTCGATGCCGAAGAACTCGCACTGGTAGCTGTTGACGAAGGCGATCTGCCCTTGCGCGTCCGAGACGCAGATCATCGCCGGCACCGCATCGATCACCAGCCCCAGCACTTCCTTGGACTGACGCTGTTCCTCGGTGCGCAGGCGGTTGGTGAGATTCAGCACCTCCTCGAGGGTGAGGGCGCGCCGGCGGATGATCTCCTGCTGGCGGCGCATGGTGAGGAGGTTCTGGACCCGGACCCGGAACTCGTGATGGTCGACCGGGCTGATCAGGAAATCGGAAGCGCCGGCCTCGAGCGCCTTGTAGCGGAACTCGCGGTCCTCATAGACCGTGACCACGATGACCGGCACGTCGAAACATTGCGGCCGCTGGCGGATGGCGCGGATGAACTCCGCGCCGTCGAGGCGGGGCATCTTGAAATCGGTGATGATGAGGTCGGGCGTGTTCTCGGTCGTCCAGTCGAGCGCCGAAGCCGCGTCGTCGAAGGCGCGCACGGTCACATCGTTGCCGAGCGAGCTCGCCAGCTTGGCGAGAATGTTCCGGTTGGTGACGCGATCATCGATGACGACGATGAGCGACATTGCGCCTCACTCTTCCTGTCGTGTGGCGCCGGATCCACGCCTGGATCTGGCCGCTCCTGCAACCTTGATGTCCACGGCGCAGCATTCCTCCCCGGCGACGTGGCGATTCAGTTCTGCACCATTAACCATACTAAACCGGACCCCGCACGCTGTCCTGACCCGGCGACAACGCCACGCTGGATGCGACTTCCAGCTCAGCTTTCGGTGATATCCACTAACCCCTTCATAATACTAGAAATGCTAAGCGTTAATTCTCTGTAAAGATTGTGCGAATTTTCTCCGTACGGATGCCGCCACGGAGGTTTCGAAGGCGGGAGACTCGGTCGCTTTACGCTGCCGGCCCCCGCTTTTACACTCCCGGCCCTCAAAAAGGGCCGGGTTCGGGGGCGACGAGCGGGCATGCGCGGGGGCGGTGACCGGTGGGGAGGGATGCGAGGGCTTCTGTTCGCAGGAGCCCTGCTGGCGGTTCTGTGCGCCGCCGATTTTGCCCGAGCTGACCGCATGGCCAGTATTGTCGTGGACGCCGGCACCGGCCAGGTCCTCCAGCAGGTCGATGCCACCCGGGTCTGGCACCCGGCCTCCCTGACCAAGCTGATGACCGTCTATCTGGCCTTCGAGGCCCTCCGCGCCGGTCAGATGACGGCCGACGAGACGCTGACCGTCTCGGAGACCGCCGCCGCCCAGCCCGAGACCAAGCTGGGCTTGCGCGCGGGCAAGACCATCTCGGTGGCCCAGGCGATCAAGGCCGTGATCGTGCGCTCGGCCAACGACGCGGCCGTCCTGCTGGGCGAGCGGATCGCCGGCAGCGAGGACGCCTTCGCCGCGATGATGACGGCCAAGGCGCATGAGCTCGGCATGACCCGGACGGTGTTCCACAACGCCACCGGCCTGCCGGACGACGGCCAGGTGACGACGGCGCGCGACATGGCGCTGCTGGCGCGGGCCTTGATGCGGGATTTTCCCGACCAGTATCCGATCTTCGCCAGCACCAACCTGCAATGGCATGGCCAAACCCTCTCGACCTATAACGGCCTGCTCAGCGCCTACCAGGGCGCCGACGGGCTCAAGACGGGCTTCACCTGCGCCTCGGGCTACAATCTGGTGGGGTCCGCCCTGCGCGACGGGCGGCGGCTGATCGGCGTCGTGCTGGGAGGCCGCTCCAGCGCCGAGCGCAATGGCGAGATGGCCCGTCTTCTCGATGCCGGGTTCCACATCCTGGGCGCTCCGTCCTTCCCCGACGTCGCCGCCATGCCCGACGGCGACAGCCAGCCGCCGCCGCGCCAGCTCTCCTCGGCCGAATGCAGCACCCTGCCCAGCACCGCGATCGGCGGCGGCGGTGGCGGCAAGCTGCCGGGATGGGCGGTGATCTTCGGCGCCTTCCCCGACCAGGCGGCCGCGCGCAAGACGGTCGACCAGGCGCGCAAGTCGCTGCAGGCGGTGCTCAAGCACGGCCAGCCCGCGGTGATCCGGCGCCAGACGGAGGGCACCTATCGCTGGGCGGCCCTCCTGGTCGGTCTGGCCCAGGAGGAGGCGAAGGCCGCCTGCCGGAAGATCCAATCCAGCGGGGCCTATTGCCTGGCGCTCAACCCCGACGTGCTGAACAGCCCCACCGCCTTGTGGCGCTGAGCTCAACCGGCCCTAAAACATATTTTATTTCAGAAGGTTGGGGGCTGTCGCGGCGTCAATCGATCTTCTGGCGGAAGTTCTGGTGGCAGCCGCCGCAGCCATTCTTTCCCATGGCGCCGAAGGCGTCGCCGAGGGCCGCCTTGTCGCCGCCCGCCGCCGCCGTCGAGGCCGTCGCCGACAGCTCGGCGAGCTTGGCGGCGGCCGCCTTGAAGCTGTCGAAATTGGCCCAGATCTCCGGCTTGGCGCCCGTCTTCCCGACATTGTCGTTGATGCTGGTGCCTTGCGGGAACAGGTCCGGGATCTTCGCCGCGTCGGCATGGATCGTGTCGGCAGCGGCCTGGGCGCCCGCGGCGTCGCCCGCGCCTTTTTGCAGGAAGTCGTTGATGATTCCCATCTGCTTACCCATCTCCTTCATGAGGGCCTGCCGCTGCTGGACGACCGGGGTGTCGGCGGCGCTGCGGTTGCTGTGACTGGCGGCGATACCGACGGCAAGGGCGCAGACGGCGCTGAAGGCGATCCAGGACTTCCAGCTCATGCACACTCTCCCTGTGAATGAGAAGCCATTGCTGATGAGTGCCCGCCTCGATCGAGACGGGCGGATCGAAAATAGACGATCAACCCCGGGGGACCTAGTAGGAACGGCGCGGTAACCGGCAGGGAACCCGGGCTCGGTCTCGCCGATATCGGTTGAATGCTCTATGGTCTTCTCTCAACTCACACAGATGTTATCGTTCGTGATCGCTCGCTCTGTCCCTGATCGGCGTCGGGCCGGCGCGGCGGCATCGCGGCGGCGGGCGCTGGCGCTGCCCGTCGCGGGCCTCCTGCTGCTGATGGGCGCCTGCAGCACGCCGTCGCCGCCGAAGCCGGCGATGGTGCCGATCGGCGCCAACGGCAACTACGGTTATTCCGAGGTCATGCTCGAAACGGATCGCTACCAGGTGAGCTACCTGACGCCGCGGCTCAAGGTGTCCGTCAGCCGGGCCGACCGCGAGGCCGACATCGTCGCGGCCAAGACCCAGGCGCATGATCTCGCCTTCTGGCGCGCGGCCCAGCTCGGACGCGAGAAGGGCTTCTCCGCCCTCAAGCTCGTCGACGAGCATACCGACAGCGACGTCAACACCAGCACCCAGCGCAGCTACGCGCCGGCCTTCTACGGTTTCTACGGGGTCCCGCGCTATCGCCATTATCCGGGCGGCTTCGGGCCGATCCCCTGGTTCCCGGGCGATTATTACGGATACGGGCCCTGGGGCTACGGGCCTTACGACAGCTACGAGCGCACGAGCTCGAGCCTGCGCGTCAATTCGCGCCTGGAGGTGGAATTCTACAAGACGGGGCCGCAGGAAGCGCAGAGCATCGACGCGGTGATCGAGGATTTGTCGAAGAAATATGCCGGGACGACCTATCCTTGACCTGCGGCGGGCAAGGTCGGGCCGGGCCGGCGGCCATCGAGAACGGGATACGCAACATGACGGAACCCTCTTGACGCCAGTCGCGTTGCGTGCGGACAAAATTGCGTCAATCAAAAGACAAGGAGACCGATAAATGGCGAAAGCGAAAGATACCGCGGCAAAGGGTCAGGACGCGGCGGCGCGTCGCAAGGCGCCGCTGGCCACGCCGTCGAGCTTTGGATCGAACGAGATCAGGGACATCAGCGGCGGCTTGAACGCCCTGCTGGCCGACGTTTTTGCCCTTTACGTCAAGACCAAGAATTTCCATTGGCATGTGAGCGGACCGCATTTCCGCGACTACCATCTGCTGCTCGACGATCAGGCGGGCGAGATCTACGCGATGACCGACGATATCGCGGAACGCGTGCGCAAGATCGGCGGCACCACCATCCGCTCGATCGGCCATATCGCGCGGCTGCAGCGCCTGAAGGACAACAACGCCGACTATGTCGAGCCGCTCGACATGCTGGGCGAGCTGCGCGAGGACAACCGGGCCCTCGTGGAGAGCATGCGCGCCGTCCATGACCTTTGCGACGAGAGCAACGATGTCGCGACCGCGAGCCTGATCGAGAACTGGATCGATCAGACCGAAAAGCGCATCTGGTTCCTGTTCGAAGCCAGCCGCCGCGCCGGCTCGGGCGGGCACTGAGCCGGTCTCTTCTCGTCGCCTGACGAAAGACGATCGAAAAACGCCCGCGGACCCCTCAAGGTTCGCGGGCGTTTTGCCATGCTGGGACGGGCCGTCGCGCCGAGGGTCCGAAAGGGAGATCAGGGATGAAACTGGCCGTTCTCGTGGGGAGCCTGCGCAAGGGCTCCTTCAACGCCGCGCTGGCGCGGGCCTTGCCGGCGCTCACGCCTGCCGGCCTCGGCTTCGAAACCTTGCCCTCCGTCGGCCTGCTGCCGCTCTATGACGCCGACATCCAGGCAGCGGGATTCCCGGAACCCGTCGCGGCGCTGGGCCGCGCCATCAAGGCCGCCGACGGCATCGTCATCGTGATGCCGGAATACAACTACTCGGTTCCGGGCGGGTTGAAGAACGCGATCGACTGGGTATCGCGTCTTCCCGACAAGCCCTTCGCCGGCAAGCCGGTGCTGATCCAGACGGCTTCCATCAGCCTCCTGGGCGGTGCCCGCGCCCAGTATCACCTGCGCCAGATCCTCGTGTTCCTGGATGCAGCGGTGATGAACCTGCCGGAGGTGATGGTGGCCCAGGCGCAGAACAAGTTCGATGCCGCCAGCGGCGAGCTGAAGGACGGTCCGACCCGCGAGCTGATCGCGAAGCAGCTGCAGAGTTTCGCGGCCTTCGTGCGCAAGACCCAGGCCGGGGCGGCGGTTCAGGCCTGACGCGCCTCGAGCGAGCGGCGCGGCGCCAGGGCCCGGTTCTCGGCCCGGATGCGCCAGTTGAGGATCGCGAGATTGGCGAGACCGAAAGCGAGCGCCAGCCACCAGGCGTGGAACGCACCCGACAGGACCGGAATCTCCAGCGCCACGACCAGATAGTTCGGATGGCGGACGAAGCGGTAGGGCCCGCGTCGCACCAGGGGGACGCCCGGCAAGGTCAGGATCCGCGTCGTCCAGTAGCGGCCCAGCGACGCGATGACCCAGATCCGGGCCAGCTGCAGCAGCGCGAACACCCCCAGCAGGAGCTCGTTGGGCACGGTATCGCGCGGGACGAAGAGCCACAGCGCCGCGATCCAGAGCGCATGCAGCGCCACGATCGCCGGGTAATGGCCTTTGCCATGCTCGACAGCGCCGGCCGCCCGCAATCGGCTGGTGTTCGACGCCGCGAGGATCAGCTCGATCCCTCGTGCCGCGACCAGATAGGCGATGGCGAGATCGAACGGCGTCATCGCGGCCCCAGGAGCTGGAACGCGGCGGTGAAGCCGGGGCCGAGCGCCGACATGAGCCAGGTGCCGGGAGGGCGCTCCGCCAGCATCCGCTCCAGCACGAAGAGCACCGTGGCGGCCGACATGTTGCCATAGCGGCGCAAGATGTCCCGGGCCTCGGTCATCGTTCCCGGCGGGAGCGCCGTGGCATCCTCGAGCGCGTCGATCACCTTGGCACCGCCGGGATGGCAGACATAGTGGCCGATCTCGTCGGCAGCCACTCCATGGCGCTCGAGGAAATCCAGCATCGCGGGCCGGAACCGGCTGCGGACCAGGGTCGGGATGTCGCGGGAGAAGAGCACGCCGAGCCCGTCTTCCTCCACATGCCAGCCCATCACATCGAGCGTCTCGGGCCAGGTATGCTCGCCGGCGGGACCGATCGTGGGGCCTTCGCCGTCGCAGGAGATGAGTGCCGCAGCAGCGCCGTCGCCGAACAGCGCGGTGGCGATCACGTTGCTCTTGGAGTTGTCGCCGCGCCGGAAGGTCAGCGCGCAGAGCTCGACCACCAGGAACAGGACGTTGCGCCCGGGCGCCGCGCGCGCCAGCTCGGCCGCCCGCGAGAAGCCCAGCACGCCGCCGGCGCAGCCGAGCCCGAAGATCGGCAGCCGCATCGCATCGCGCCGGATGGGCAACCGCTCCATCAGCAGCGCGTCCAGGCTGGGGGTGGCGATGCCGGTGGTGGAGACCGTGACGATGGCGTCGATCCGGTCCCAGGCGATGCCGGCCTCGGCCACGCAGCGCTCGGCCGCATCCGCGAGCAGGGCGGGAGCATGCTCGACGAACAGCGCGCTGCGCTCCTTCCAGCCGTGACGCTGGAAATACCACTCCAGCGGGACGCAGGAATGGCGGCGGTCGATGCCGGCATTGCCATAGGCCGGCATCAGCCTGCCGAGCTCTTCGGGCGGCCTGTCGAACAGGCGACCGGCGGTCGCCATGATCTCGTCCTGGGACAGGGCATGGGGTGGGACGGTGGTGGCAAGGCCGCGCAGTCGCGCGACGCTCGGCACCGGGCTCGACTGGTCGAACGGGCGGGGCCGGATGAAGGAGCGGGGAGGAGCGAGTTCCACGGGGGATGGCCTAAGGTCGGGGGAAACCCGGGCGCGGCTCGAATCGAAGCCCGTCCTGGGCGGTTCTCCCGAGAGTTGGCCGGCGGCGGACGCGCCGGCAAATCAACAGCCGATCACTTTTCGGCGACCCCCGGATTTCGGGACCCGCACGGATTGGTAAGGATTTCGGTGCTTCAATGGGGACGGCGAACCGGCATCCAGGCCGGGGCCCGATTTGCGGATCCCGTCCATCCGGAACGGGTGGCACGGCAGTGGCCGACATGACAGACGATAGACACAGCGAACAAAGTGACGTAAGCGCGCCCCGCGGCTCGATTTTCGGCGGGTTGGCGCTGCGCCTGCGGACCTATTTCTTCGCCGGGATCCTGATCACGGCACCCATCAGCATTACGGTCTATCTCGCCTGGGCCATGATCCGCTGGGTCGACGGCCAGGTCATCCCGCTGATTCCGGATCATTACAATCCCGAGACCTATCTGCCCTTCAGCGTGCCGGGCATCGGCCTTCTGATCCTGCTCGCCGCCCTGACGCTGGTGGGGGCCGTCACCGCCAACATGGTCGGCCGCATGATGGTGCGCGGCAGCGACCGCCTGCTCGGCCGGATGCCGGTCGTGCGCGGCATCTATAACGCGCTGAAGCAGATCTTCGAGACCGTGCTGTCGCAGAAGTCCCAGGCCTTCCGCGAGGTGGCGCTGGTCGAATATCCGCGCAAGGGCGCCTGGGCGCTGGGCTTCATCACCGGCAAGCCGGACGGGGAGATCCAGGAGCTGGGCGGCGGCGAGCTGGTCAATGTCTTCGTGCCGACCACGCCCAACCCCACCAGCGGCTTCCTCCTGTTCCTGCCCGAGCGCGAGATCCTGAGGCTCGGCATGACGGTCGAGGAGGGCATCAAGATGGTGGTCTCGGGCGGCATCGTCATGCCGGCGGACCGGCGTCCGCCGAAGTCGCGCCGCTCGGGCACCGTCACTCCGCTCGATCTCGCCAGCGGCCAATGAAGGCGCGGGCGCCGGAGCGCCGCGTCATCCTTTCGCCAGCCTGAACCATTCGGGCCATTCCTTCAGGAGCTTGCCGCCTTCGGTCGAGAAGCTTTCGTCGGTGAGCGTGAGGGATTGGATCCGGTCGGCGCGGAAATGCCGGTAGTCGTTGCGCAGCTCGCACCAGGCGCAGACCAGGGTCGCTTCCACGAAATAGGCGACGGCGATCGGCCAGATACGGCGCGCGGTGATTCCGCCCTCGCGATCGACATAGTCGATCAGCAGCTTCTTGTGTTGCCGGATCGCGCTGCGGATGAGCGCCATATCCGCGATCGCCGGATCGTTCGCGCCATGCTCGGAGACGAAGAAGGTGGGCGAGCTCAGTTGCCCCTGGAGGGCCGCCGGCAGGATGGCGGCGATCTTCGAGAGCACGCTGTCGGCGGCCGACCGCAGGCCGGGATCGCCGGTACGGCGCGTCAGCAGGGCGCCGACCAGGATGGCTTCGGTCTCTTCCGCCGTGAACATCAGCGGCGGCAGGTCATAGCCGCGGCGCAGGAGGTAGCCGATGCCGGCGGCTCCTTCGATCGGCACCTGGCGTGCCTGCAGCGTGGCGATATCGCGATAGATGGTGCGGGGCGTCACCTCCAGCCGTTGCGCCAGGGCGGTCGCCGTCAGCGGCCCCTTGGCGCCCCGCAGCGTCTGGATGATGTCGAACAATCGATCGGCGCGTCGCATGCTCTGGCCCTCCGGAACCGGCCGGAAGTTTACCGCAACCGCTCCTGACAGCACGCTGTCAGGAGCGGGTCTCTAGCGTCCCGGCCCTGGGCAGGGAGACGAGCCATGGGCGGGGCGGATGTCGCGATGGAAGCGGGGCGGGGCCAGCGGGGATCGGGTGTCCTGCTGCTGCTGGGCGCGGCGGTGGCCTTCAGCACCGCCGGCTACTTCACCCGGCTGATCCCGCTCGATGTCTGGACGATCCTGTTCTGGCGGGGCGTCTTCACCGGCCTCTTCGTGCTGGCGCTGCTGCTCTGGCAGCATGGCGCGGCCGCCTGGCGCTCGATCCCGGCGATGGGATGGCCGGGCCTGGCGGTGGTGGCGCTGTCCAGCAGCGGCATGATCTTCTTCATCCATGCCTTCCGTCATACCAGCGTCGCCGACGTCGCCATCATCTATGCGGCAGCCCCGTTCGTGACCGCGGGCATCGCCTGGTCCTGGCTCAAGGAGCGGCCGGGTCGCGGCACCCTCGTCGCGGCGGCGATCGCCTTCGTCGGGGTCGTCGTCATGGTGGGCGGCGCGCTCAGCCTCGGCAGCTGGCTGGGCGATCTCTTCGCGCTCGCCATGACGCTGTCGCTCTCCCTGATGATGGTCGTCATCCGCCGCCACAAGGACCGGCCCATGACCGCCGTGGCCGGTCTGTCGCCCCTGCTGACGGCGCTGCTGGTCTGGCCGCTCGCGACGCCGGGCAGCGCCGGGTCCGCCGATCTGCTCCATCTCGCGCTGTTCGGCATCCTGCAGAACGGCCTGGGGCTGCTGCTCCTGACCTGGGGCACGCGGCTGCTGCCGGCGGCGGAAGGCGCCCTGATCGGCGCCCTCGATGCGCCGCTGGCCCCGATCTGGGTCTGGCTCGCCTTCAGCGAGATCCCGCCGTCAACGACATTGATCGGCGGTGCCATCGTGATGGCCGCGGTGCTGGGCTATCTCTGGGGCGAGCGGCGGGCCGAAGGCACCGCTCGAGGAGGATGAGGCGCTATCCCGAGCGCACCGTCTTCACCACCGCGTCGCGCTCGAAGAGATAGAGCAGAACGCGCAGCGCCTGTCCGCGCGCTCCGGCCAGGTCCGGATCGCGGTCGAGGATCAGGCGCGCATCGTCGCGGGCGGCGGCAAGCAACTCGGCATGCGCGGCGATGTTGGCGAGGCGGAAGTCGGGCAGGCCGCTCTGGCGCGTGCCCAGGAGCTCGCCGGCGCCGCGCAGTTTCAGGTCCTCCTCGGCGATGCGGAAGCCGTCGTCGGTCTCGCGCAGGATTCGCAGGCGCGCCTTCGCCGTCTCGCCCAGCGGCGCCTGGTAGAGCAGGAGGCAGGTCGAGCGCTTGGTGCCGCGACCGATGCGGCCGCGCAGCTGGTGGAGCTGCGCCAGGCCGAAACGCTCGGCATGCTCGATCACCATGATGGTCGCGGCCGGCACGTCGACGCCGACCTCGACCACGGTGGTGGCGACGAGGATGTCGAGATCGCCGCGCGCGAAGGCCGCCATGGCGGTGTCGCGCTCGGCCGCCTTCTGCTGGCCATGGACCAGCCCGACCCGCACCGGCAGGCGTTGCGCCAGATCGGCGAACCGCGCCTCGGCATTGGCGAGATCGACCGCCTCGGACTCCTCCACCAGCGGGCAGATCCAATAGGCGCGCGCGCCGTCGGCGATGCCGCGGCCGACCGCGGCGATGACATCCTCGATCCGTTCGAGCGGCAGGGCGCGCGTGTCGATCGGCTGCCGTCCGGCCGGCTTCTCGGTCAGGCGCGACACGTCGAGATCGCCATAGGCGGTCAGCATCAGGGTGCGCGGGATCGGCGTCGCCGTCATCACCAGCACGTCGGCGCCCTTGCCTTTCTCCGCCAGCAATAGACGTTGGTGAACGCCGAAGCGATGCTGCTCGTCGATGACGGCGAGCCCCAGATCGCGGAACTCGACATCGTCCTGCACCAGCGCATGGGTCCCGACCACGATCGGGATCGAACCGTCGGCGAGCCCGGCCAGGGTCTCGGCCTTGGCCTTGGCGCGGTCGCGGCCCGTCAGCAGCCCGACGCGCAGGCCTGCCGCTTCCGCGAGCGGCGTGATGGTGGCGAGATGCTGGCGCGCCAGGATCTCGGTGGGTGCCAAGAGGGCCGCTTGCGCGCCGGCCTCGACCGCGATCGCCATCGCCATCAGCGCCACGACGGTCTTGCCGCTGCCGACATCCCCCTGGAGCAGCCGCAGCATCGGCGCCGGGCCGGCCATATCGGCCTCGATCTCCCTGATCGCCGTCTTCTGCGAGGCCGTGAGGGCGAAGGGCAGGGCCTCGGCGATGCGGTCTCGGATCTCGCCATTGCCCTTGAGCCGGCGCCCGACCAGCTTGCGCTGGCGCGCCCGTACCAGCGCCAGGGCGAGCTGGCTTGCCAGCAGCTCGTCATAAGCGAGGCGCTGGCGGGCGGGCGTCATGGGATCGATATCGGCGAGCTCGGCCGGGTTGTGCGCGGCGGTAAGGCTGTCGCGCCAGGCGGCCCAGCCCTGCCGGCGGAGATAATCAGGGTCGATCCATTCGGGCAGTTCGGGCGCGCGCTCGACCGCGGCGCGGATCGCCTTCGCCAGCAGGCGCGGGGTCAGGCCCGCCGTCAGCGGATAGACCGGCTCGACGCGGCGCACGCTCTCGGCCTCGGCTTCCGGCACCACATGGTCGGGGTGCGCCATCTGCAGCTCGCCCTGGTAGCGCTCGACCCGGCCGCTCACCACCCGCTTCTGGCCGAGGGGCAGGGTCTTCTCCAGCCAGTCCGGTTTGGCATTGAAGAACACCAGCGTCAGGCTGCCGGTCTCGTCATGGCAGCGGACGCGATAGGGCAGGCGGGGCGTGCGCGGCTTCTCATGCCGGTCGATCGTCACCGTCACGGTGACGATGGCGCCCTCCGGCGCCTCGGCCAGCGAGGGCGAGAAGCGCCGGTCCACCAGCCCGCTCGGCAGATGCCAGCAAAGGTCGACCACCCTCGGGCCTGCCAGCTGCTCGATCAGCTTGCCGATCCGGGGGCCGACGCCCGGCAACGCTGTCACCGGGGCGAACAGGGGAAAGAGGATTTCGGGGCGCAATTATCCTCGGCTGGCTTGTGGCTATTGGCGGGCGTCTCGGGGGCGCTTGTCTCTGCGGCGATTTAGCGGGTTCTGCGGGCTGACAGGAGGGGATTCGCTGGGTATATCCTAGAGCCTGATCGCCTGAAGCCGAAACGGCTTGAGGCGGCGGACTTGATTCGAGCCGGCCCGGCTTTCGTCGCCCGATCCTGAGGAACAGACGGCTCCCAGACCTGGATTGCCTTAAGGAAACGATCATGTCGGATCAGGATCGAGCGCAGCGCGTCAGCCGGCTGCGCTACCGGAGCTGGCGCCGGGGAACCCGCGAGATGGACTTGTTGCTGGGACCCTTTGCCGACAGGCATCTGCCGGCGATGGGCGAGGCCGAGCTCGGCGCCTATGAACGGCTCCTGGAGCAGAGCGATCCCGATCTGATGATCTGGCTGACAGGCCAGGCCGCCCCCCCACCCGAGCTGGATTCCACGCTGCGCGCACTGCTGCAACGCGCAGCCGAGGTGATCCGGCAAGGCAGCGCCATCGCCGCCGGACAACGCAAGACGAACAGCTGATGCCGATTTCGCTGGAGAGAGCAGGGCTGGTCCCGGTCGGCGGGGCGCCCGAGGGGTTCGACGCCCTGATCGTCGCCGACCTGGCGCGCCGGGCCCGCAAAAACGGCGCCAAGGCCGGCGGCGAGCTGCTGCATGTGGCGCGCGACGATGCGCGCATGGCGCGGCTGATCGAGGCGCTGCGCTTTGCGGCGCCCGATCTCGAGGTCGTGGATTTCCCGGCCTGGGACTGCCTGCCCTATGACCGGGTTTCGCCTCATCGCGACATCGTCGGGCGGCGTGTCGACAGCCTGACCCGGCTGCGCGCCCCGCGCGCCAGGGAGGCACCGGCGCGCGTGGTGGTCACGACCGTGGCCGCCTTGCTGCAGCGATTGCCGCCGCGGGCGAGCTTCGAGGGGCAGACGCTGCGCCTGGTGCCCGGCGCCACGATGGAGCCCAAGGCCCTGACCGATTTCCTCTCGGGCCGCGGTTATCTGCGCTCGGAGACGGTGAACGAGGTGGGCGAGTTCGCCGTGCGCGGCGGCATCATCGACCTGTTTCCGCCGGCCGCGGCCGCACCGCTGCGCGTCGATTTCTTCGGCGACACGATCGAGAGCCTGCGCAGCTTCGATCCCCTGACCCAGCGCAGCCAGGACAAGGTCGAGAGCTTCGAGATCAAGCCGATCGGCGAGGTCCAGCTCGATCCCGGGACGATCGAGCGCTTCCGCACCGGCTATCGCGCGACCTTCGGCGCCGTCGCCGGCGACGATCCGCTCTACGAGGCGATCAGCGCGGGCCGGCTCTATGCCGGCATGGAGCATTGGCTGCCGCTGTTCCTGCCCTCGCTCGAGACGCTGCCGGACTATCTGCCGGACGCGCTCATCACCCTCGATCATCAGGCCGAGGAGGCCCGCGACGCGCGCCTCGACATGATCCGCGATTTCTACCAGGCGCGCCGGCAGCTCGAGCGGGCCGAGGAGACGGGCGGCGTGCCCTACCGGCCGCTGACGCCCGACCGCCTCTATATCAACGCCAGCGAGTGGGACGACTGGCTGGCGAGCCGGCCTTCGGCGGTCTTCTCGCCCTTCGCGGTGCCTGAGGATGCCGCCGGCTGGCAGGATGCGGGCGGCAAGTCCGGCCGCGATTTCGCCGATGTGCGGGCGAGCGCGCCCGCGACGCTGTTCGCGGCCGTGGTCGAGCATCTGGCCCAGGCGCGCCTGCCGCGCCGCCATGTGGCCGTGGCCGCCATGAGCGAAGGCAGCCGCGACCGGCTGGAGCATCTGCTGGCCGAGCATGGGCTCGAGCGCCATGAGCGGGTGGCCGATCTCGAGGCCATCCGCCGCCTGCCGCGCGACCGCGTCGCCTTCGTGGTCCTCGGGCTCGAGCATGGCTTCGAGACGCCGGACCTCGTGGTGGTGGCCGAGCAGGATATCCTCGGCGACCGGCTGGCGCGCCCGGCGCAGCGGCGCAAGAAGACCGACCAGTTCCTGACCGAGCTCGCGAACTTCTCGCATGGCGACCTGGTGGTGCATGTCGAGCATGGCGTGGGCCGCTATGAGGGGATCGAGACGCTGGAGATCGGCGGCGCGCCCCATGATTGCCTCAAGGTCATCTATGACGGCGGCGACAAGCTCTATGTGCCGGTCGAGAACATCGACGTGCTGTCGCGCTTCGGCTCGGACGATCTGCCGGTGCCGCTCGACAAGCTGGGCGGGGCCGGCTGGCAGGCGAGGAAGGCCCGGGTCAAGCAGCGGCTGCGCGAGATCGCCCAGCAGCTCATCCGCACGGCCGCCGCGCGCGCCGTCCATCCGGGCGTGACCTTGGCGCCGCCCGAAGGGCTCTATGACGAGTTCGCCGCGCGCTTCCCCTATGCCGAGACCGAGGACCAGCAGCGCGCGATCGACGAGGTCACAGCCGATCTCGCCTCCGGCCGGCCGATGGACCGCCTCGTCTGCGGCGATGTCGGCTTCGGCAAGACCGAGGTGGCGCTGCGCGCGGCCTTCGTCGCCGC
Organism: Hypericibacter adhaerens; assembly: GCF_008728835.1. Taxonomy (GTDB): domain Bacteria; phylum Pseudomonadota; class Alphaproteobacteria; order Dongiales; family Dongiaceae; genus Hypericibacter; species Hypericibacter adhaerens. The sequence goes on from NZ_CP042582.1 coordinate 2,417,003, forward strand.
CGCGGCCGGCTACCAGGTCGCGGTGGTGACGCCGACCACCTTGCTCTGCCGCCAGCACAGCAAGACCTTCACCGAGCGCTTCGCCGGCCTGCCGATCCGCGTGGCGCAATTGTCGCGGCTGGTCTCGACCAAGGACGCCAACCAGGTGAAGGCCGACCTCAAGGCCGGCAAGGTCGACATCGTCGTGGGCACCCATTCGCTCCTCGCCAAGAGCGTCGAGTTCGCCAACCTGGGCCTGATGATCGTCGACGAGGAGCAGCATTTCGGCGTGGCGCAGAAGGAGCGGCTCAAGGAGCTGCGTGCCGACGTCCATGTGCTGACCCTGACCGCGACGCCGATCCCGCGCACCTTGCAGCTCGCCTTGTCGGGCGTGCGCGAGATGAGCCTGATCTCGACGCCGCCGGTGGACCGGCTCGCCGTGCGGACCTTCGTGCTGCCCTACGATCCGGTGGTGATCCGCGAGGCGATCCTGCGCGAGCATTACCGCGGCGGGCAGAGCTTCTATGTGGTGCCGCGCATCGAGGATCTCGACAAGGTGGCCGAGCGGCTGCGCAACCTGGTGCCGGAGATCAAGTTCGTGATGGCGCATGGCCGCATGGCGCCGACCCATCTCGAGAAGGCGATGACGGCCTTCTACGACCGCCAGTACGACATGCTGCTTGCCACCAACATCATCGAGAGCGGCCTCGATATCCCGACCGCCAACACGATGGTGATCCACCGCTCCGACATGTTCGGCCTGGCGCAGCTCTATCAGCTGCGCGGGCGCATCGGCCGCTCCAAGCAGCGCGGCTATGCCTACCTGACCCTGCCGCCGGGCCGCGTGCTCAGCCCGACCGCCGCCAAGCGGCTCCAGGTCATGCAGACGCTGGATACGCTGGGCGCGGGCTTCACGCTGGCGAGCCACGATCTCGACATCCGCGGTGCCGGCAATCTCCTGGGCGACGAGCAGTCCGGCCATATCCGCGAGGTCGGCGTCGAGCTCTACCAGCAGATGCTCGAGGACGCCGTCAAGGAAGCGCGCGGCCAGGCCAAGGCGGCCCAGGAATGGACCCCGCAGATCAGCATCGGCATGCCGGTGCTGATCCCGGAGAATTATGTCGCCGATCTCGGCGTGCGGTTGGGTCTCTACCGGCGCATCGCGACCCTGGTGGACAAGGCCGAGATCGACGCCTTCGGTGCCGAGCTGATCGACCGCTTCGGGCCGTTGCCGGCGGAGGTCGAGAACCTGCTCGGCATCATCGCCATCAAGCAGCTCTGCCGCCAGGCGGGGATCGAGAAGGTCGATGCCGGTCCCAAGGGGGCGGTGCTGTCCTTCCGCCATAACCGCTTCGCCAAGCCGGCCGAGCTCATCGCCTTCATCAACCGCAAGCAGGACGAGGTTTCCGTGCGGCCCGACCACAAGCTGGTCTGGCGCCAGGACTGGAAGGATGCGAACCGGCGGGTGGCGGGCGTGCAGGGATTGCTCGCGCATTTGGCTAAAATGGCGGCGTGACCTGCCGCGGGGCCAAGATGGCGGCGTGATCGAGGGTCGGGAGGACCGATGTTCTACGAGACCAAGGATGCGACCACGGCGCTGGCCGCACAGGGGCTTGGACGCGATCCCTTCAAGGCGCTGGTGGTGCCGCGCCCGATCGGCTGGATCAGTTCCATCAGCCCGTCGGGCGTGGTGAACCTGGCGCCCTTCAGCTTCTTCAACGCCATCAATGAAGACCCGCCGATGGTCATGTTCTGTCCCAGCGGGCGCAAGCCCGACCGGCCGGTGAAGGACAGTCGCGCCAATGTCGAGGCGACCAAGGAGTTCGTCTGTAATCTCGCTACCTGGGACACGCGAGAGGCCATGAACCAGACCTCGGCGACCCTGCCGGCCGAGACCGACGAGATGACGTTCGCCAAGCTGACCCCGGCGCCGTCACGCCTGGTCAAGCCGCCGCGCGTCGCCGAGGTGCCGGTTCATCTCGAATGCCGCTATTGGAAGACGATCGAGCTGCCCACGGGCGACCCGGCCGAGCCGAACTGCATGATCCTGGGCGAGGTGGTGGGCGTGCATATCGACGACAGCCTGATCCGAGACGGGCGCGTCGCGATCGCGCTGGCGAAGCCGATCGCCCGCCTGGGCTATTCGGAATATGCTGTCGTCACCGAGGCCTTCCGCATGCGCCGTCCGGCGTGACCTGGATCCAGGAGCGATGCCATGACTGTCGAAGCCGGCGTTTCGGGTCACTACAGCCATGGCGCGCTCGAGCGCGCGATCCTCGCGGCGCTCCAATCTTCGGGCAAAGACCCCGACCGGCTGACGCCGGCCGACCTGGCGCCGGTCGACGAGTTCCATATCGGCGGCCGGCTGGCGACCGTCGAGTTCACAGCGCAGCTCGGCTTCAAGCCGGGCCTGCGCCTGCTCGATATCGGCTGCGGCATCGGCGGCGCCTCGAGGCACGTGGCCGAGGCCTATGGCTGCCAGGTGCAGGGCATCGACCTGACCGACGAATATGTCCGCGTCGCCGCCATGCTGGCGAAGCGTGTCGGGCTGGCGGACAAGGTCGCCTATCGCCAGGCGAGCGCGCTCGATCTTCCCTTCGACGCCGCCAGCTTCGACGGCGCCTACATGCTCCATGTCGGCATGAACATCGCGGACAAGGGGCGGTTGGCGGCGGAAGTGGCGCGGGTCTTGAAGCCGGGCGCCGTGTTCGGGATCTATGACGTCATGCGCGAAGGGAAGGGTGATCTGACCTTTCCGCTGCCCTGGGCATCAGAGCCCGCCTACAGCTTCGTCGATTCCGCCGACCGCTATCGTACATGCCTGGCCGATGCCGGCTTCACGGTCGAACGCGAGCGGAACCGGCGCGAGTTCGCGATCGAGTTCTTCCGCCAGATGCAGGAGCGCTGGGCCCAGGGTGGGCTGCCGCCCCTGGGGCTGCATATCCTGATGGGCGAGAGCGCGCGGCAGAAAATCGCGAACATCGTCACCGGCTTGAAGGCCGGGCTGATCGCGCCGGTCGAGATCGTGAGCCGAAAGCGCGCGTGAAACCGGCACCGGCATCAGGAGCGAGGAAGCCAATGAAGGCCTATACCATCGGGCAGATCGACATCACGGACCCGGCCGCTTACGAGGCCTATCGCAAGGAGGTCATGCCCACGATCACGGCCTTCGGCGGCAAGTTCATCGTGCGCGGCGGCACGCTGACGAAGCTCGAGGGCGACTGGCCCTACGCCCGCGCGGTGGTGATCGAGTTCCCGTCGCGCGAGGCGGCCGAGGGCTGGTACCGCTCGCCGGCCTACCAGAAGCTTTTGCCGCTGCGCCTCAAGGCCAGCCGCGGCAATTTCGTCATCGTGGACGGCGCCGAATAGGCGCGACAAACGGAGCGCGAGATGAAGGCCTATTGCCTCTTCCAGGAAGAGATCATCGACCAGGCCGGTTTCGATGCCTATCGCCAGCAGGTCATGCCGACGCTGGCGCCGTTCGGCGGCAGGTTCATCGTCCGCGGCGGCCATTTCACCAAGGTCGAAGGCGACATGCCCTATAGCCGCGTCGTCATCGTCGAGTTCGCGTCGCGCGAGCAGGCGGAGGGCTGGTACCATTCGCCCGCTTATCAGAAGCTCGTGCCGCAGCGCCTCAAGGCGACCCGTGGGAACCTCATCATCGTGGATGGGGCGGAGTAGGGGAAGAGAGGCAAGATTTGTCCCTTCTCCCCCTCGAGGGGGAAGGTCAGGAAGGGGGCTGACGCGATCTTCGAGAACGAGCAGCCCCCTCCCTGACCCTCTCCCTGAACGGGGGAGGGGATAGTGAGGAGCCCTCAGTTGTAGCTCGCCTGCCGGCGTTCCGTGTCGTCCTCGCGGGCGAGGTCGAAGAGCTGGAACAGGGCCTCGGGCTCCTGGGCGCCGGAGAGGGCGAAGCGGCCGTTGAAGATGAAGCAGGGGACGCCGTTGATGCCCTGGCGGCGGGCGAGCTGGTCTTCGGCCAGCACCATCTCCCGCTCTTCGGCGCCTTGCAGGAAATGATTGACCTCGTCCTCGGGCAGCCCGGCGGCGGCGGCGATCGCCCGCAGCACCTCCAGGTCGCTGGTATCGAGCCCCTCCTCGAAATAGGCGCGGAAGAGCCCGTCGAGCACGGCGCTCTGCCGCTCATAGCGGTGGGAGAAGCGCAGCAGCCGGTGCGACAGCACGGTGTTGGGCGTCCGCTTGATACGGTCGAAGGCGAAGGCGATACCCTCGCCGGCCCCGGCGGTCGCCACGGCCTCGTGGATGCGCCGGGCCCGTTCGGGGCTGCCGAACTTGGATTCGATATAGTTGCGCCGATCCATGCCTTCGGGCGGCATGGTCGGGTTGAGCTGGAAGGCCCGCCAGGCGATCGCGATGTCGTGCTGGGGCCGGGTCTTGAGGGCCCGTTCCAGCCGGCGTTTGCCGACATAGCACCAGGGGCAGATGGTGTCGGAGAAGATATCGAGCTGCATCGAGGAACCTCCTCTGAGGTTCGCGAGAAAATCTAACGGGGGCCAAGCGTTGCCCGGCTTGACCTTTCCTCACTTGGCCTCGACCATAGCGCAAAACAAGCCGAGGCGAACGCCCAAAGCGGCGGCTCGAGGACCAGGGAAGGAGATGGGACCGGGATGGCCCAGGGACATCATACGGGGAGCGTCTGGGAGCAGGATCTGGGCCGGAATCCGGCCAACTATGTGCCCCTGACCCCGCTCTCTTTCTTGTTGCGGGCGGCCGCGGTCTATCCCGCCAAGACGGCTGTGATCCATGGCCGCCGGCGCATCACCTACGCCGAGTTCGCCGAGCGCTGCCGGCGCTTCGCCTCCGCGCTCGCGGCCCGGGGGGTCGGCAAGGGCGACACGGTGGCACTGCTGGCGCCCAACATCCCGGCCATGCTCGAGGCCCACTACGCCGTGCCGATGCTGGGGGCCGTTCTCAATACCATCAATATCCGCCTCGATGCCGATACGGTCGCCTTCATCCTGGAGCATGGCGGCGCCAAGGTGCTGGTCGCCGACTGCGAGTTCGCCGAGGTGACCGCGAAGGCCATGGCCCGATGCGGGGTCAAGCCGCTCCTGGTCGAGATCGACGACAGCGAGGCCGACTATGCCGCCAGCGGCGGCGGCCGGCGGCTCGGCGAGCTCGAGTACGAGGACTTCCTGGCGGAGGGCGATCCCGCCTTCGTCCCGCGCTGGCCCGACGATGAGTGGGAGGCGATCGCGCTCAACTACACCTCCGGCACCACGGGCAATCCCAAGGGCGTCGTCTATCACCACCGGGGCGCCTATCTGAACGCGCTGGGCGATATCTGCTCGACCGGCATCGACCGGCACTGCGTCTATCTCTGGACGCTGCCGATGTTCCATTGCAACGGCTGGTGCTTCACCTGGGCCGTCACCGCCGCCAACGGCACCCATGTCTGCCTGCGAAAGGTGGAGGCCGCTGCGGTCTATCGCCTGATCAAGCAGCATGACGTGACCACGCTCTGCGGCGCGCCCATCGTGCTCAACCTGCTCGCCAACGCGCCCGACAGCGCCAAGACCAGTTTCGACCGGGTCGTCGAGGTGGTGACGGGCGGTGCCGCCCCGCCCTCGGCCATCATCGAGGCGATGGAGCGCAACGGGTTCCATGTCACGCATCTCTATGGCCTGACCGAGACCTACGGGCCGGCCACGATCTGCGCACCGCAGGAAAGCTGGGACCAGCTCGATCTCGAGGGCCGGGCCCGCGCCATGTCGCGCCAGGGCGTTCCGGACACGACGCTCGAGGCGGTCCTCGTGGCCGATCCCGAGACCATGGAGCCGGTGCCGCAGGACGGCCAGACCATCGGCGAGCTCATGCTGCGCGGCAACACCGTCATGAAGGGCTATCTCAAGAACGCCAAGGCCACGGCCGAGGCCTTCCGCGGCGGCTGGTTCCATTCCGGCGATCTCGCCGTCTGGCATCCAGACGGCTATGCCGAGATCAAGGACCGGGCCAAGGACATCATCATCTCGGGCGGCGAGAACATCTCCAGCCTCGAGGTCGAGGAGGTGCTCTACCGCCATCCCAAGGTGCTGGAGGCGGCGGTGGTGGCGCGGCCCGACGAGAAATGGGGCGAGACGCCTTGCGCCTTCGTGACCTTGCGCGACGGGGCCGAGGCGACCGAGCGCGACATCGTCGACTGGTGCCGGAGCCACATGGCGGGCTTCAAGATCCCGCGCACGGTCCGCTTCGGGCCCCTGCCCAAGACCTCCACCGGCAAGATCCAGAAATTCGTCCTGCGCGAGCGGGCCAAGGAACTCGGGGGCTGAGGGCACATGACCCTGTCTGCTGAAACATTCGCGGCGCGCTTCGATCTGACGGGCCGCGCCGCCCTGGTGACGGGGGCCTCCTCGGGGCTCGGCTGGCGCTTCGCCGAGGTGCTGGCGGAAGCCGGCGCCAAGGTCGCCATTGCCGCGCGGCGCACGGAGCGGCTCGAAGCGCTGGCGGCGGGGATCGTGGCGCGCGGCGGCACCGTGCTGCCGATCGCGCTCGACGTCACCCATCCGCCCGGCATCAAGGCTGCGATTGCCTCGGCCGAGGCGGAGCTCGGGCCCTTGCGCATCCTGGTCAACAATTCCGGCATCGCGCCGGCCAAGCCCTTCCTCGATCACAGCGAGGAGGATTGGGACCGCACCATCGACACCAATCTCAAGGGCGCCTTCCTGGTTGCGCAGGAGGTGGCCCGGCGCATGGCAGCGAACGGGCAGGGCGGCAGCATCGTGAACATCGCCTCGATGATGGGGATCGTCGTGGCCAAGGGCTCGGTCGCCTACAGCGCGTCCAAGGCCGGCGTGATCTCGCTGACCAAGACCATGGCGCTGGAGCTGGCCAAGCATCGCATCCGCGTCAACGCGATCTGTCCCGGCTATTTCGAGACGGAGATGACGGCCAGCTATCTCGCGACGCCGCAGGGGCAGGCCGAGATCAAATCGATTCCGATGCGCCGGGCGGGCAAGGCGGAGGAGCTGGACGGGCTTCTGCTGCTGCTGGCCTCGGACGCGTCGAGCTTCATGACGGGGAGTTGCGTTCTGGTCGATGGGGGCGAGACGCTGCAGCAGGCCTGACGCGTCGTTTCAAGCGGGGGGAATCCATGTTTCGTCGTTCGATTCTGGCGGCCGCGTTGATGGCGGCGGCCCTGACACCTATGGCCGCGCGGGCCGACGGCGCGGCCATCGCCAACAAGCTCAAGGGGACGCCGGCCACGCTCTGGGACCTGACGCTGGTGCGGGTGGAGGCGGCGCTCGCGAGCTGGGTCGGGGGCAAGGGCGTCAGCACCTTCGTCGGCAGCGATGCCGACAAGATCATCCTCTATGTTTACGAGGAGGGCGGCAAGGCGACCAAGGCCGAGTGCAAGGCACTGATCGATCGGGTGAAGAAGGCAGGCGGCATCGATCCCAAGACCGGCTATCCGGACAACCCCGCCTCGGACTATGCCGCGCTCCTGAACTATGCACAGATCGACCAGTTCTCGGTCGATGAAAGCTACGCCGAGACGGCGGATTCGATGTTCGAGGTGGACGCCGTCGCGGGTGGCGGCGAGAACGCCGTGAACTGCAAGGGCCCGCTGGTCTCGGCGGAGGTCACTTATCCGACGCCGTGAGCGGCGGCCCGGCTGAACGGGCCGCCGACGACGGGAGCTGCTTAGAACGGAATCACGACGCGCCCGTCGATCGTCCCGGCCTTGAGGCCGGCAAAGACGGCGTTGATGTCCGCGAGCGGCTTCTGGTGAATATGCGCCTTGACCTTGCCCTCGGCGGCGAACTCGATCGCTTCCGCCAGGTCCTTGCGGGTGCCGACGATCGAGCCGCGCAGCGTGATGCGCTTGAGCACCACGTCGAAGATCGGCGTCGCGAAATCGCCGGGCGGCAGGCCTACGAGGCTGACGGTGCCCTTGCGCCGCACCAGATGCAGCGCCTGGCTGAAGGCGGGCGGGGAGACGGCCGTCACCAGCACGCCATGGGCGCCGCCGCCAGTCTGCTTCACGATCTGTGCCGCCGCGTCCGGTGACTTGGCGTTGACGGTGATCTCGGCGCCGAGCCGGCGGGCGAGCGCAAGCTTCTCCTCGGTCACGTCCAGGGCCGCGACATGGAGGCCCATCGCCTTCGCATACTGGATGGCGACATGGCCGAGCCCGCCGATGCCCGAGATCGCGATCCATTCGCCGGGGCGCGCCTCGGTCTCCTTGATGCCTTTGTAGGTCGTGACGCCGGCGCAGAGGATCGGCGCCATGGCGACGAAATCCGTCTTGGCGGGCAGGCGACCGACATAGGCCGCCGAGCCGATCGCATATTCCGCGAAGCTGCCATTCACGCTGTAGCCGCTGTCACGCTGGCTTTCGCAGAGCGTCTCCCAGCCGGTGATGCAATGCTCGCAGCAGCCGCAGGCGTCATGCAGCCAGGCGATGCCGACGGGATCGCCCTCCTTGAGCTGCGTCACGCCGGCGCCCACCGCCGCGACGATGCCGGCGCCTTCATGACCGGGAACGAAGGGCGGCGTCGGCTTGACCGGCCAGTCGCCGTCGGCGGCGTGAAGATCGGTGTGGCAGACTCCCGTCGCCATGATCTTGACCAGCACCTCGCCTGGCCCCGGTGTCGGCACCGGTATCTCCTCGATCGTGAGGGGCTTGCCGAACTGACGCACCACCGCCGCCTTCATCGTCCTCGCCATGCTCCGCCTCCATGTCCGATTGTTCATCTTCGCTGCGAAATATCGCGGCAGAAGAGCAGGTTGTCATTGACATGAGTCAAAGTGGGGACGGCAAGCGAGGCGCATGCTGCGAAGTATGACTGCAAGGAGGCGCGCACCCGGATATGGCGGCGCGCGGATCTGGCGAGAAACCCAGAATCGAAGGAGCAGGCCATGCTTGACCAACCCGTCATGTCATTGATCGACACGAGCCGTCTTCGCGCGCGCTATGACAACTTCATCGGCGGCGGCTGGAAGGCACCGGCGAAAGGCCGGTATTTCACCGACAAGAGCCCGATCGACGGCAGCACGCTCTGCGAGGTCGCCCGTTCCGACGCGGACGATGTCGAGCGGGCCCTCGATGCGGCGCATGCCGCCCGTGTCGGCTGGGCGCGCACCGCGCCGGCGGAACGCGCAAGAATCCTGAACAAGATCGCGGATCGGATCGAAAGCAATCTCCAGCTCCTCGCCTATGTCGAGACCCGCGACAACGGCAAGCCTATCCGCGAGACCCTCAACGCCGACGTGCCGCTGGCCGCCGACCATTTCCGCTATTTCGCCGGCTGCATCCGCGCCGAGGAGGGCACGATCGGCGAGATCGATCATGACACCGTCGCCTATCACTTCCGCGAGCCGATGGGCGTGGTCGGCCAGATCATTCCCTGGAACTTCCCGCTCCTGATGGCCGCCTGGAAGATGGCGCCGGCCCTGGTCGCCGGAAACTGCGTGGTGATCAAGCCCGCCTCCGACACACCGATGAGCCTCGCGGTGCTGATGGATCTGATCGGCGACCTGCTGCCGCCGGGCGTGCTCAACGTGGTGTTCGGCCACGGCTCGGAGGTCGGCACGCCGCTGGCGCGCAGCCCGCGCATCGCCAAGATCGCCTTCACCGGCGAGACGACGACGGGCCGCCAGATCATGCAGTTCGCGGCCGAGACCATCATTCCCCAGACCATGGAGCTCGGCGGCAAGTCGCCGAACATCTTCTTCGCCGACGTGATGGACGAGGATGACGCCTTCCTCGACAAGGCGCTCGAGGGCTTCTCGCTCTTCGCCTTCAACAAGGGCGAGGTCTGCACCTGCCCCTCGCGGGCCCTGGTCCAGGAATCGATCTTCGACAAGTTCCTGGAAAAGGCCGTGGCGCGCGTCGCGAAGATCAAGGTCGGCGATCCGCTCGATCCCACGACGCAGATGGGCCCGCAATGCTCCCGCGGCCAGCTCGAGAAGATCCTGGGCTATGTCGATATCGGCAAGCAGGAGGGCGCCAAATGCGTGACCGGCGGCGCGCGCGCCGAGCTCGGCGGCAAGCTCAAGGACGGCTTCTTCATGAAACCGACCGTCTTCGTCGGCCATAACAAGATGCGCATCTTCCAGGAGGAGATCTTCGGCCCGGTGCTGTCGGTGACGAAGTTCAAGACCCTGGAGGAGGCGATCGAGATCGGCAACGACACGATCTACGGCCTGGGTGCCGGCGTCTGGTCGCGCAACGTGAACAACACCTACCGGGTCGGCCGCGAGATCCAGGCGGGGCGCGTCTGGACCAACTGCTACCACATGTATCCGGCCCATGCCGCGTTCGGTGGATACAAGCAGTCGGGATTCGGCCGCGAGACGCACAAGCTGATCCTCGACCACTATCAGCAGACCAAGAACCTGCTGGTCAGTTACAGCCCGAAGGCGCAGGGCCTGTTCTGATCGGGCAACGGCCGATGGCCGGCCTGGCGGGCACAAGCGCCGCCGGGCCGGCCGTTGTCGCTGGAACAGGAGGGCGGACATGCCCGATCGCGTCGTCTTCACGCCATCGGCCCTGGCCTTGACCCGGCGGTTGCGCGAGACCTTCGGCCCCCTGATCTTCCACCTGTCGGGCGGATGCTGCGAAGGCAGCGCGCCCATGTGCTTCCGGCAAAGCGATTTCAGGGTCGGCGCGCAGGATGTGCGGCTCGGCATGATCGAAGGCTGCCCCTTCTATGTCGGGCCGGCGCAGTTCAACTATTGGGCCTGCTGCCAGCTGACGGTCGACGTGACGACCGACGGCGGCGACAGCTTCTCGCTGGAAGCGGCGGAAGGGGTTCGCTTCATCGTCCGCTCCCGCCTCTTCACCGACGAGGAGGTGGCGGAGCTCGAGGCGGCAGGACCGCCGCCGGCGGGACCGATCGGTCCACGGCCGACGGCGGTCTGAGATCCAGCCTGCGGTCCGTGCCTAGGCCGCGATGATGACCTTGAGCGCCTGCGTGTCGGCGGCGTGGCCGAAGGTGTCGTAGGCCTCGAGGATCTGGTCCAGCTTGAAGCGGTGCGTGATCAGCCGCGTCGGGTCGATCTTCTTCGACTGCACCGTCTTGAGCAGCATCGGCGTCGTCACGGTGTCGACCAGCCGCGTCGTGATCGTGATGTTCTGCGACCAGAGCGTCTCCAGATGCAGATCAACCTTGGCGCCATGAACGCCGACATTGGCGATGGTGCCGCCGGGCGCCACGATGTCCTCGCAGAGCAGGAAAGTGGCAGGCACGCCCACCGCCTCGATGGCCGTGTCGACGCCGGTCCCGCCGGTCAGCGCCTTCACGGCGTCGGCCGCCTTGCCGTCCTTGCTGTTGACCGTGTGAGTTGCGCCGAACTGCCGGGCGAGCCCCAGCCGGTTGTCGTCGAGATCGATCATGATGATCTCGGCCGGCGAGTAGAACTGCGCGGTCAGGAGCGCAGCGAGGCCGATCGGGCCGGCGCCGACGATGGCGACCGTCGAACCCGGCGCCACTTTGCCGTTGAGCACGCCGCATTCGAAGCCCGTGGGCAGGATATCGCTCAGCATCACCAGCGCCTCCTCGTCGCTCCCTTCGGGGATCGGATAGAGGCTCGTGTCGGCATGCGGCGTGCGGACATATTCGGCCTGGGTTCCGTCGATCATGTTGCCCAGAATCCAGCCGCCGGTGGTGCAATGCGAATACATCCCGCGGCGGCAATAGTCGCACTTGCCGCAGGAGGAGATGCAGGAGATCAGCACGCGGTCGCCGGGCTTGAAAGCCGTGACGCCGGCGCCCACGGAATCGACGATCCCGACACCTTCATGGCCGAGGATGCGGCCCGGCTGGCAGGTGGCGACATCGCCTTTCAGGATATGCAGATCGGTGCCGCAGATGGTGGTCTTGACGATCTTCACGATCGCATCGCCGGGCGCCTGGATCGTCGGCTTGGGCCGGTCTTCGACGGCCTTGCGGCCGGGGCCGCGATAGACGAGGGCTTTCATGACGTTTTCCTGTCGGCTGACGGTGGGGGGGAACAGTGACGCCGCCCCTCGCAAGGAGGATGGGTCGGCTCAGCCGCAAGACAACATGGTCGTGCGGGCACGGCCATGACTTGGGTCAAGCGCGCCATTGTTGTCCCCTCTCCCGCTTGCGGGAGAGGGCCAGGGAGAGGGCTGCACCGACCGAGCAGCCTCCTCCTTAATCCTCCCCCGCGAAGCGGGGGAGGAGATGTTAGGGGAGATCCCGCGGAATCTTCCGCTCCCAGCGCTTGCTGAACACCTGCTTGTCGCCCTCGTAGCCCTCGAGCTCGAGTGTGACATTGAAATGACGCGCATCGGCGATGAAGCTGCTGCGGCCCTTGGTGCGGGTGTGCCACTCGCCGCGGCCGAGCGAGGCGAGCCAGGCATAGTCGGCGCGGGCCGAGAGCGGATCCTCGCCCCGGATGCGGTAGCGCTCGGTAAGATGCGCACCGTTCTCGAGGCCGATCGCCTCGAGCCGGTAGATGCCCTCGTCCTTGTCCACCGCATAGGTGGCTTCGTCGAGGCCGGGGTCGTAGCTCAGATTGAGCGCCGCGTCATGCTTGCGGATCCAGGCGATCGGCCCGGGCATGGCCCCTTCGGCCGGCCCGAACTCCGGGAGCTGGTTGTCCTCCGCCCGGCGTGCCCGCACCGGCAGCAGCAGCCGGCTGCTGCCGGAATGAACGGTGATCGTCGCGGCCTCGGCCTGCGGCCAGAGGGTCGGCCAGTAGGCGGTCGAGATGGCGATGCGGATGCGATGCCCGGAGAGGAAGCGATAGCCGACATCGTTGAGCTGCACGCGAACGCGGTAGCGCTGTCCTGGCGTCAGCGCGGTGGGGGCCACATGGCTCTCGCGGTGGGAAAGATTGAGCACGCCATAGCTGACCCGCAGGGACGAGCCGTTGGCATCGACATCGCAGAGCCGCACCGCGATCTGGGCCTGCGGCTTGTCGGCGGCGAGCTCCAGCTCCACCACGGGCGCGCCGACGATGTCGAAGGCGGCCGGCAGGGGCGCCGTGTCGAAGCAGAGCGAGCGCGCATCGTCCTCGCGCTGCTCGAAGGCCATGTCGACCCCGTTGCCATAGGGACACCAGAAGCCCGCGGCCGAGCCCACATATTGCGGCGAGCGATGCAGCAGCGGCCTCTCGGGTGCCGGCTTGTCGCCCATGCCGTTCTCGTTGAGATAGAGCGTGCGCGTCTCGGTATGGGGCGAGGGCCAGCTTGGCTCGCCGATCCAGCGGCCCGGCCATTCCTCCTGATAGGCCTTCGGCACCACGCGATCCATCACCCAGACCCGATAGCGCGGGCCGTCGAGCGCGCCGCGATCGATGCCCTTGAGCCACTGATCCCACCAGGCGAGGCATTCCTGCAGGAAGCCGATGGCGGGCAGGGGCCGCGCATTGTGCGGCCAGGTGTGGGCCCAGGGCCCCACCAGCCCCTTGCAGGGCACCTTGAGGTGGGCGAGGAGGCGCGGCACGGCGTTGCTGTAGGCGTCGATCCAGCCGCCCACCGCGAAGACGGGACATTCGATGTCGGCATAGTTCTCGCAGACCGAGCCCTGCTGCCAGAAGGCGTCGCGGCGCGGATGCTCCATCCAGCTGACCGCGAGAAGCGGCATGGTCTCGAGCCGGTCGAGCCACATCGAGCGCCAGCGCTCGCCCACGATCTCGGGATCGGGCGGCGGCGAGGCGTAGCAGGTCATGGCCGAGGCCCAGGTCGCGTTGTCGCCCAGCAGGCAGCCGCCCATGTAATGCACGTCGTCGGCATAGCGGTCGTCGGTGAAGCAGGCCGGGATGATGGCCTTGAGCTCGGGCGGCCGGCGCGCCGCGATCTGGAGCGCGTTGAAGCCGCCCCAGGAGATGCCCATCATGCCGATCTTGCCGGTGCACCAGGGCTGGCTGGCGATCCAGCGCAGCGCCTCCAGCGCGTCGTCCTGCTCCTGCTTGATATATTCGTCGACGAAACGCCCGTCGGAATCGCCGGTGCCGCGGATGTCGATGCGCAGCACCGCATAGCCCTGCCGCGCGAACCAGGGATGCATGATCTCGTCGCGCGGCGCCGTGCCGTCGCGCTTGCGGTAGGGCAGGTATTCGACGATGGCCGGCACGGGTGTCGTCTCGGCATCGGCCGGCAGCCAGAGGCGTGCCGCGAGCCGCACCCCGTCGGACATCGGGATCCAGACATTCTCGATTTCGCGGACTTCGCGGGGCGTGACGTTGATATAGCGCATGAGGGTCCGGATCGTAACAGGAGGGCGACCTTGAACGGCGCCCCTGTCTGGCGCAGCGCGCCCGTTCCGTCAACTGGCAGCGAGCGGGATCGACCCGGACGCCTACGTCGGCAGGAGCAGGATCAGACCGTGCTTGGCCAGCCAGACCAGCCCGCGGCGCAGGCTGTCCTGGCGTTCCGCCGGCGCCAGGGCGACGAGCTCGTCGGCCGTGGCGCTCTTGGCCTTGGCCAGATGCGCCAGCACCGCCATGCAGTCGCCGCGGTCGGGGAACACGTTCGAGGCGTAGGCGCTCGACGGGTTGCGCCGCATCTGATCGAGCCGCTTCACGTCGGCGCCCGCGACGGCCTCGATCTTGGTATCCGGCCTGAGTTCATGGGTCGGATAGTGGGAGAAGGCGTCGAACGGATCGAGCCGCGCGGGCCAGGCCGGGCCCTTGCCGCGGGGTGCCGACTCCTTCGCCGTCTTGCGGATCTTCGCGAGCTCCTGCCAGAGCGCCTGATACTGGCCGATGACGGTCTTCCAGTCGAAAACCTCGCGCGCGCGCCGACGCGCCTGGCCGCCGAGCTTCTCGCGCAGCTCCCGGTTCTTGGCGAGACGGACCAGGGCCTCGCAGGCCGCCTGCGTGTCCACCGCGACGAACTGGCAGGCGTTGCCGCAATAGCGGTCATAGCTGTCGGCGCCGGAGATCTGGCGATAGATCAGATCCTCGCCCAGCGGTGCCGGTGGCTGCCAGGTGCGGATGCGGAACCCGTCCTCGCCGTCGCGCACCGTGTCCATATAGCCGTCCCAATCGCTGACCAGGCAGGGCAGGCCCGCCGCCATGGCCTCGATCGGCGTGAGGCCGAAGGTCTCCTGGATGTTGTCGGAGAAGGAGACGAAGATATCGGCCGCGGCCCATATCTCGGTACGGATATCCTTCTTGCGGCCATCGAGGAAGATCGCGTTGACCGAGGGGCAGAACTCGCGGGCCCCGCTGCGGAAGGACTGCTCGATCGCGTCGTTGGCGAACCAGCCGGCCTGGATCAGATGGACCTTGCCCTTGATCGCCTTGGCCGCGGCCTCGGCCGCCAGATACATCGGCAGGGGATGGGCCTTGGCATGGAAGGAGAGCCGGCCCACGAACAGCAGCGCGATATCGCGATCGGCGATGCGCAGGCGCTCGCGCCAGGTCCGGCGGGCGGGCCCGTTCGGCTTGAACCCGTCGCAATCGACACCGAGCGGGATGACCGGCAGCTCGGGCAGCGCCAGCTTGCCGGTGGCACCCAGCCGGTCGCGGAAGAAATCCATCTGCGCGTCGATGACGCGGTCGACCGTCTTGCGGACGGCGGTCGAGCTGCAGATCAGCGCGTCCCAGCGCTGCACGGGGCCGGTCACGAGACCGGTGATCGCATCCATCGCGCCGAAGGAGGCGGTGGTGTGGGTGATGCCCGAGATCGAGAAGTCGCGCTGGTCGCAGCGCGCGCGCCGCATCCAGGCATGCTCGGCGATGCCGGGGCCGGGGAGGAAGAGGGAGCCCGACTCCTTCAGCGCATCGAGGCGGTTGTACATGGCGATGGAGACCGGCGTCTGGGGCGTGACCTGGCGCATGGCCTCGGTGAAATGACGGCCGTCGGCCTCGGTCGGCGTCAGCGCCCAGAAACGGTCGACGCCCGCATGGCGCGCGAAGCCCCTGAGGAAGCCTTCGCCGGCGGCATGGCGGCCCATCAGCTTCGGACGCGAGGTGTCGTAGCCCTCGGCCGCGAACATGATCGCCGCGTTCGCGGGCTGCGCGTCGACAGCATCCGCGGTCTGCGCATCGGGACGGTGCGCCGTCATCGGGCCGTTATCCTCCATGGCGGTCTCCTGAGCCCACGCTGGGGCGGGGACCGGCCGGCTGTAACCTGGATTCGGGCGGCCCCACAAGGGGATGCGTCAAGGATTCCAGGGATTTGATGCGGAACTGTAAAGGAACATCGTAAAAGGCGAAGCGATTTCGCTAACCGTAATTGCGGCGATCGCTCGATCAATCAATACGTTGCAGCCGTTCTCCCGCCGATAGGGTGAAAGCTTGCCCGACGGAAGCGGGCGAAGGCCGTTTCCTGGCTACCGAGCCAATCATCGGCCGTGGCGGAAGGAATTGCCGGCGGGCGGCGCCGAACTTGCCGACCGCCATGCGGACCGGATCGCCGCGACCCGCGGGGCCATCTGCGGAAACGGCTCTAACTCTGCGAATTTGCTTGATGAATTTGGCGCCATCTTTGCTTCGGTCTGCCAAGGGCCGGGCGGGCCTGGGCGCGAGCTCAGGCAAGATCCGGCCGGCCCTGCCTTGCGACGGAAATTCACGAGAAGAAGGAGAACTCCCCATGGTTTCCGGAGTGGGTGGCACGTCATCGCTCGACGCCGCCACCCTGCAGCAAATGCGGGACAAGATGTTCTCGCGGCTCGATGCCGACAATGACGGGACGATCAGCCAGTCGGAGTTCGACGCTGGTTCCCCGTCAAAGGATGCCGCCGCCAAAGCGGATCAGATGTTCGCCGCCTTCGATACCGATGGCGACGGCAGGCTGACCAAATCCGAGTTGGCGTCCGGCTTCGAGAAGATGAGTTCCGCCATGAAGAGCGTGCTGCTGGGATCCCAGGGTGCCGCCACCACGGGCGACACCGGCACGGATCCGATGCAGGACATCACGCTCCAGCTCCTCGACAGCCTGACCTCGTCCGACGGCACGTCGGCAACGGGGCTGGGCGCCTCGACCCAGCAGAGCCTGCTATCGTCGCTGCTGGGTTTGCAGGAGCAGGGGGCGCAGGCCGGTTGATCCCGGGCTGCTGACCTATCCGGTGTCCCACCGCCAGCCACGGCGTTGGGACACCGGCCCCGTCCTTGGGCCATGCCGTACCGCGGCTGTCAGCCATCCATGATCAATTTGTGCCGTGAAGAGGGGCGGTGCCATGCCCTTGTGGGCGCCCCGGTCCCGGCGTAAGCCTTTGGCCGGCATCTCCAAGGATCGGAACGGATCATGGGAATGGATCGGCGAAGCCTGCTGCGCACGCTGCTGGCCGTCGTCGGCTGCGGCGCGATGAGCCGGCCGCTGGCCTCGGCGGAGCCCGCGGGGCAGGTCGTTCGCACCCAAGGCCAGGTGACCAAGATGGCGGGGACGGGAGCGGCGGTGCCGCTCGGCCCGGACGCCCCGGTCGCCGTCGGCGACACGATCGTCACCGCGGACGGCGCCAAGGTGGATCTGCGGTTCGTCGACGGGTCGCTGCTGACGGTCGGTCCCTCGAGCCGCGTCGAGATCGCGCGCTACGCGCCCGCGGCGAGCGGCGGTCGGGGCGAAGCGCTGCTGTCGCTGCTGAACGGGATCATCAAGCTGATCGTGGACGAGGGTGGCCGCTGGAATCGGTTCGCCGTCGGCACCGAGACCGCGATCGCCTCGGTGCGCGGCACCGAATGGCTGGTCGATGCGGCCCCCGGCAAGACGGGCGTTCTCGTCCTGCAGGGCGCCGTCCAGGTGGTTGGACGTGTCGCCGGCCGGTCCGTCACGCTGGGGCCGGGCCAGGGCACCGACGTCGCGGCCGGCGCGGCGCCGACCCCGCCCAAGATCTGGGGTGCCGCCCGCCGCGACGCCGCGGTCGCGCGCGTCACCTGGTGACCATGACGCGATGACGTCGACGCCGCGATCGGGAGGGCCCCTGTTCCGCGTCTCGACCCTGATGGCGGTGGCCGGCCTCATCCTCCTGGTTCTCGTCCATCGTTATGGCCTGCCGCTCTTCGATTCCATCGAGGGCTCGACGCTCGATGGGCGCTTCCAGCTTCGGGGCCCGGTGCCCGCGCCCGACGATGTCGTCATCGTCGCGGTCGACGAGCGGGCGCTGGCCGAGGTCGGCCGCTGGCCGCTGCCGCGCGCCAAGATCGCCGCCGCGCTCGAAGAGCTGAAGCGGCTGGGCGCTCGCAGCGTCGGCCTCGATTTCCTGTTGAGCGAAAGCGAGGCGACGGGCAGCGGTGCCGGCCTGTCGCCCGGCGACATGGCCTTGCGCGAGGCGCTGGAGCAGAACCGCTGCGTGCTGGCCATGGCCGCATTGTTCGAGCGGACCATGAGCGGCGGCCAGCCGGTGCCGGGGGATTTGTCGGCGGCGGGTTATCGGGTGGTGCAGAAGCCCGCCAGCGGCGGCTTCCTGCCCTCGCAGGCCACCGGCGCCCTCCTGCCGCTCGCCGACTTCCGCAACGTGGCCGCGATCGGCCATGTCAACCTGGCCCCGGATCGGGCAGGCGCCCGGCGCAGCTTCGAGCCGGCGATCGCGCTGGGCGATACGTTCGTTCCCTCCTTCGCCGTCCAGCTGGCGCGGCTGCAGATGGGACTGGGCGAAGACGAGATCGCTCTGTCGCTGAACGGCTGGCTGCAGCTGGGGGATCGTCGGATCCCGCTCGACAGCGATCTGAGCGCGCCGATCGATTACTACGGCCCCACAGGCAGCATCCGGACCTACTCGCTCGCGGATCTGCTGGCCGGATCGGTGCCGCGCGAGGCGATCGCGGGGCACGCCGTGCTGCTGGGCGCCACGGCGCTGGGGCTCGGCGACCGTTTCATCACGCCTTTCGCGCGCGAGATGCCGGGCGTCGAGGTGATCGCGACGGTCGCCGCCAACCTGCTGCATGGGCCGCGCCTGACGCGGACTGGCCTGATGCGCGCCTGGGAGCTGGGGGCCATGCTGGTCCTGGCGGGGCTGGCCTGGCTCGCCGCGACCCGGCGCAATCCGCTGCTGGCCTTGGGCCTGACCCTGGCGGCGCTGCTGGCGTGGCCGGCCTTCTGCGTGCTGGCATTCCTGCAATGGCATCTCTGGCTGAACATGGTGCTGCCGACCTTCGCCGCGCTCCTGACCGCGACGATCCTGCTGCCCGGTCGGGTGATCGCCGAGCTGAGGCTGCGCCGCGAGGCCGAGCGCCAACGCAGCAATCTCGCGCGCTACGTGCCCGCGGCGATGGCGGCACAGCTCGCGGCCGAGGGAAAAGCCGGCTTCCATGAGCGCGAGCAGCCCGCTGCCATCCTCTTCGCCGATCTTTCCGGCTTCACGCAATTGAGCGAGACGCAGTCGCCCGAGGACACGGCCCGCTTCCTCAAGGCATTCCACGGCCGGCTCGAGGAGGTGGTGCTGGCCCATGGCGGGGTCATCGAGCAGTTCGTCGGCGACGGGGCGATGGTGATCTTCGGGCTGCCGCAGCCCAGGTCGGAAGACCCGGTCTCGGCGCTGGCCTGCGCCCGGGCCCTGGTGGCAACGCTGGCCCGCTGGCAGCCGAAGCTCACGCCGCGGGCCGGCCTTCATTTCGGACCGGTGGCGCTGGCGCGGCTCGGAGGTGCCACGCAATCCCAGCTCGCGGTCGCCGGCGATACCGTCAACGTCGCGAGCCGGCTCGAGGATTTCGCCAAGCAGAACGGCGCCGCCATCGCCGTCTCGGACGCGGTCATGTCGGCCGTGGCCGCGGCCGGCCGCCGCGATCTCCAGGCGGGCTTCTGGCCCCTGCCGGACCAGGCGATCCGCGGCCGCGAGGGCCGGCTCACCGTCTGGATCGCCCCGGCCGAAGCGGTGGTGGAGGCTGCCGCCACCCCGGCCGGAGATCGGGCCCCAGGGCCGGCAGCGAAAGAAAATCTAAATCCTGAATCCAGTTAATCTCTATTTATTGAATAGGGATTTCCGACTAGCCTCGTTTCCAGATCGTGGAGCGGTTTCACGATCAGCCTCTGCTGTGCGTTCCTCCTTAAAGGCGTCGAAGGCCAAAGGCCCTCGACGCCCTTTTTTTGGCCGTTCCGGACTCTCGCCCTGGCGACCGGGTCGGCGGCTCCCGGAAGCGGGTCGGCCCGGAGCGCTGTTACAGACTGTTACCAATCGGGACCGCCATGACGGGGCGGGACCGGCTATTCTGCCTTGGTTGCCTGGCCGCCCCGATCCGATGAGCCGCTCCAACCATATTCTTGTGGTCGATGACGACCGCGAAATCCGTAGTCTCGTTGCCCGCTTCCTCGAACAGCACAAATTCCGCGTCACCGCCGTGGCCGACGGCCGGTCGATGCTGCAGGCGCTCGGGGCCTCGCGCATCGATTTGATCGTGCTCGATCTGATGCTGCCCGGCGAGGACGGGCTGACGCTCTGCCGGCGGGTACGGGCCAAGGCGAGCACCCCCATCATCATCCTGACGGCGATCGGCGGCGAGACCGATCGCATCATCGGGCTCGAGCTGGGGGCCGACGACTATCTCGCCAAACCCTTCAATCCCCGCGAGCTCCTGGCGCGGATCCGCGCGGTGCTGCGGCGGAGCGCGGCCCTGCCGGCGGGCGGGCGTCAGCGAGGGACCCGCTACCAGTTCGACGGCTGGCGCTTCGACGTGACCCGGCGGGAGCTGACATCGCCGGACGATCTCGTCGTGCATCTGAGCGCCGCCGAATTCGAGCTGCTGACGGCTTTCGTGGAGCGCCCGCAGATGGTCCTGACCCGCGACCAGCTGCTCGACCTGACCCAGGGTCGCAGCTCGGCCCCCTTCGACCGCAGCGTCGACGTTCTGGTCAGCCGTCTGCGCCGCAAGATCGAGCGCGATTCCCAGCAGCCTGTCATGATCAAGACGGTCCGCAACGGCGGCTATGTCTTCACGCCCAAGGTCGAGGCGGAAGGGGCCGTCCTGCCGCCGGCCCTGCCCGAGGATGAGACCGAGTGATCGGATCAAGGCGCTTCAAGCTTCCCGACCGGATCGCCGCCCGGATCGCATTGACGATCCTGCTGGCGCTGCTCGCCACCCAGAGCATCAACCTCCTGCTCTTCCTCGCCTTTCGCCCGCCGCCGCCACAGGCCTTCAGCGGCCATTGGCTGACGGACCGGGTGAAGGAGGCGGCACAGGCGGTGTTCTCGGCACCGCCGGCAGCGAGGTCGGCTCGGGTCGCCGCGCTCAACGATCAGCCTTGGCTCAGCTTCGACTGGTCGCCGACGCCGCGGCTCATGGGTACGGGCGGAGGGCCGCCTTTCGAAGTGATGCAGGCGCTGCTGGCCAAGGCGCTGCAAGGGCAGGCGCAGGTGATCGAGTTCGGCATCGCGCAGCCGCGCTTTCCGATGAGCCTGTTCCGAAGGGCCCGGCCGATGCTGGTCCCGAATGAGAACGCGGAACGCAGCCTCGATCCCGCGGCGGCGGAGGTGGAATGGGTGCCCGGTTTCTTCCGGATCGCGATCCAGGGGAACGACGGGACCTGGCTCGAAGTTCGCGCCCACGGCCAGGGCGAGGGCTGGCGGCCGTTGATCTCGCTGGCGCTCTGGTTGCTGCTGGCCGGGTTCGTGGTCGCGGGATTGTCGCTCTGGGCCGCCCGCGCCCTGATCCGGCCGCTGCGCCGGCTTGCCGAAGGCGCGACGCAGTTCAGCACCAATCTGGCATCGCCCGCGGTCGAGGTGGGCGGCCCGTCGGAGGTGCGGCTCATCGGCCAGACCTTCAACGAGATGCAGGCGAGGCTGCGCCGCTTCGTCGAGCATCGCACGCACATGCTCGCGGCCATCTCGCACGATCTGCGCACGCCTCTCACGCGCCTGCGCCTCCGGGCCGATTTCGTGATCGATGTCGAGCAGCGCCGCAAGATGCTGGACGACATCGCCGAGATGGAGCTGATGCTGGCCGACACGCTGGCCTTCGCCGCCGACGAGGCGAACGGCGAGGCCTATCGCTGGATCGATCTGGCAGCGCTCATCGCCAGCCTGTGCGACGACATGATCGATCTCGGCCACGACGTCTCCTATCGCGGCCCCCATCGCATGGCCTTCTCCTGCCAGCCCCTGGCGATGCGCAGGGCGCTCGCCAATCTGATCGGCAACGCCGTGACCCACGGCGGCAACGCGCGCGTGCGCGTGCATGACCGCGACCGCGCCATCGAGATCGTCATCGAGGATGACGGTCCCGGCATTCCGCCGGATCAGCTCGATCAGGTATTCCAGCCCTTCTACCGTCTCGAGGTGTCGCGCAACCGGCGGACGGGCGGCAGCGGGCTCGGGCTCGCCGTGGTCCGCACCATCATCCGCGCACATGGCGGCGAGGTCAGCCTGCGCAACGCCGACCGCGGCGGGCTGATCGCGTCCGTGCTCTTGCCGGCGGTTGCCGAGGACCGCGAGCGCCGCCGCGTCTCCTAGCCTCGCCGGCGGCGCAGCGCTCCCGGCAGATTCGTGTAAGCGAATGTAACAGGCGCGGCGCCAGCAACCGGGCGTTACACCTGCCACGCTGCAGGCGAGGGCGGGACGGACTAGGGTGCGGGCCGCGATCCGGTGTCGTTGCGGCGGCAAGAATTTCCCGCGATCCCGAATCTGCCGGAACGAATTTCCAGCCGCGGTGATTTTTCATCGCGGCCGGTTCGCATGAGCGGAATCAGGCCTGTGGCGCGCTTTTTTCTGGCATGCGCATTGCGATGGCATCGGCGGCGCAGCGGCGGCCGCGATCGGATTCGACCGGCGGGCCGTGCCTGCGTCATGCGTGACGGAAGTTCATAAGAAGAAGGAGAAGACAACATGATTTCCGGCATAAGCGGCGCGTCCAGCCTCGATACGGCCGCGCTGAAGCAGATGCGGGAGCAGATGTTCTCGCAGCTCGATACCAACGGCGACGGTTCCCTCGATGCGACGGAGTTCAAGGCCGGCGCACCCTCGGATGCCGCCGCGGCCAAATCGGATGAGCTGTTCACCGCCTTCGATACCGACGGCGATGGCACGCTCAGCAAGTCCGAGGTGGAGACCGGTTTCGAGAAGATTCACTCCCATATGAAGCACGTCCTGTTGAGTGCGCAGGAATCGAGCGGTTCGACCTCCTCGTCGGATCAGCTGTTCGCCGCCTTCGATACCGACGGCGACGGCACGCTGACCAAGGACGAGTGGGAGGCGGGCATGGAGAAGCTGGGCCCGCCGCCACCGCCGACCGATGCCAGCGATTCGAGCGCATCATCCACCGGCGATACGACCGATGATGCGCTGCTGGATCTGCTGGACCAGCTGAAGGCCTCCAACGACGCGTCGGCAAACACCGGCGGCGCGTCTCAGCAGCAGAGCCTGCTTTCTGTCCTGCTGGGCCTTCAGGAGCAGACGTCGCAGGCGGCCTGAACGCGAAAGGCCTGCGACGCTGCCGGGACCCTGCCGCCAGCCCCAACGATATGCGGCAGGGCTCCTGGCGGCTCCTCGATCGATGATGCGGCCGGCCGGGATCTGAACGATCAGGGAAGGGGCGGGCGCGGGGTCGCGATCTCGGCGCCGTCATAGTCGCCGGCGATGGTCGTGGCTTCGGTGATCCAGTCATGGTGGTAGTTGAGCCGCCCGTGATGCGATCCCTCGATCTCGACCACGAGCGTGATGTCGTCGCTGGAGTCACCCTGGCGATGGGCCGAGCCCGTGCCGGTGATGCGCAGGCCCGGCCAGAGCTGGCAATCCTTGAACCGGAACTCGGCGCCGTCCTTGGTCTTGCGCGCCTCGATCATGCCGCCGCGGTCACAGCCGACCGAGATCGGGTCCGATCCGATATCCCAGGGGATCTCCGGGAACTGCTCGACCTCGGTCTCGATGGCGCGCGCGACGGCGAAGCCGTCCTTCGCATCGGCCGGGCCCGTCAGGGTCAGGGGCGTGTAGCTGCGCACCAGCGAGGTGTCGCAGATCTGCTCATGCGCCACCGGCGTCTCGCCGTCGAGCAGCAGCGCCAGCACGATCTTGTCCGGGCAGCCCAGCCCGCGTCCCATGATGACGTGAGGGCCGCCCTGCATGGTGATCATGTAGCCATGCTTGACCCGGTCGAAGACGGCATAGCCGTTGGAGATGGGCGTGGCCGGGTCGGCGTCGGAATTGAGGATCACGGTCGGATAGTCGCCGCCGGTGAAGCTCGGCCCGCGCGCGGTCTTGGCCCTGGCCGGCCAGAAGGCGCAAGGCAGGCGGTCGGAGAAATAGAGCTGGATGAAGCGCGGGAACTGGGCGCGCAGGGTCTTGGCGCGCGCGAGGATCGAGCGGGCGGCGGCCTCGGGGCTGTCGCCTTCTTCGGTATAGTCGAGGCAGCTGATCGCGTAATAGGCCCCGCTGTAGAACGAACCGTAGCCCACGCCGTCGAGCGTCTCGGGATCGACGGCGAGGTCGTAGTAGGTGAGGCGCATCAGCGGGATCAGGTTGCCGCGCGCCGCGGCCGCCAGCACACGCAGGAAGTCGCGCCGGTCGCTGGGCGTGTAGAGCGAGCTGAAGGCGGTTCCCTCCAGCATGCCGCTGTTCAGCTCTCGCGGGATCCGGTCGCCGTTGGGCAACGGAAAATCCACCTGGATCGGCGCCTTCGCCAGGCGGGACGCGAGCTCGTCATAGGCGGCCGCCGAGGCGCGCCCCATATCGGCATGGCAGTCGGACCTGCCGTCGCAGCTCCGCAGGATCCGCGTGAAGATGCCCTCGACCGCCTTGCTGTCGGCGACGGCGTAGGCTTCCGAACCGAGCGCCGTGTCGAGGACGCCGTCGAGGATCACGCCGGCAATGGCACCGGGGAACGCCACCGCATATTGCTGGGCGAACTGCGTGCCGTAGCTCTCGCCATAGAGCCAGACCTTGGGGGCGCCGATCGCCTGGCGGAAGGCCTCGAGATCGCGGATCGCCTGCTCGGTGTCGACATAGGGCAAAAGCTCGGCATGCTTCATCTCACCCGTGCAGTCGGCCACGAAGCCCTTGGCCTGCGCGATGGCCGTGTCGGGCTTGTCGGGATCGAGGTCCGCCATGTCGTAGCGGGCGATCGCCGCGGGGCAGTCGATCAATGTGTTCGTCCCGGTGCCGCGCTGGTCGAGGAACACGACATCCATCTCGTCACCGAGGCGATGGTCGTGATCGGCGAGCGAATCCTCCGCGACCTGCAGGCCGCTGCTGCCCGGCCCGCCGACGAGATAGATCAGCAGGCCCTTGCTCTGCTGGTTCGCGAAATGGATCGCGAACTCGATCTCGATCTCGCCCTTGGGCTCGTTCGAGAAATGGTCGATCGGCACCTTGATCTTGAGGCAGGTGAGGTCGCTGTCCTTGCAGGGCTGGCCGCCGAGCTTCTCGACGGTCGCGCGCAGCGCGTTCGTGGTCACGCTCGATTTGGGCGGTGTGGAGGCGGTCAGCAGCAGAATCGCGGCGGTTGCCGACAGGACCGACGCCAGGCGAAGCCAGGGGGAACGAGACATGTCAGGGCCTTGGAGAAGAATGGTGCAGCCATGCAATCATGGCCCGTCCCCGGCGCGCAATATGCTCGCGGCCGGCCGCTTCAGGGCGCCGGCGGCACGGCCCCCAAGCCGATACCGCCCGGCGGCCGGCAGGAACAGGCCGACGGTGGGGGGCTGGCGAGATCGGCCTTGTGACATCGCGGCGACGAGCGCGCCGCCGCAGATGAAATCTTGGCCACCACACCGGGGCGTGAAGAGGCAAGAGCGGTCCGGTTGATAGAATCCCCGGCAAAGATCCGCACGAAGGCGACTGACCCATCGGTCTCGTCACGACCGGTTGTCGGGGCCAGCGCCGGCCGTCTCGGCGGGTTGTTTCACAACGCCGGAGAAATTCGATGTCGATCCCATCGTTGCGCGTCGTTCCGTTGCTGGCCGGTCTTCTGTTGCTTGGCGCCTGCAGCACGGGACCGCAGCATGCCGATCCGCAGTTGAGCGAGATGTACAAGTGCAATGGCGCCGATCTGATGAACAGCTATTCCATCTGCAACAAGAAGACCCGGAACGATCCGAGCCTGCGCCACCGCCTCTACATGTCGCAGCTGCAGACCGAGGAGGGAGGCGGGCCTGGTGGCCGCGAGGCCGCGCGATTGACGTGATGACCCAGGAGCCGCGGGCTCAGGCCCGCCCGCCGGAGCAGGCGCCCCGCCTTTCCGAGCTACCCCGCACAGGACATCTTTGATTTGAGGGCTGTGGCGGCGTCTTCCAGCTGCCTCGCCTTCTCGCCGCAGCCGACATCGGCCCGACAGGCCTCGTTGTAGCGCTCGACAACGTTGATTGCCGAGCAATCTTCGTGCCGCAGCAGGAAGTCAGCGTAGCGCTTCAGGTAAGCCGGCTCTGATGGCGCCAAGCTGGCGGCCTCCTGAAAGGCGGTGGCGGCAGTCTCAGGACTTGTCGGCTCATAAACTGCACCGCGCCAGACCTGTACCCAGGGATCATGGCTGCCGTATTGCAAGGCGGCGTCCATGTCGCGCTGGGCCTCGTCGTTCCGTTTCGCCTGGCGCAGCAGCCTCGCTCGGTCGGTGAGGTAAAGGGGGTTCAGCGGATCCAAGGCGACGGCATGATCGAGCGCGGCCAGCGCATCCTTCATCTGACCGAGCTTCTCCCAAGCCAGCGCCTGCCCGTGAACGGCGGGCGCGAGGTCGGGCTCGAGCGCCAGAGCCTGGCTGAAGTCCGCGAGCGCCGCCTGGCCGTCACCCATGGCCAGGTAGGCCTGGGCGCGGCCGATCCGGTATTCCGCATCGTCGGACTTCGTCAGCGCCACCGAAAAGCTATCGATGGCATCGGCGGGATGTCCGCTGCGCCGCAAGCTCTCGCCCCGGACGTAGTCGGCATAGCCCCGCAGCCAAACGAAATCGGGATCCTTGCCGAAGCCCTTCTCGAGGCTGTCCGTGATCCCCTGCAACCGCGCCAGGGAATCCTCCGGGCTGACGGTGGCCTGATTCCAGGGCGCGTAGAACGAGAGATAGGCTCGATGGATGGCGGGCGAGGCGGGAAGGTCGTTGATCGCGATCCGGTACCATTCCTCAACACTTTGCGGATCGCCCCAGGCGATGAAGAGCTTGACCGACAAGACGAACCCGATCGGGTTCATCTCCTTGATGGCGAGCCCCTTCTGCGCATCGACGATCGCGTCCCGCTGCCTGATCTTGATCTCCCGGGAGAAGTCCTCATCCGCGGCGCGAAAGCTGTCGCTGTAGCGCATCATCTGAACGAGGTGGGACCGGCTGACAGCCCGCGCCGCCAGTGCCATGCCAGAATTGGGCCGCTCGGCGACCCAGCGATCCAGCTGTGTCAGGACCGCAGGATCGGACGTGGCGAAGGCGTCGAAGGCCCGGATCAGATCGGTTTCGGGTCGCTTCTGGGCATTGGCATCGTCATCGATCTCCACCAGGCGACGATCGAGCTCGTCGAACCGTCCGCCGGCGAGAAGCGTCATGATCTCGGCGCGGCCGATGGTGTCGGCGCGCACCGACGGTTGGAACAGGACCGCGCCCAGCAGGAGCGTGGCCGCCAGGACCAGGGCTTTGGTTCCGATGAACGTCCTTCTTCCGGTCATGGGATCGGCTCCGGTCATTCGGGCAGGGCCATCGACGCGGCCGGCTGTGTCCAGTTCTGCGCGGCGCAGTTCTGCCGACGGTTCTGCTGGAAGCTCTCGACCATGCCGTCGAGCTCGCCAATCAACCGGCATTGATCGGTCTGACTGCAGATCTTCCGGTAGGTGATCTGAAGCGGCAGGAAACCGCAGTCGGCCGTGTCCGCCAGGAACCTCAAATACTTCTCGACGCGGCTGAGATCGTCGGGTGCCAGCGTGATGGCCCGTTGATAGGCCAGCTTGGCCGCCGGCTTGTCGAAGCTCGACAATATCGAGGCGGACATGCCCTGCACCCAGGCGGCGTTCTTGCCATAAACCTGCGCATCCTCCATGTCGCGGCGGGCCTCGTCCGTCCGCCCCATCGCTGCCAGATGGAGAGCACGCTGCAGCAGGTATTTGGGCTCGAGCGGATCGGCCGCGACGACGGCATCGAGCTCGGCCTCGGCCGCCTTGCAGATGTCGGCGGCACTCGCCGATCGGCACCGCCAGGCATCCAGCTTGCCGTTTTCGTAGAGGGCGTCCGTGTCGTTGGGCGCGATCGTGAGTGCACGCTTCCGGTCGGCATCGGCCTTATCGTAAGCCTCGATGTCGGCATAGGCATCGGCGCGGGCGAGGAGGTAGGTCGCATGCTCCCGGACGGCGAGGGCACGGCCATAGGCGGCGATGGCAGCCTCCCAGTCGCCATTGCGCCAGTCGGCTTCGGCCTTCATATAGTCGGCATAGCCGTCGAGCCAGCCGAAGCCCGGCTTGCCGCCATATTTCTGCTGCAGGTCGAGGATATAGGCTTGCTGGCGCGCCTCGGCATCGCCCCAGGACAGGATGCTCTGCCACCAGGGCGACAGCGACCAGACCCGGGCACGATAGATGGCCGGCGAGTCCGGGTTGGATTGAAGCGCGCGGTCATAGATTTGCGCCGCGGCGATCTCGCCGCTCTGGGCAGTGGCGATGTAGATCAGGTCCGCATAGGCCAGCGGTGTCTTCGGTTCGTGCTCCACGACCCAGAGCAGATCTTCAATGGCGGCCGTCTGGAGCCGGCGCATCTCGGCGAACTGTTCGTTGCTGGTCTCAGAGACGGTTCCGCTGCCACGCGCGATCCAAGCGACGTGATTGAGGTAGCGTCCGCGCGCGAAACGCGCCGGGACCGAATTCGGATGCTGCGCCACCCATTCCTGGAGCCGCTGGCCCACCAGTGGGTCCGAAGTGGCGAAGAGGAAATAGGGCGCGTTCGCTTCGCACTCCTGACAGCCGCCGCCGTCGTAGTCCGCCTGCAGCCTTTGCAGCTCGTTTTCCAGCTTGTCGAATTGCTGCTGCTTCAGGAGATCCAGCCACTTCCGGTCAGGCGTACCCGCATGGGCCGACCCCGGGCTTCCCATCAATAGCAGGAGAACGGCGAGAAGCATGACGAGGCGGAATCGAGCAATGTATGCCATGGCGGACAACCAGCCTCAGGAGTTGAAAATCCGAAAGGCGTCTCGCGCGATAGCAGACGCTCAAATCGTTGAGAGGCGGTAAACCGGCCATGTTTGGCGCCACGGGCGATCGCCCGATGCCGAAGCCGCTGGGCGGGCAGGGGAAACGCGCGGCATTTGAGATGAAAGCATCGTGCCGCGCGGTCCTTCTTCCGCGACCGCGTGTTCTCCGCTCGCCGGCCGCTTGATGCTTCAGAGTACCGTGAGCGGATCGAAATTGAGCCGGGTCGCCAGCGGCGGATCGGCGAGGGAGAAGCTGCGGCCGCAGAGGAGCATGTTGACCTGGCCGTTCTCGTCGATCAGCGGCAGCTCGAGCGCCTCGAGCGTGAGCCAGTCGGCGCGGTGCCATTCGAGCCGCGCCCGGCGCCGGAAGGGCCGGATCTGCGTCGTCAGGTGCTGCATCGTCTCGAGGATCTCGTCGGCCGCCCGGCCATAGAGGCCGTCGCCGACATATTGGCCGGTGACATTGCGGCCCATCATGTCGATGAGCTCGCTGCCGACGAGCCGATGGCGAAAGCGCAGCGGCTGCGGCTCGACATCGATGAGGTGGAGGCAGGGCAGCAGCCGCGCGATGTCGCGGGGATCGATGTCGCGCCGGCTCGGGGCCGGCCGGTCGCCGCGCTTGAGATTCCAGTAGGCCAGCAAGGTCTCCAGGCGCTCGTCCCAGAACAAGCTTGTCATGCGATCGCCCGTCTTTTCCGTCGCACCATTCACCAAAGGGCAGCCGCTCGGTGTCGCTGGGCCCGCGAATCGAGACGAAGGATGGGGAGGAGAGTGGTCCCGTGCCTGCGGGGAATCAACATGGCCTGAAGGTGAAAGGGAGCCGCCCGCTATACCGGTCGGCGATGACGGCCGGCTAGGGCGAGGGCTGCCGCCAGATCCAGGGCATGTCGAACGATCCGGCCCAGAGTCCCAGATGCTTCGCTTTCGCCTGGCCGGCCACTTCCCGATAGGCTTCGCATTTGCAGTCGCGGTCGGGCAGGCCCCAACCCTGCCGGATCAGCCAGAGCGCCACGTCCTTGCCGGCGAGCGTGCAGCGCCCGAGACGCCGCCCTTCGCGATCCTGAAAGGCCCAGTCGCAGGAGACCTTGCGCTGATGCAGATGGTCCGACAGCGCGGCCGCGGCCCGTTCGCCGCAACCATAGTCGGCGCCGGTCGCATCGCGGCAATGCTGGCCGATCGCCGGCGCATCGAGATCGAGCAGCCGCACCGCCTGGCCGTCGACCTCGATCGTGCGGCCATCGATCACGATGGCGCTGCCCGCGAGCGTCTCCGCGCGGGCCGGATTCGGCGGCGACGGCAGCGCGGCCAGCAGAAGGGGCGTCAACAGCAGCCGGGCGAAGCGTCTCGCTGCGAAGGGAGGGCGTCGGAGGGACAGGAGCCGTAGCACCGGCAGATCGCCCCGGCCCGTCAGGCGCTCAGGGCCTTGTGCAGGGCCCGGGCCAGGTCGAGCTTGCGGTAGGGCTTGGTGAGGAGCGGCAGCTTGGCGATCGCCGGATCGTCGCGCAGCCGCACGTCCGGCAGGCCCGAGGTGAGGATGACCTTGAGCTCGGGCCAGCGTTGACGGGCCTCCAGCACCAGGTCGTAGCCGCCGCGTCCGCCCGGCATGATCAGATCGGTCAGCAGCAGATCGACGCGGGTCTGTTCGAGCGCCATGAGCGCGGTCTCGACATCGACCGCCTCGACCACGCGATAGTTGAGCGTGATGAGCTGATGGACGGCGAGCCGGCGGATGGCCAGATCGTCCTCGACCAGCAGGATGGTCTCGCCATGGCCCGGCTCGGCCGTCTCGACCGGCCTGGGCGCGGCGCTGGCGGCCTCGTCCCGGCTTCTCGGCAGGTAGAGACGGAAGGTGGTGCCGATACCTTCCTCGCTGTAGAGATTGATATGGCCGCCCGACTGCTTCATGAAGCCGAACACCATGCTCAAGCCCAGTCCCGTCCCCTTGCCGGGGTCCTTGGTGGTGAAGAAGGGCTCGAAGATGCGCGAGAGCAGGGCACCCGGAATGCCCGTGCCGCTGTCGTTGACCTCGATCATCGCGTAGTCGCCGACGGTCACGTCCCGGTGGCTCGAGGCATAGTCCTCGTCCAGGTGCCGGTTCGAGGTGGCGAAGCGCAGGCTGCCGCCGTTGGGCATCGCATCGCGGGCGTTGGTCGCAAGATTGGCGAGGCTGGTCTCGAGCTGCGCCGGGTCGACGATGACCGGCCAGACCTCCGGCGAGAGGTCGAGCATGATCTTGATATGCTGGCCCAGGGTCCGCTCCAGCAGCGTCGACATCTTCCGCACCAGCTCGTTGATATCGACGCGCTGCGGCTCGAGCGGCTGGCGCCGGGCGAAGGCGAGCAGGCGGCGGATCAGGTCGGCGCCCCGGACCGCGGCCTCCAGCGCGCTCCCGGCCAGCGACTTCACCTGCGGCCCGTCGGCGGGACCGGCGACGAGCAGGTCCAGGCTGCCGATGATGACGGTCAACAGGTTGTTGAAGTCGTGGGCCATGCCGCCGGTGAGCTGGCCGATCGCTTCCATCTTCTGCGCCTGGCGCAGCTGCGCTTCCGTCTGCTGTCGCTTCTCGGTCTCCTGCCGCAGCTCGTCATAGGAGCGGCGGATCTCCTCGGCCTGGCCCTGGGCCGTCTCGGCGGCGTCCCGGAGCGAATTCTGCAGCGTGACGTTGGCGATGGCGATGGAGGTGGCGCGGGCCAGGCTTTCCAGGAGCGCGATCTCGTTCGGGCTGGGCTCGTATTCGCGGGCCCAATAGGCGCCGATCGCGGCGACCGGGTCCTCGACCCGGACGGGCGCCATCATCAGGCTTTTGACGAAGGTCGGACGGTAGGCGTCGTGCGGGATGCGGGGATCGACATAGATGTCGGGGACGACGGCCGTGCGCTTGTTCAGCATCGCCCAGCCCGAGATGCAGCTCGTCATCGGGAACTTCTGCCCGCGCCAGAGCGGCCCGATGGCGTTCTCCTCGACATAGTGGCAGCGGTCGCCGTCGCGCAGCACGAAGGTGACCCCGTCGGCGCCGGAAACGGCGCGCGCTCCGAGGCGGACGATCTCCTGGATCTGCTCGAAGGTCTGGGCGGCCGACAGGCGCTCGATCGCCTCGATCAGGACGAACCAGGCTGGCTGGCCGGCCGCCGACACGGGCGACGGCATGTTTTCCGTCGCCGCCGATCCGAGCTTCGCCGCTTCTGCCATTTCGCCGACCCTGCTGTTCTCAATGCCGAGCTGATGCCACGGAGGGCATGGAAAGCCTATAGCTTAAGACGGCCCTGCTAACAGTTGGTTAACCAGTCATTAACGAGCCGCCCGCCTGTCGCTCCCGTTCCGCGAGCCTCTCGACGGGGATCCGCCGGTTCATGGCACGCGACGGCCGCATGCCGCGTGTCACGACCGGGTGAACTTCCAGCTGACGACGAGCTTGGCCGGGCGGCCGAGCAGCTGGTCCTCCACATCGATCTCGAAGGAATCGCTCACGGCCTTGCATTCGCCGCAGGACACCGTTCGCAGCGTGGAGTCCATGGCGCCGCCGTTCGCGACGGTCCGCAGGACATCGGTCGTTCCCGAGGGGCGCTCCGGGGCCTTCGACACGACGGTCTGCTTCGCGGATGCAAATCCGGGCAGCGCCAGCTGGATGATCAGGGATCCCGTCTGGAAGTCGATCTCGGCCATGGTCCCGGACGGGAACTCCGTGGCGCCCGAGGCATCCTTCAGCTTCCCCTTGCCGTTCACGGTCGTGTCGATGGCGCAGCGCGCCTCCGTCGCCAGGCTGCAGGCGGCGTCGAAATAAGCCTCGTGGGCGGTTTCCTTGACGGTATAGGTCCCGGACTGCAGGCCGCCCTGGAACCCCTGGTAGCGCACGTCCGGCATGACCGAGGCCGCGGCGACATTCGCCTTGGCGTCCTGCATCTGCTGCGAATTCATGTTGACGCCCTGGGACATCTTGATGGTCTCGCGCTGGATGCAGGCCTCGTCCTCGCCGCAGATCTCCATGATCTTCTGGGCCTGCTCCATCAACGGCTGCATGTCGGTCGCCGCCGCCTGCGCTGCGGCCGCGCGATCGGCCTCGCGCTGCTGCTCGGCGGCGTCGGGCTTGTGCAGGGTGCCGAAGCCGCTGGGCTTCTGCGCGGTCATCACCGCCTTGACCTCGTAGCGGGCGTCGACCGTCCAGTAGACATTCTTCTCGTGAGAGTCCGGAAGCTCCTTGCCCGCGCCTTTGAGCTCGTAGGTCACGACGAGCGTAGCCTTGCCGTTGGTCGGCGTCGGCGACGCGGCCTGCGCGGCGGCGGCAAGGATCGTGGTCGCGCACAGGCATGCCGCCAGGCGCGTGGCGTGGATTTTCATCGGCTGATACCCCTAACTCTCCAAACCGCGGAGAACATAATCCGCGGGAGTCGCTGGCACCATCACATTTTTCGGCGACATGGGCCGAGCTGCATTTCTCAATAGATGAAACGGCGCAAACGGCGGCCGCAGACAGACGCTAAAGGGCATCATTGACGGCCAGAGACAATCGTCTTTGGGGGTCGCGGTCAGAACCGGTACCGAAAACCAATCGACACGGCCTGTGCGAATAAATTCCCCGTCGGAGGGATCACATGGTAGTCGGCGTAGAGCGCCAGTTGCTCGTTCATCTCGGCGCTGAACCCGGCACCCACAGCCACTTGATCGCGGGATGGCGTAAGCCCGTCGACCTTGAATCTGCCGCCACCAACTTCCACGGTGTTGGAAGGCGAGGCGTCCATCACCTCGTGGCTATAGGTGATGTCGAGCGTCGGTGTGAGGATCACCCCGTCCTCGGTGACAAAGGGCCGAGCCGCCGTCAGGCCGACGAAAGGCCGCATGGAATCCGCATCCTTGTTCGATACGTCGAGATCGGAACCACCGGCGCCTGTCTCCGTGAAGCTCCCCTCGAAGAGGTGCACGTAGCTAAGCCCCGCCCGCGGTGTCACCGTCACGCGGTCCAACGGAATGGCGCTGCTCAACTGGAAGGCCCCCGTCGCTTCGTCGCCGCCATGGCTGGAGGAAGCCGTCTCTCCCGTCCCGTCGATCGGGCGATCGGCATCGATGAAATCATGCGCATACCCCACCGTGGCATCGAGGGTGACAATACCCAAGGAGGCGCTCCCGTAGAGAGCGACGCGAGGGGTCTCCATGGTGGCGTCGCTGCCGCCATGTTCGTCGAGGTTGGTATGAGCGTAACCGACGGCGATGCCGCTGGTGACGTTCTCGGTCAAGGCCCGATCAAGTCCCGCAAGAAATCCGCCGCTCTGCGCGTCGAAGCCGGGCACACCGCCGCTCCCGTCAAGCGTCGTGAACTGCCCGAGAGCGCGAAACCAGCCGCCCATCCGTGTCATCGCGTCGGGAAGCTGTGCAACCAGGCCGCCGACATCGGCGACATTGTCGCCGAGCGCAAGCTGCGAGGGCAGGGCCGAAGCGATCGCGGTCTGAATGTTATCGCTGCCGGTTCCCAACTGCCGATCGGCAAGATGGTCGAACAGCGTAAAATTCGAATGATGGGCACCCTGAAGCGCGACCGTGCTGAGGGCCGTGAATACCGTGTCATTCGCGGGTTCTATGAGAACCGGGTCGATCGTCAGGTTCACCGCGTTGGTCAGGTATTCCAGCGAGGGGTTGAAGTCGTAACCCTGCGCAATATCGCCGGCGACTGAAGAGAAGGTGCCTGACACGAGGCCCGCGCTCACGATGGTATATTGGCGGCTCGTATAGACCCCGGGATCGAAAACGAGAACGAGTTGGCCGTCGAGACCCGCGGTTCCCGACACGGCAAGCTGCGAAGCCCCGCCGGGCGAAACCTCGATCGACATCCTGCTGCTGGGTCCTTGCGTATAGTCGCCACCGATCGAAAGGGTACCGATGGAGCCACCCGGTGCGGTGGTGCCGCCCGACAGGTTTGCCACGTCTCCCGACACCGTGCCGTGCCCGGCCAAGGTGCCGTCGCTTCCGATCGTCACGCTTCCCAAAAGGCTCGCGGCGGGATGGTTGACGTCGCCGACCCCCAGTGTGCCGTCGGTCGCGGTCGTCATGCCGCCGTAGCTGTTGATGCCGTTGAGGATCAGGGAGCCCGCGCCCGTCTTGTCGAGCGCGCCGGTGCCGGCTATCCCCTGGGAGATCACGGTATCGAAGCCGTTGGTATCGATCGTACCACCGCCACTGCCGATCGTGAGCCCGCGCGTGCCGGCGAGATCGAAGCTCGCACCCAGCTGCAGCGTTCCCCCGTCGAGGGTGAGGGCGCCGTCCGGATCGCCCAGATTGGTGTCCGCGCCGACGCGCAACGTGCCGCCACCGACCGTCGTACCCCCGCTATAGCTGCTCGTTCCCGTCAGGCTCAGGGTGCCGTCGCCCAGCTTGGTCAACGCGCCCGTTCCGACGATCGGTCCCGAAAAAACGGAATCAAACCCGTTGGTATCGATCGTCCCGCCTTGGGCCAGCAGGGATATCGAGCGCGAGCTGTTCAGGCTGCCCGTCACGAGCAGGGTGCCGCCGTTGAAGTTCATGAATTGCTGAAAGCCACGTGCCGCGAGCGCCGCGTCGCTCGAGACAGACAACGGACCGCCTGCCGGCACGATGACATTGGGCCCGATGAAGGAGCCGAAGGCGATGGGTTGGTTGGGTATCGCGATGGGGCTGCCGACCACGGTATTGGTCGAGATGTCGATCACCAGCACGTCGTTGCTGATCTGATTGGTGACATAAGCGAACCGCCCGTCCGGCGTGACGGCGATACCGTAGGGATTGGTGCCCACCGGAATGGTGGCCGTCACGATGTTCGTTGCGGTATCGATCACGGAGACGGTGTTGCTCAGGCTGTTTGCCACGAGCGCGAACCGTCCATCGGGCGCCATCGCGATGCCGCTGGGTTGGATACCGACCCCGATGGAGGCGACAACGGTGTGGTTCGCGTCGATCACCGACACCGAATTGTTGAGCTGGTTCGTGACGTAGACGAACCGCCCGTCCGCGCTCACCGCCACGCCGCGGGGACCGAGGCCGACCGGGATCGGGGAGCCGATCACCGAGTTGGTCGTCGTGTCGATCACCGATACCGTGTTGTCGGCGAAGTTCGTGACGTACGCGAGTCCGCCGTCGGGCGTGAGAGCAATGCCCACGGGCGCCGCCCCGACCGGAATGGCGGCGCCGACAATCGCATTTGTTCCCGTGTCGATGATCGATACCGCATTGTCGGAAGCGTTCACGACATAGGCGAATTTTCCATCGGGGCTGGCCACGATACCGTAGGGTGCCCCTCCGATCGCGATCGTGCCGGTGACGGTGTTCGTGGCCGCATCGATCACGGTGACGGAGCTGCTGTTGATGTTCGTGACGTAGGCGACCCTGCCGTCCGGCGTCACCGTGACGCCATAGGGGATGTTCTCGGCTGGCTGGGTCCCCACGACCGTGTTGCCGCCCGTATCGACAATGGAGACGGCGGTGCCCAGGAATTGGGGGATGTAGGCCGTGACCTGGATTTCGGCCCGGCAGGGTTGCGACGTGCAGGAAACCGCAAGGACGGCAATCGCTGCGAGTCGGGCGGTGGCCGATCTGACTCTCGCGCGGGTATCCGGATGGTCTGGCTGCACGCGCCGACCCCAACTGTTGAACCCAGGGGCAATGGCCCAACGAAATCAACCCTGGGTTTTAAAATTGTAAGATCCGCAATGCCGCCGGCTTGATGAAGATCAAGTCGAGAATCTTCAGGAGGTCTCGATGGTCATTGAATTCCTCGGCAAAGACATCCGGAATCTCGGTAGCCGGTCGGCTGTTCACAAAGAAACCACAAGCCAGGGCGGTTCAAGAGTGACCGGGCCGCGCCCGGCCAAATCGCGGCCGTCATCGAGGGTGCGCTAAGGTAAGCTCCTGGGTGATGTCATCGCCCACCGTCGTCTGAAACCGCGGCAGGGAAAGGATCGGGCCATGGCGGCGAACGTGACGGAGATCACCGGAACCGAAACGAAGGCCGGCGACGGTAGCGCGTTGGATGCGCTCATCGATTTCTATGGCGCCTTCAACAGCGGCGATCTGGAAGCGCTTGCCGCCGTTTGGGCCGAAGGCGATGCGCCCAGCATGGACAATCCGATCGGCGGGATCCGGCGGGGATGGAAAGCCATCAGCGAGGGT